>JAYVUZ010000085.1:0-19248 GCA_043787415.1 Fimbriiglobus sp. | reverse complement strand
CTCGAATCTGAGCAGGCTAAAAGCCCGCTCCACTGATTTGACGCATTACCGCCCGCCTCACTTCCACCCCGGCACCACCACCTCGAACCCGCCGGCCGGCACCTCCGCCGGGATCGGCACGGCGTTCGACGCCTGCCGCTTCACCCGCGGCAGGCCGTCCAGGAACTCGTCGGCGGTGAGCAGCTCGTCGTACACCCCGGGGACGCCGTAGTGCATCGGCACGACCAGCCGCCGCGGCTTCACCTGGGCCACCACCCGCCTGGCCTGCTCGCCGTTGACCGTGTAGATGCCGCCGACCGGCACCAGCAGCACGTCCACCGGGCCGACGGCCGCCGCCTGGGCCGGGGTCAGGTCGTGGCCGAGGTCGCCGAGGTGGCAGACGGTCAGCCCGTCGGCCTCGACCACCCAGGCGCTGTTCTTGCCGCGGACCATGCCGGCCTCGGCGTCGTGGAACAGCGGCACGCTCCGCACCCGGATGCCGCCCACCTTCTCGTCCACCTTGGCCCAATCCGGCGGCCGGCCGCCGGCGGCTTCCTTCAACCCGTGGAAGACGCGGGCCGCCTTCGGTTCGATGATCGCGGACATCTGGGTGTGGTCCGAGTGGCGGTGGGACAGCAGGACGATGTCGGCGTCCACCCGGGGGGGGCCGAACTCGGGGATGGCGTGGGGGTCGAACACCACCCGCTTGCCGCCGGCGGTGGTGAGCTGGACCATGGACTGGCCGTACCACCGCAGGGTGGGGGTTGCGGGGTCGGCGGCCACGAGCAACAGGGCAACGAGCGGACCGGCCATGCGGCACCTTGCGGCGGGTTACTTCTGATCGGCAGTCAACTCGGCGAAGGCTTTCTGCCACTTCGCCGCCTCGGCCGGCTTTCCCCAGGCGGTGTACAGGTCGATCATCCGCCGGCGAGCGGCGGCCACCCCCCTGGGCGGAACCCCGACCGCTTTGTCTATCTCGGCCGCAGCGGCGAGCAGGATCGGCTCTGCCTCGGCGTACTCGCCCTGACGGCGGAGACAGTCGCCGTACCGAGACCCGACCTCGGCTGTCAGCCAGTCCCCCTTCCACATGCGCATTTTGACGACCTCGTGGGCCTCTCGCAACACCGCCCCGGCCCCGGCCGGGGCGGTCGCCTGGTCCAGCGCCGTGGCGAGCGGCGGGGCAATGTTGTCGATGGTCCGGCCCGGGCCGGGCTTCTCGGCCAGGATCAACTCGGCGAGGTAACGGGCGGCGTCCGGCCACCGCTCCTGCTTGGCGTACAACCGGGCCAAGAACCCGACCGTCCGCAGGACGTACATGTCAGGCCGGCCCGGCCCCGCGACCCGGCGGCGGTCGGCCAGGACGGCCAGGTAGCTCGACTCGGCCTCGGCCCACCGGCCCTGGCCCTCCTGGGCGTACCCCAACAGGTTCCGGGCCGCCAGCGTCCCTTGGAAGTCCGCTCCGATGGCTGCGGTTCTCCGGGCGACCGCCTCTCGGAGGGGAGCCTCGGCCTCCGCGAATTGGCCCGCCCCGATCAGTCCCCCCCCCAGGTTATTCAGAACGGTCGCGTACTCCAGATTCCGGGGGTCGAGCTGGCGGCGGTGGTCCGCGGTCGCCCGCAGGATCGGTATCGCCTCGGCCGGGCGGCCCGCGGTGATCAGCGCGACACCCAGGTCGTTGGCGACCTCCAGGGTCCGCTCGTCCCCCGGGCCGAGGGCCGCGACCATGATCCCGAGGGCCCGGCGACGGAGGACCACGGCCTCGTCGTATCGCGCCGTGTGCAGGAACACCTCGGACAAGTTGTTGGACGCCTTGCCCGTCTCCGCATGGGACTCCCCGAGGGTCCGAGTGCTGTCGTCGAGCGCGGCCTGGGCCAGCCCCTCCGCGTCCGGTCGCCGCCCCTGGGTGACGACCGTCCAGACATAATTGTTTCGGACGGCCAAGGTGGTTTCGTGGTCCGGCCCGAGCAGCCGGGCCTGGATGTCCCACGCCCGGTGGTAATGCCGCTCCGCCCGGTCGAACACCCCGAGGTACTCGTAAGCGTGGCCGATGACCGCCCGGACCTCGGCCTCGACCTCCGGTTACCCGGCGAGGTTGGTCTGGGCGTCGAGTTTATCCGCCGCCTTGTCGAGCAGTTGGCGGACGGTGATCGTGTCTCCGGCCGGATTGTTCACCGGGTCGGCCTGTTTGAGCAGGTCGTCGATCAGGAACCGGTTGAGCGCTTCCGCCCGGACTTGTGCGATCTCTGCGGTGCGTCGCTGCCCGTTGATTTCCCGGTTCTTCTGACCGAGGAGAATAAGCCCGACGGCCGACCCGGCCAAGGCAGTGAGCAGGAGTACGGCCGCCATGCCGACCAGCGCCCGGTGCCGCCGCTCCCACCGCCGCAGCCGCGCCCGCGGCGGCTCCGAGTAGGCCGCCACCGGCTCGTCGGCCAGCCAGTGTTCCAGGTCGGCCGCCACCGCCGCCGCCGACGGGTAGCGGTCGGCCGGCTTCAGCGCCATCGCCCGCAGGCAGACTGCCTCCAGCGGCCGCGGCACGTCGGCGTTCACCTGCCGCGGCCGGGGGATGTCGCCCTGCTGGATCCGCTGCTGTAGCGCCGGCCAGTTCCCTAGCTCCAGCGGCGGGCGGCCGGTCAGCACGGCGAACAGGGTGGCCCCCAGGCCGTACACGTCGGTGGTGTGGTCGATCACGTCCCACCGCCCGGCCGCCTGCTCCGGGGACATGTACGCCGGGGTGCCGACCGCCGACCCCATCTGGGTGTGGCCGCCCGACCCGTCGTCGGCCAGCACCAGGGTGCCCTCCCCGGCCGGCCCGTCGGCCGCCCGGTCGGCCGCCCGACCGACCACCTTGGCCAGCCCCCAGTCCACCACCAGCGTCTCGCCGAACTGGCCGAGCATGACGTTCTGCGGCTTGATGTCCCGGTGGATCACCCCCCGGCTGTGGGCGTAGGCCACCGTCTGGCACACCTGGAGGACGGACAGCAGTAGCCGGCGGAAGGCCACCGGGTCGGCCGGCCCGGCGTGGTACGCCCGGACGGCGTCGTCCAGGGTGGCCCCCTGCACGAACCGCATGGCGTAGGCCGGCCGGCCGGCGGCGTCGGCGAACAGCCGGTACACTGGCACCACCCCGGGGTGTTCCAGCCGGGCCGTCACCTCGGCCTCGACCAGAAACCGGCGGCGGCTGTCCGGCCGGTCGGCGTGGTGCGGCAGGAGCTGCTTGATGGCCACCACCCGGTGCAGCCCGGGGTCGGTGGCCTTGAACACCTCACCCAGCCCGCCCTTGGCGTGCGGGGTTGGGTCGGTGTACGGCCCGGACAACGAGGCGGTCGGCCCGTCTACGGTGTCGGCCGGGGGCGGGCCGTCCGGGGCGCGGGTCACGGTATGGTCCGGCATGTGTGCCTGTGGTGCCGGGGTGGGGCATCGTACCACACCCGGCTACCGTCCCAGGAACCATTTCATCAGCGTCCACCCCGGGTCGAAGCTCAGCCCACTCCGCTCGGCCGTCGGCTCGTCGTAACTGGTGGACGCATCCGGCGCGATGCCGGCGCCGCAGGCGGCGAACGGCACCGGCCCGTGGGCGTGGGCGCGGGTGGCCAGCGTCGTCCGGTGGTCGGGTTCCACCAGCAGCCGATAGTCGCCGTACCGCGGCAGCGCCGCCAGCAGCGGGCCGACGACGTGCTCGTCGATCCGCTCCAGCGCCGTCACCTTCTCGCCCGCCCGGCCCTCGTGCGACGCCTCGTCCGGCGCCTCGACATGCACGCACACCACGTCGAACGCCCCGACCGCTTCGATCGCGTACCGGCCCTTGGCCGCGTAGTCGGTGTCCAGGTAGCCGGTCGCCCCCGGCACGTCGATGCGGTGCCAGCCGAGCAGCGCCCCGACGCCCCGCACCAGATCGACGGCCGAGATCATCGCCCCCCGCTTGCCGTACACCTGCTCGAACGGGGTGACGGTCGGCGCCTTGCCGTGGCCCCACAGCCAGATTTGCGTCGCCGGCTTCTGGCCCGCCGCCACCCGTCGGGCGTTGGCCGGGTGCTTCGCCAGAATCGGCTTGCTGGCCTCCATCAGCCGCACCAGCAGGTCGCGGCCCGGCCCCTTCGGCAAATGGTCACTCACGAGTCGGTCGGGGATGTCGTGTGGCGGCTGGGCGGTGGTGCCGGCCAGCGGGCAACCGTCGCCCGGCTTGCCCCGCCAGACCAGGATGTGCCGGTACTGCACGCCGGGGTGGAACTCCAGGGTGCCGTCGCCGAGTTCGGCCTGTAGCGCGGCGATCAGTTCCCGGGCGTCGGCCGTGTCGATGTGCCCGGCGGTGAAGTCCCGCATGTAGCCGTCGGGCGCGTGGACCAGGTTGCAGCGAACGGCCCAGTCGTCCGGCCCGAGGCGGATGCCCATCGCGGCGGTTTCGAGCGGGGCGCGGCCGGTGTACACCGTCAGCGGGTCGTAGCCGAGTAGCGACAGCGTCGCCACGTCGGAGGCCGGGGTCAGGGTCGGGTGGACGTTGTGGGCCAGCCCGCAGACGCCGAGTCGGGCCACCCGGTCCATGTGCGGCAGCCGGGCGGCCTGGAGCGGGGTGCGGTGGCCGAGGGCGGCCACGGGGTCGTCGGCACAGCCGTCCGGGATGACGATGACGTGCTTCATGTCGAGGAATGTACGCCCAGGGTGGCTGCCCCGTCGAGTTGGTCCAGCACGATCTGGCCGACCAGCACCGGCCCGCCCTCGACGCCGGCCACCGGCTCGACCCCGCAGTGCCGGCCGCCGATGGTCGCCGTCGCCGGGGCGTGGACGGCCACCTCGGCCACGCCGGCCGGGGTGACGCTCCGCTTCCGCTGCCGCTCGGCCAGTCCCAGCCGGGCCAGCAGCGACGGCGGGGCGATGACCGTGGTGGGCACGTCCGGCAGGGCCACCGCCTGGACCGTCACCGACTTGGCCGGGTCGGCCCGGCTGGCCAGGGTCAGCTCGACGGTGGCGGCCCGCAGCTCGTCGGCCATCACTCATCCCCCTCCGGTCGTGCGGCGTCGATATCTTACCGGCCCGCGCCGGCCGCGGTTTCTCATTGGCCGCCCCCGCCGGGTGTGGGGTACAGTTAGGGGCTTGTCGTCCCGCCTTCGGAGCCGCCGTGGACCGCCGCACCCGCCTCGCCGTCAGCCCGCTGGAAGACCGCCGGGTGCCGGCCAGCCCCACCCCCTCCGCCGCCACCGGCACGACGGCCGCCCAGTCCGCCGCCACCGCCACGGCGGCGACGCCCCCGGCGGCGGCCACGCCCACCGGCCCCACCTTCCTGGCCGACCGCGGGGTGAAGCCGGCCGTCACCCTGGCGTCGGTGACGACCACCGGCACCGCGTCCGCCGGGGCCAGCGTGACGGTGTACGACGCCGCCTACACCGGCGGGGTGTGGTCGGCCCGGGCCGATGTTACCGGCGACGGCATCGCCGACGTGGTGTCCGCCCCGGGGGTCGGGCTGGCCCCGACGGTCAAGGTGGTGAGCGGGGCCGACGGCAGCGTGGCCCGGTCGTTCGACGCTTACGAGTCCGACTTCACCGGCGGCGTAGTGCTGGCAGCCGTGGACCTGAACGGGGACGGCCGGGCCGACCTGATCACCGGCACCGACCAGGGCGGCGGCCCCCGGGTGAAGGTGTTCGACGGGCTGACCAACAACCTGCTGGCCGACTTTTACGCCATCGACGACGCGGCCTTCCGCGGCGGGGTGCGGGTGGCGGCCGGGGACGTGAACGGGGACGGGGTGCCGGACATCGTGGCCGCGGCCGGCTACGGCGGCGGCCCGCGGGTGGCCATCTGGGACGGCAAGGCCCTGCTCCGCGGGGTGCAGCAGCGGGTGTGTGCCGACTTCTTCGCCTTCGAGCCGACCCTCCGCAACGGGGTGTACCCGGCCGTCGGGGCGTACAACGCCGACAAGTACGCCGACCTGCTGCTCGGGGCCGGCCCCGGCGGCGGGCCGCGGGTGATCGCCGTGAGCGGCAAAGCCCTGGCGTCCGGGGCCGACCCGGCCGCGGCCGTCGCCGCCCCGCTGCTCGACTTCTTCGCCGGCCTGGCCGACGACCGCGGCGGCGTCCGGGTGGGTGCGGTGCCCGGCGCCACGTCCAGTTCCACGACGGCCGTGGTGAACGACGTGCTGACCGTCGGCGGGTCTGGGGCCATCGGCTACTTGTACAGCGGCAGCAGCCGCAAGGGTGTACAGACGGTGGACCGGGAGTTCGCCCTGGCCGCCGGCCTGCTAGCCGACGCCACCGGCCAGAAGCTGTTCGCCGGCACGACCGCCACGACCACGACGGGTACCACAGGGTCCGGCACCACCGGTACCGGGACCACGGCCGTGCCGCTGCAACAGCTCCTCGGCCAGTTCGGCGGGTAGACCACCGACGCCTGACCCACCGCGAAGACACTCAGCAGCAGCGACCGGCCCGGAGGGGACACGGTTGCTAAAGCATTTTTAGCATCCACATTGTGGATGCTATTCTTGCGTGGCCTTCAGGACGCTAAGCTGACGAGATGCCACGAAAAAACAAGTCGGGATGGCAACCTGCGCCAGCTGACTTCGAGCGGGTGTTGGTGGAGCAGAACCCCTGGCGGCTCGACGGCACCGTACCGGACGCCCTAGCCCGTGAAGTCGAGCGGCCGCTCGCCGCCGTCCTTTGGAAGAGGCTTCTGGCGGACGAACCGCGGAGATTCCACGTCGTCCTCGGCCCTCGGCGGGTGGGCAAAACCACAGCCATGTATCAGACCGTCCGTCGGCTCCTGCAGAACGGGGTGCCGGCCAGCCGCGTTTGGTGGCTACGGCTGGATCACCCGCTGCTCATGACCGTCCCACTCGGCAACTTGGTGCGCGTCGTCAGCGTCGGTGCCACGGCCGCCGCCCCGGTGTTCCTCTTCCTGGACGAGGTCACGTATGCCGACCAGTGGGATCTCTGGCTGAAGACGTTTTACGACGACAACTGGCCGGTACGGATCGTCGGCACGTCGAGCGCGAAGGCGGCCCTCCGCGACCGCCGGCTGGAGAGCGGGATCGGGCGTTGGGACGAGCAGTACCTTGCCCCGTACTCGTTTGCCGAGTACCTCCAGCTCGGCAAGGTGGCGGTGCCGGCCGTGCCGGCCGCGACCAGCTTGGGCCGGACGCTGGACGCCTGGTTCGAGGCCGGGGCGACCGTACCCGACCTGACCGACCGGCGGCGGCGGTTCATCCTGACCGGCGGGTTCCCCGAACTGCTCTTGGCCGGCAACGCCGACCGGGCCGACGAGTCGACGCTGCTGCTCCAGTCCCAGCGGACCCTGCGGAGTGACGCCGTCGAGCGGGCGGTGTACAAAGACATTCCCCAGGCCTTCGACCTGGACAGCCCGCTCGGGTTGGAGCGTCTGCTGTACACCCTGGCCGGGCAGTTCACCGGCATCCTGTCGCCGACGGGCATCGGCAGCGACACCGGGCTGAGTCAGCAGACGTTCGACCGCTACCTGTCCTATCTGGAGCGGGCGTTCCTGGTGTTCACCCTGCAGAACTACGCCGGGTCAGAAGGGGCCAAGCAGCGGCGGGGGCGGAAGCTGTACTTCGTGGACGGGGCGGTCCGCAACGCCGCCCTCCAGCGGGGTCTCGGCCCCCTGACCGACGCCACCGAAATGGGCCTGCTGTTCGAGAACCTGGCGGCCAGCCACCTGCACGCCCTCGGCCTTCAGAGCCAGACCCGGCTGTACTATTGGCGGGACAAGGAGGACGAGATCGACCTGGTGTACGACCACCCGGAGCAGCCCCTGGCCTTCGAGATCGCCTCCCGGCCGGGCCACCGTCGGGGCGGGGTGGTCGCCTTCATGGCCCGATTCCCCCGGTTCCGCGGCCGCTGCTACGTCGTTGCGCCGGCGGCTCTGTCGCGGCGGGCGGCCGACAGCACGGATGGGATCGGCAGTTTGCCGCTGGACATCCTGTTGCTGGCCGCCAGTGCTCAGTCCGGAGCAGAACTGGCCGACCGGCTGGCCGTCCCGGCGTCGTCTAGACCGGCTTGAGGCCCCGCCCCACCTTCCCCCGCTTCCCACCCTTCCTGCCGGTCCGGGCGACTTTGCCCCCTGCGCCTCATGTTCCGGCCGGGGGGTGCCGATTCTACCGGGTAGGAGGACGGGTTCGTTCCGTCCGAAGGCGCGGGGGAGCCGGCCGACCCCACCGCCAGGGCGGACAGCACAGGGAGCGTGCCATGCGGACACGGTTGCTGGGTACGATCGCGGCGGTGGCCGCCGGGGCCGGCGGGGTGGTCGCACAGACCCCACCCCCGCCCATGCCCATCGGGGTGGCCGGCGGCCCCGGCATGGGGCTGATGCCGGCCGGCGGCAACGGCGAACCCATTCCGCCCCAGATGGGCGGGCCGCCCGGCATGATGGGCGGCGACCCCATGGGGGGCATGGGCGGCCCGGGCATGGGCGGCCCGGGCATGGGCGGCCCCATGTACCCGCCGCCCGGCCCCTACGGGGCGCCGCCCCCGCAGGACAACGGGGCCGGGGTTCACGGCCGCATCGGCGCCCGGTTCTGGACGGACGCCGACTTCCTGCTGTCGTTCGTCCCCCGGCAGACGGTCATGGGGCCGCTGCTGACCAGCGGGCCGCCGGCCAGCCGGGGCATCCTGGGGGCCGTCGGCACCACCGTGCAGGCCGGCCAGCAGAACCTCGGCTACGGGGTGTTCACCGGGTTCAACATCCACACCGGCTGGTTCTACGACGACGCCCGGCGGCACGGGATCGAGCTGGGCGGGTTCCTGACCGAGACCCGCAAGAACGACACGCTGGTGTCCAGCGACGCGGGCGGCCAGCCGCTGTACGCCCGGCCGTTCGTCAACGCCACCACTGGGCTGACGGACGCCCTGCTGGTGACGTTCCCGACGTACGCCAGCGGGTACGCCCGGGTGCTGTCCACCAGCATGAGCTACGGGGCCGAGGGCAGCTTCGTGACGAACCTGTTCCGGTCCTGCCCGGACGGGTGCGGCGACGGCGGCCGGCTGTGGGACGTGAACCTGCTGGCCGGGTTCCGCTACCTGTCGCTGGAGGAGGAGCTGCGGATCGACTCCGGCAGCAACATCCTGGGCAACCGCCTGGACGCCAACGGGACGGTCGTCAACCAGGCCCAGACGGCCCCGTTCGACGGCAAGTCGTACACCGGGCCGGTGACCATCGAGGTGAGCGACCGCTTTCGCACGTCCAACCGCTTCTACGGCGGTAACGTGGCCCTGAAGAGCGCCTTGTACCTGAACCGCTGGGTGATCCAGAGCCGGCTGTCGGCGGCCTTCGGCCTGATGCACGAGGAGGTGACGGTGGACGGCCACAGCTCCCTGTACGGGGTGGACGCGACCGGCACCGCCTTCAAGTCGGTGGTGCCCGGCGGGCTGTACGCCAACAGCACCAACATCGGCAAGTACACGAACGACGAGTTCGGGTTCATCCCGCAGGTGGACCTGAGCCTGGGCTACCAGTGGTCGAGCTGGTTCAGCACTCATGTCGGGTACAACTTCCTGTACATCAACCGGGTGGCCCGCCCCGGCGACCAGTACACGAACGTGGTCAACCCGGCCACCGTGCCGAGCAGCTTCAGCTACGGGCTGGGCAACGCCATCAACGTCCCGAGTCCGGTGGTGTCGCAGAGCGACTTTTACCTGCAAGGGGTGACGCTCGGGTTCACCGTCCGCTACTGAGCGGGGGCGTGCGTGCGAGTCCGACGCGGGGGGCGAGTGATCGCCCCCCGCGGTCGTTTCGTTTCCAGGTCCGGCGGCCGGGCGTGGGTCAGTCGTCGAACACCGCCGCCCCGCCGTACTTGTCCCGCAGCTTGAGTCTCAGCCCGTCGCCGATGCCGGTGCCCGCCAGCAGCAGTGCCTTCAGTGCCGGCGGCGTCGCCGCTTGCAGCAGGTGCCGGCCGCCGGTGTCGCCGACCAGCGGGTTCAGCCGCAGGTCCAGCTCCACGAGGTTCGGCCACACGGCCGACGCGGTCAGCCGCTTCACCCCCAGGTCGGTGACGGTGCAGCCGGCCAGCCCGAGCGACCGCAGGCCGGCCGGCGGGGTGTCCCGGTCGAACGGCCGTAGCCCGTCCGGGCCGAGCGGGTTACTCGACAGGTCAAGGTGCTTCAGCCCGGCCAGCGAGCCGGCCACGCACGCCCACCACACCGCCCCGTCGCCGACGCGGGCGCGGGACACGGTGAGCGACCGCAGCCGGGGCGGGCCGCCGGCCGGGGTCGCCGCCTGTAGCCCGCGGTCGCCCAGCGCCTGGCAGTGCGACAGGTCGAGGGTGTGGACCCGGTCCAGCAGCCCGCCGGCGGCCAGCCGGCCGGCGGTGGGGGGCGTCAGCCCCATCATCTTCAGCGACAGCGTCTCCACCCGCAGCCGGGCGTCGCCCAGCTCGTCGAGCAGTTCGTCCAGCTCGGCGGCGTACCCGTTCATTAGGTGCAGGGCGGTGAGCTGGCGGCCGAGCGGGGACCGGGCCAGCCCGCCGAACAGGTCGCCGGCGGCCGGGCTGCTGGCCCGGTCGAACCGCACCTCCCGCACCCCGCCAGGTGCCTCCCCGAGGATGCGGACGGGTTCGATGGGCAGCCGCACCCCGGTGAACCGCAGCACCCGCACCCGGCTCATCCACGGCCGGGCGGCCAGCGCCTGCCAGCCCTCCCGGAACGGGGCGGTCGGCAGGTGCAGCTCGCCGACCGGGGCGGCTGCGAACAGGGCGTCGCCGGTGGCCAGCAGGTCGCCGAGCTGATCCACCTTGACCGCCCAGCCGAGGCCGCGGCGGAACGGCGCCTCCGGGTGCCAGTCGGCGAGGGTACTGCCGGCCGGCGGTAGGCGGTGGCGGTACGGGCCGCCGGTGCGGAGGTCGGGCCGGCGGTGGCGGGCCAGCACGGCCGACGGCTCCCACGGCGGGCTGGCGGCCAGCGCGACCTGGTCCCGCACGAAGGCGGCGTAGCCCTCGTCCCCGGCGTCGTCCAGGGCGTCGGCGTACAGCAGCCGCGGCAGATCGGCGTCCGGGTCGGCCAGGCAGGCGGCGAGCAGGGCGTGGGCGGTCGTCACCCGGTCAGTTTAGGTCGGCTGTCAGCCACCCATTGACTGCTACCTTGCATGGCCATATACTGGCCCACATGGACCCGGACTTCCTGGCCAACTGGGCGACGCAGCTCCGCAAGGGCCTGCTGGACCTGTGCGTGCTGGCCAGCCTGCGGCGGGACAAGCTGTACGGGTACGACATCGTCAAGCGGCTAGCGGCCGGCGGCGGCCTGAGCATGGGCGAGGGGACGGTGTACCCGATCCTCAGCCGGTGCAAGAAGGACGGGCTGGTGGAGACAACGCTGGTCGAGAGCGCCGAGGGGCCGGCCCGCAAGTACTACCAGCTCACCCCGAAGGGCCGGCGGACGCTGGCCGAGATGGTCCGCCAGTGGGCGGCCGTGCGGGACGGCATCGACCGAGTGACGACCACCACCGAGGGGAAGCCATGAGCGGGGTCGCCACCGAGTTCACGGCCGCGGCGGTCGCCCGGCTGGACGCCTACTTGTCGCAGGTGCGGGCGGCCGTGGCCGCCGCCGACCTGGACCCGGCCGACGTTGAGGCGGACATCCGCGAGCACGTCGCGGTCGAGTTCGCGGCCCACGCCCGGCCGGTGTCGCTGGTGGAACTGGAGGCGGTGTTGGCCGCCCTCGGCCCGCCGGCCGGGTGGGCGCCGGCCTTGCCGACTCGCCCGGCCGGCGGGTTCAGCCCGCGGACGGTGTTGGCCGGGCTGAGGGGGCGGGCGGTAGGCGTGGTCGGCGTGCTTTGGAGTGGGCCGGAGGACTGGCGGCTGGCGTACCTCTGTCTGTTCCTAACCGTGCTAGCAATCCCCACGATGGGGCTGTCACTCGTCGTGGCTTATCTGCTCGGCCGGGCGGCCGTGGCCTTGGCCGCCGAGCGGGGGCAGCCGCTCGGGGCGCGGCGTTGGCTCGTATACCCTCCCGTCGTGCTGGTGAGCCTGCCGCTGCTGCTGGCCGTCACCCTCTGGCCGTTGACACTGGCACCCCTCGTCTTCAACACGGCGGTCGAGCCGGCCGAGCGGTACCGGGAACATGTGGCGGAGGTACGGGACGACAACACGGTGATGCTGCGGCACGGGCCCGCGGTGGTCCGTCTACGGGACGGGCGGATGGGCCAGCAGGTGCCGCCCGTGCCGCTGATGCGGGTGGACGGCGCCTGGCGAATCAGCCCATCCGATCGAACGCTGTACGAACTGACCCTGCCGGCGCTCGACCGGGTGCCGTTCAGGTCGGGGGTTCTGCTCACCCTGTTCGTGGCCCTCGGCGGGCTGCTGCTGTGGGGGCTGGTGGTCGGGGTGGTCGGCTGGCAATTTCCGCGGACCGTCGCCGCCGTGTTCTTCCCGCTGCTGCCGGCCGACGGCCGGGGGGCGGCCCGACTGGCGGTCGGGTGCGGGGCCGGGTTCATCGTGTGGGTGGGGTTCGCCTGCCGGCTGGTGGACGTGGGCAGCCGGTGGGTGTGACGGGGTGGTAGAATACGGCCGTCGCCACGGAGGACGCCATGCCGCTGCACGACTGGACCAAGCTGCCGGACTACGCCTACCACGAGTTCCACGGCCGCTGGATTTATGCCATCTGCCACGCCCTGAACGCTGGAGTGCTGCCCGCCGGCTACTACGCCCGCCCCGAGCAGGTGACCCGCCCGGCCGGGCCGGACGTGGTGACGTTCGAACTGCCCGATCTCCCGCCGGCTGATTCCGGCCGCCTGCCGTGGAGCGTGGCCGACACGCCGCCCCGGGTGGCGGTGGCGGCCGTCGCCCCGCCCCGGCCGGTCGCACAGGCCCAGAAGCGGGTGACGGTGCGGCTGGGCCACGGCAGCGGCGACCGGGTGGTGGCGATCGTCGAGCTCGTGTCCCGCGGCAACAAGTTGGCCACCAAGCGGTTCGCGGCGTTCGTCCGCAAGCTGGTCCGGGCCATCGACGGCGGCGTCCATGTGCTGGTCATCGACCCGTTCCCGCCGGGGGTCCGCGACCCGGCCGGGGTCCACGGGGCGGTCTGGCCGGAGCTGGGCGGGGATACGTGGGTGCCGCCGCACGACAAGCCGCTGGCACTGGTCGCCTACGAGGCCGGGGACGCCGCCCGGTGCTACGTCGAACCGCTGGCGGCCGGCGACCGGCTGACCGACATGCCGCTGTTCCTGCGGGCCGGCCGGTACGTCAACGTGCCGCTGGAGGCGAGCTACCAGGCGGCGTTCGCCGACATGCTGCCGCAGGACCGGGCGGCGCTGGAGGCGTGAGCGGTCAGTCCGGCGGCACCGACTCGCCGCCGGCGGCGGTGGCCAGGGCCGCCCACACGGCCGGGTCGGTGTCGGCGGCGAACAGCCGGACGGCCCCGTCGGCCAGCGCCGCCGGGGTGGCCGACCCCCGGTCCCGGTCGGCGGGGTGGAGCCGGTTGGGCGGGCCGGCGGCCGGGTCCACCCCGCCGACCGTCGAGAAGCCGCCCCGCGCCCACGGCCCGGGTTCCCGGCCGTCGTCCGCCAGCAACAGGGTGTTCGAGGTGCCGTCCGGGAACCCAACCTGGTCGAGCGGCCGGCGGCGGTCGTGACCGAGTGCCCCGGCCCGCGGGTCGCCCTCGGGTAGGTCGGGGGAGTCCGCCCCGACCCCGGCCACCCCGACGTAGTGACAGTCGGCCGTCACCGGCTTGACGGCCGCGCAGCGGAACCACTGGAGCGGGGCTGCCGCCGGGCCGCGGTTGGCCAGGGCGTCCCACCCGGCGGCGAGGTCGAAACGCGCGTGCAACGCCTGCTGCTCGCAGTACGGGAGGATCGACACGTACCAGCTCAGCCGGCCGTCCGGCGGCAGGGTCGGGTGCGGGACGGCGGCGGTCGGCAGCCGGCCGCCGTGGTTCGCGGCGGAGTTGTGGTGGGTCAGGGCTAACTGCTTGAGGTGGCTCTGGCACTTGGCCCGGTCGGCCGCCCGCCGCACCTTCAGCACGGCTGGCACGAGAGCAAGCACGAGCACCCCGATGATGAGCGCCACGCACCCGAGTTCGATGCGGTTGAACCCGCGGCGGGTCACTTCCGGCTCCGCGGGTGTCGCAGCGGCAGCCACGCCCCGTTCTGCTGGCTGCTGGCCACCATCTGGGTGATGAACAGCATCCCTTCCACCCCGTCGTACACGTTCGGGTACACCGTGTTCACCGGCTCCACCGTCTCGCCGGCCGCCCGCCTCACCACCGCGTCGTAGAAGGCCGTGTACACGTTGGCGAACGCCTCGAAGAACGCCTCCGGGTGGCCGCTCGGTAGCCGGCTGGCGCTGGTGGACGCGGCCCCGAGGTACGGCCCGCCGTTGCGGGTGTAGATGCGGTGCGGCTCGCCGTTCTTCCGCACGGACAACTTGTTCGGCTCCTCCTGGTGCCACTCCAGTGACGCCCGGGTGCCGTCCACCTCGATCCGCAGGTCGTTCTCCCGGCCGTGGCTGATCTGGCTGGCCGTCACCGTGCCGAGTGCCCCGTTCTCGAACCGCACCAGGGCGGTGCCGTAGTCGTCCAGCGCCCGGCCGCTCTCGAACACCTTGAGGTGCCCGCTGATCTCGCTCGGCAGCAGACCCGTCATGAACCGGCCGAGGTTGTAGGCGTGGGTGCCGATGTCCCCGAAGCAGCCGGCCACGCCGCTCTGGCTGGGGTCGGTCCGCCACTTGGCCTGCTTCTGGTCGCTCGACTCCAGCCGGGTGCGGAGCCAGCCCTGGATGTAGCTCGTGCGGACGGCGTTCACCTCGCCCAGCTCGCCGCTCAGGACCATCTCCCGGGCCTGGCGGACCAGCGGGTAGCCGGTGTAGTTGTGCGTGACGGCGAAGACGACGCCGGACTTCTCCACCACCTTCAACAGTTCCTCGGCTTGCGCGAGGTCGAAGGTCATCGGCTTGTCGCACACCACGTTGAACCCGGCCTCGGCGGCGGCCTTCGCCACGGCGAAGTGGGTGTGGTTGGGCGTCGTCACCGATACGAAATCGATCTTGTCCGGCCGCTCCGCCTCGGCGGCCAGCAGCTCCTGGAAGGTGCCGTATGCCCGGTCGGCGGGGATGTCGTAGTCGGGTGCGCTGGCCTTCGCGCGGGCCGGGTCGCTGGACAGGGCGCCCGCAACGAGGACGGCCCGGTTGTCGAGGACAGCGGCGGTGGCGTGGACGCGGCCGATGAACGACCCCTGGCCGCCGCCGACCAGGCCCATGCGGAGCTTGCGGTGCAGGGGGGCGTTGGTCGGCATCGGGCACTACTCCGGGAGGCGCGTGGGTGAGTGCCGGGGATTGTACGGCCGGCCGGCGGGGATGGTATGATGAGGTGGGACACCCCCGCGGAGGGTCGGTCGTGGGACAAGAGCTGCGAGGGCCGGACGGCAAAGTGCTCGGGTACTTCGTGCCGACGGCCGAGTTCGAGAAGTGGCAGTACGAGCTGGCGCTCGCCGAGTCGGCCCGCCAAGCGGCTGAGGACCGGGCGAACGGGGTCGTCCGCCGGTGGGACGGGACGAACGGTCGGACCACGGCCGAGGTGCTCGATCTGCTGCGACGAGTCGACGCCGGCGAGAGGTCGTGATGAGGTTCACCGTCATCTGGCTGGCCGACTTGGAGCCGGCGCTGATCGACCTGTACCTGCGGGCCAAGGCGGACGGGGCGGCCGACGCGGTCGCCCGGGCGACGGCGGAGATCGACCGCCGGCTGACCGCGGACCCGCTCCGTGACGGCGAGTCCCGGGACGGTCAGGTCCGCATCCTGATCGAGCTGCCGCTGTCAGTGGACTACGAACTGGCAGTCGACGGGCGGACGGTGGTGGTGTCGGCGGTTCGCTACCATCGCCGGCGGTAGGGTGCCGGCGGGTCGAACGGTCACACCACCCCCGCCGCCCGCAACGCCGCCACCTGTTCCGCACTCAGCCCTAGCCCGGCCAGCACCGCGTCGGTGTCCGCCCCCAGCCTCGGCGGCGAGCGGTGTTCGCCCACCCCGAACGCCCCGAACGGCGACCCGACCAGCTCCACCGGCTTCCCCCCGGGGTCCGTGACGGTCAGGGCCATGCCGCGGTGCTTCACCTGCTCGTCGGCGAACACCGCCGGGTAGTCCCGGACTACCGCATGGGGTACCCCGGCGACTTCCAACCGGCGCTCCCACTCGGCCGTCGGCCGCGCCGACAGCAGGGCCGCGACGCGGGGCACCACCTCGGCCCGGTGCGTCACCCGCTGGCGGTTGGTGGCGTACCGCGGGTCGGCCCCGAGTGCCGCGTCTTCGGCGACCGTGCAGAAGCTCCGCCACTGCGAGTCGTTGCCGACGTTCAGCACCAGCGACCCGTCCGCCGTCGGGAACAGGTCGTACGGCACGATCTGCAGGTGGGCGTTGCCTTGCCGCGGCGGCTGGGTGCCGCCGGTGCGGAACGCCTGGGCCATGTTCACCTGGGCGGCCAGGGCGCAGTCGTGCAGGGCCAGGTCGATGTGGTAGCCGTGGCCCGAGTCCTCCCGGGCGTGCAACGCCGCCAGCACGGCCGTGGCCGCGTACAGCCCGGTCAGCACGTCCACGACGGCCACGCCGACCTTGACCGGCGGGCCGCCCGGCGGGCCGGTGACGCCCATCAGCCCGCTGAGCGCCTGCACCGCGAAGTCGTACCCCGGGGCGTCGGCCAGCGGGCCGGTGCGGCCGAACCCGGAGACGGAACAGACCACCAGCCGCGGGTGCCGGGCCAGCAGTGCCGCGGGCGTCAGCTTCAGTTTCGGCAGACTGTCGGTGCGGAAGTTCTCCAGCAGTACGTCGGACTGGGCTAGCAGTGTGTCGAGTACGGCCGCCCCGGCCGGGTGCCGGATGTCGAGCGTGACCGACCGCTTGTTGCGGTTGCAGCTCAGGAAGTACGCCGACAGGTCGCCGCGGAACGGCGGCCCCCAAGCCCGGGTGTCGTCGCCGCCGCCGGGCCGCTCCAGCTTGACCACGTCGGCCCCGAGGTCGGCCAGCAGTTGGCCGCAGAACGGCCCGGCCAGCACCCGGGCGGCTTCGAGAACGCGGACGCCGTGGAGGGGAGGAGGAGGAGGCATCCGCCTTTTGTAGGGTGGTGCCGAGTCTTCGAGGCCCACCGTCGGGCGGCTGGCGGCGAACGGTGGGCCTCGAAGGCTCGGCACCACCCGACAAAAGACGATCACCGCCCCGGCAACGCCCGCTCCGGCTGCGGGTCGCCGAGCAGCCGGCCGGCCTCCGCCTGCCACCGCTTCAGGTCGGCGATGCGGGAGGCGGGTGCGGGGTGCGTCGAGGCGAACACCGGCCCGCTGCCGCCGCCGGCGTCCATCCGGTCCCAGAAGGCGGGCGCCTCGGCCGGGTCGTACCCGGCGGCGGCGGTCAACAGCGGGCTGGCCAGCCGCACCTCGGCCCCCTCCTCCCGCAGGCGGAACAGCGGGGCGAACAGCGACAAATCCTCGAAGCCGTCGGCGAGCAGGACGGGCGCGGTCATGGGAACCCTGGTGGGTTGGGCACGACGAACGAATGAAGCCGGCTGCCGTCACCATAGTTCGCGGCTGACAGGTATCGGCCGGCGGCGGATGCGAATTGAGCCGGCCGGCGGCCGGGGGTACACTGGCCGCATGACCGCCGACCAGTTCGTCGCCAAGTGGCAGGCCGCCGACCTCAAGGAGCGGGCCGCCTGTCAGGAACACTTCCTCGACCTGTGCCACGTCCTCGGCCAGCCGACCCCGGCCGCCGCCGACCCGACGGGCGACTGGTTCACCTTCGAGAAGGGGCTGACCAAGGACGGCGGCGGCCGGGGGTTCGCCGACGTGTGGCGGCGGGGCTTCTTCGGCTGGGAGTACAAGGGCAAGAAGAAGGCCCTGAAGGCCGCCTACCAGCAGCTCACCCAGTACCGCGAGGCGCTGGGCAACCCGCCCCTGCTGGTGGTGTGCGACCTGGGCCGCTTCGAGGTCCACACATCGCGGCCAGTTCCTGCGTCGGGTTGCCGATAGTAGACTGTTCGCGTGTCCCGACGAGATGGTTAAATGGCCGCCCGCCGCAACGCCCCACCACCCATTTCCGTTCCGTCCGGCCGCAAGCGGATCGCGTTCGGCTGGTACGGCGGCAAGTACTCGCACCTCGACTGGCTGCTCCCGCTGCTGCCGGACTGCCACCATTACTGTGAGCCGTTCGCGGGGTCGGCGGCCGTGCTGCTCAACCGCCCACCGTCCCCCGTGGAGACGTACAACGACCTGGACGGCGAGGTGGCCAACTTCTTCCGGGTATTGAGAGACCATAAGGCCGATTTGATTGAAAAGATTGCCCTCACCCCGTTCAGCCGTGAAGAGTTTGGTGCGGCCTGTGAGTACGACGCCGGGCTGGGGCCGGTCGAACGGGCTCGACGGTTCTACGTCCGCGCCCGGCAGGTGCGCACCGGCCTCGCCCAGACGGCGAGCCTGGGCCGCTGGGCCAACTGCAAGAACACCAGTCGCGCTGGCATGAGCGGTGTAGTGAGCCGCTGGCTGGGCGGGGTGGAAGCGCTGCCCGAGATCGCCGACCGATTGCTCCGGGTGCAGATCGAGAACCGGCCGGCTCTGGACGTGATCCGCTTGTACGACAGCCCGGGAACCCTGTTCTACTGTGACCCGCCCTACATACACGACACCCGGGGCGACGCGAAAGCCTACGGCCACGAGATGACCGACCGCCAGCATGGCGACCTGGCCACGGCCCTGAATGCCGCCGTCGGGCTGGTGGCAGTGAGCAATTACGACTGCCGGCTGATGCGCGAGTTGTACCCGGCACCGAAGTGGCGGGTGCACGTCTCGCCGGAGCGGACCATCCATTCGACCAAAGACACGCGAACCGAACGACTCTGGACCAACTTCGGCCCCGACGCCGCTGCCCGAAGCCCGTCGAAGGACTTGTTCGATGACGCCGACTGATCGCCTAGAAGCAATACTGACTCAAGCGACTGCCAGCTTGACTGAGCGATCAGTCAAGGACACCGCGAACCGCAGTCGGGTAGAGCGGGTCAGTCGCTCGACCGACAACGGGGCTTGTGTCAGAGTACGCATGGCTTGTCTGTTAGCTAAATTGGACAGACCCGAGATTGATCCGCGCAAGCCCTATGCTAAGGAGATTGGTACCCCGGACTCGTTTTCAGGGCGTGATGGTTATGATACTCCATTCCTAACACCTTTCATCTACTCTCACCGATTACCCTGCAACCCGACGACGGGGTTTCTTAGAAATCCTAACGAAACCTAGCCGGGGGGCCGTCCGGTGGCGAGCATGAGGGGACACCTGCGGAGGAGCCGCCGTGGCCCGCCCCCTGCTGCCGG
>JAYVUZ010000084.1:0-5000 GCA_043787415.1 Fimbriiglobus sp. | reverse complement strand
TCCACTCATGCGTCGCACCCGACCTCTTCAAGTGCTGGTCTGCCGCTATCGGCTGACCAACCCTTGGTTAGGCTCGTTTGCTACCAACTTGTCAAAGATCGATTGGCGATTCGACTCGGTGAGGGATTAGCTCCCCGCGTCGTCTCGTCTTTCGTGTCACCGCGTCGCAGTGACACCCACATACTAACGGGGTCCGCCGGCCTGTCAACGGCTTTGGCGGCCTCGAAGGGGAAATTTCCCCCGGCCGCCGGTGAGGCGGTCTTTCGGCGGTCCAGTTCGGGCCGTCGCCGGTCGCCGGCCACATAAGATGTGGGGTGGCAGCGACGTACTAACCAGTCTTGTCTTCGCCGCCGCGCGGGTCAACAACTAACCCCCGTCATTCACCGGGTTTTCTCGATGCCCCGCCCGACCGCCTTGATCCTCCGCTCGCCGGGCACCAACTGCGACGCCGAGGCCGCCTTCGCCTTCCAGCAGGCCGAGGCCGACACCCAGTCGCTGCATGTCAACGCCCTCCGCGACCGGCCGGGCCTACTCCGCAAGTGTCAGATCCTGGTGCTGCCCGGCGGGTTCAGCTACGGCGACGACGTGGCCGCCGGCCGCATCCTGGCCAACCAGCTCCGCCACTATCTGGCCGATGCGGTCCGCGAGTTCCGGATGCAGGAGAAGCTGGTGCTCGGCATCTGCAACGGCTTCCAGATTCTTCTCAAAGCCGGGCTGATCGTGCCGCCGGACGAGGACGGCCCGCTGGCCACGCTGGCCGGCAACGTCGTCGGCCGGTTCCAGGGGCGTTGGGTAAACCTCGAAGCGAGGCCGGGGAATTGCGTGTTCCTGAAGGGGGTCACGTCGATGCACCTGCCGGTGGCCCACGGCGAGGGGCGGTTCGTGGCCCGCAAGGAGTGGATCCTCCGCGGGCTGGAACAGGCCGGGCAGACGGTGCTGCGGTACAGTGGCGACGGCTTCCCCGCCAACCCGAACGGGTCCGAGGGGAACGTGGCCGGACTGTGCGACGCCACGGGCCGGGTGTTCGGGCTGATGCCGCACCCGGAGCGTGCGGCGCTGGCCGTGCAACTGCCGGAGCGGACGCGGGCCGGACTGGCGGCCGAGGGGGACGGGATGCAGGTGTTCCGCAACGCGGTCGAGTACTTCGGGTGAATGCGAGCCGGCCTGCCGGGGAAGACCGTGGACGAATCGCCGTTGCGCTTCGAGGATTACCGCCAACGGCGGGCGGAGAACGCCGGCACAGTCCGCTGTGCCAGGTGCGGCGAGTGGATCACGGCGACCGCGACCCGCTGCCCGGAATGCGGTGTCCATTTCCAAGGTGAAGCCCAGTACTTCACACACCCGTCCGAGCAGACGCCGGGACGGGGCAAGCTACCAAAATGGGTGCTGTCGGTTGTGGCCGTCCTACTCGGCGCGACGGTCCTTGTCGCCCTTGTGCTGCAATGACTTCGGCTCGGCCACGGCCCCTCGAAGTGACCTCTGCTTCTTCCGGGTGACGCAACCGCAAGCGGAGGCTGAGATCACTGGGGAAAGGCCCACAACCACACTTCACGTCCACACCTTTGCCCGTCCGGCCCGTTGCCTACTCTAACCGCAGCCGACCGCCTTCCCCGCCGGGATCATCCGCCGATGGACGCCTCCGCCGCCACCAACCCCGCCAAAGACCCGCACTTGCCGTCGATGGGCCGGCTGGGCGACGTGTACTGCCCGCGGGCGCCCCAGACCATCGCCGACGCCAAGCTGGACGACGGCGCCCTCGTCGAGCTGGCCGTCAAGACGGTCTACACCATCAACCGCTTCACCATCGCCTGGCTGGGCGACAAGCTGCGGGTCGGGTTCCCGCTGGCCACCGCCCTCGTCCAGCAGATGATCAGCGAGGGGCTGATCGAAGAGACCCTGTTCGGGTCCGGGGATAAGACCGTCTACCGCATCGGCGACCGCGGCCGGCAGCAGGCCAGCCGGGCGATGGAGTCGAGCGGATACGTCGGCCCGGCCCCGGTCAGCCTGGAAGCCTACCAGGCGATGGTGCGGTGGCAGTTCGCCAACACCCCGGAGGTGCGGCCGGAGAACGTCACCGCCGCCCTGGCCGGGCTGATCCTCACCCCGGAGGCGGTGGAGCTGGCCGGGCTGGCGGTGTCGAGCGGCCGCAGCCTGTTCGTGTACGGCCCGTCCGGCAACGGCAAGAGCAGCCTCGGCCGGGCCATCCACGCCGCCATGCGGGGCGACCTGTGGCTGCCGTACAGCATCAGCGTCCGCAGTAACGTCATCCGGCTGTTCGACGAGCAGGTGCATCAGCGGGTGGACATCGGGGGCAGCAACCCGCAGGCCATCGACCAGCGGTGGGTGCGGGTGCGGCGGCCGTTCGTAGTGGTCGGCGGCGAACTGACCCTCGAGTACCTGGACCTGGTGTACAGCCCGGCCCTGCGGTACTACGAGGCCCCGCCCCACCTGAAGGCCAACGGCGGTGTGTTCCTGGTGGACGACTTCGGCCGGGAGCGGGTGTCGCCGCACCAACTGCTCAACCGCTTCATCACTCCGATGGAGCACAACTTCGACTACTTCACCCTGGTGACGGGGCAGAAGATTCAAGTGCCGCTGCGGCAGGTGCTGATCATCGCCACCAACCTGAGCCTGGAGACGGTGACCGACCCGGCGTTCCTCCGCCGCATGGGCTACCGGCTGATGTTGGAGGCTCCGACCCCGGACGCGTACACCCGCATCTTCCAGGGGTACGCGGCCAAGCACGGGGTCGAGGCCGGCCCCGAGCTGCTGGACACGCTGCTGGCGAAGTACCAGACGCAGAGCCGCGACCTGCGGGCGTGCGAGCCGCGCGACCTGATCGAGCGGGCGCGGGACATCTGCCGGTTCCGCGGCAAGCCGCTGGCCCTGACGCCGGACGTGATGGACCTGGCCTGGACGGGCTACTTCGGCAACAGTCAGGCGCCCGTTCCGAAGGGCAGCGAGGCGGCCGGCGTGCTGGCCGCCATGCAGGCGAACGCCGGGGCGTAAGGCGGGGTACTCTCGGCGGCGGAAAGTTGTTGCGGCCGTCGCCTTGTGCCTCTAGTTTGTCCCGCCAGCATGACCAGCGTCAGTGCAAGCGGGCGTTATTAAAGTCCGGCTACTTTAGAGTTCGGCGAAGGAGGGCTTCTGAAAATGTCGCGTATTCGGCTGAACATCGGTTTCGACGGGCGAACGTTTCTGAACGAAGCCGAGTGGCAGACGTACCGCCGGCGGATGGCGGTACGATACATCCGCCGCCCGAGGCAGAGTACCTGCCAAGTATGCGGGCAGCCGGCAACCCCCACTAATCCGTTGCAAAGTGCGCATGTGATTGGGTTCGGTCTGGGCGTCACTTGGCTCTCGCTGACGCCGGACTATTTGGATTCCGAAGCCAACATCGTGACGGCTCACCGGGGTCTGTGCAATAGGGCCGCCGAATTGAGCCTGCTCGGATCGATGGCGCGGCTGCGGGCAACAGGCGTGGCAGAACTGCCGGGCTTCCTGCCCTCAGAGATACTGCGTGAGTGGGAGGCAGGAGACACCAAACCAGTCGCTGAAATGCACAGGCGGCCTAAAGCGACCGCCCCCCACTGAGTTGGTTTGGTTAGCCGCGAGCAACATGTAGGCGTTACCCACCGGCAACTCACGCACCCCGCTCGCACTTGCCCGTCCCGCTCACGCCTTGGCGGGAGTGGCCTTCGTGCTCAGGCCGGCCAGCTTCTTGGCCATCCGGCTCTTCAGCCGGGCCGCCTTGTTCCTGTGGATCACCCCGCGGGCGGCCGCCTTATCGAGCTTGCTGGCGGCCGCCTGCATCGCCTCGGCCACCTTCGCCGGGTCGGCAGCCACGATGGCCGCGGCCACCGCCTTCGTCTCGGTCTTCACGCCCTTGATGGTCGTGCGGTTGGCCTTCCGGCGGGTCTCGCTCTTGCGGAGCCGTTTCCAAGCGCTGGCGGTGTGCGGCATCGAACCCTCAAGTGTGGATGACAGGGACGCGGGATGATTCGGGTTAGCTGGACGAGCCGACCTTGTACCGGACGAACCGGACGGCCGTCAGCCCCTGACCTTTGAGCGCCGCCCCGACCGTCTGGCTCGGGTACTTGGCCGCGTTAGCCATCGGCTGCTCGGTCAGAACGGTTTCGGCCATCCAGGTCTTGATCTTGCCGTCGGCGATCTTGTCCAGGATCTGCTGGTTCTTGGCGTTGAACTTCTTGCCGTCGGCCACGGCCTTCGCCTCGGCCGCCTTCTCCGACTCGCCGATCTGCGTCTGGATGAACGCCTTCTCCTTGGCCAGCGCCTCGGCCGGGATGGCGTCGGCAGTCACGTAGGGCGGGTTCATGGCGGCAATGTGGGCACACACGTCCCGCAGCACCTCGTTGCTGCCCGGCTTGGCCTCGCCGGTGCAGTCCAGCAGCACGCCCAGGGTGCCGTCGTGGTGCGTGTACTGGCCGAAGGCGTCGCCGGTCAGCCGGGCGAAGCGGTGCGGCACCATCTTCTCGCGGATCAGGCCCACGGTTTCGCTGACGCGATCCGCCACCGTGCCACTGCCGCCGCTGTACGGCTGGCCCATCATCTGCTCGACCGACTCCGGGGCGGCGGACGCCACGTGCCGGGCCAGGTCGTAGGCCAGTTCGATGAACTGGTCACTTTTGGCCGACGGGGCGCTCTCGCACCGCAGCTCGACGATGCCGGCGGTGCGGACGGCCGGCTCGACGAAGATACCGACCCGCCCCTCGGCCGTCTCGTTACCCTCCCGCTTGGCGGTCACCGTCTTGGACCGCAGCCGCAGCCACTCGATGGCCTTCTCCAGGTCGCCGCCGCTCTCGGTCAGCGCCTTCTTGCAGTCCATGAGCGGCTGGTCGGTCTTCTTACGCAGCTCGTTGACGGCGGCGGCGGAAATCTGGCTCATGACCTCTTCACCAATGCGGGGGCGGGAAAAGTTCGGTGTAGGGTGGTGCCGAGTCTTCGAGGCCCACCGTGCGGCACGGGTCGCCCACGGTGGG
>JAYVUZ010000083.1:0-5215 GCA_043787415.1 Fimbriiglobus sp. | reverse complement strand
GACAATATCCGCCGGGTGGGGATAGCGTCCCTCGCTCGCGCTTCGGGCTACGAACCGGAGCCTTACCCGACGTACACCCCGCCGGCGAAGGTGGCGGCGAACGGGTCCAGGGTGGCGTCCGGGCTGTTCGCCCCGGCCCTCACGGTGGTCCCGTCGTACTCCCGCACCCGGCTCGGCTCGCCGTCCCCGCTGCCGGTCAGCAGGTCGGTGACGCCGTCCCCGTCGAAGTCGCCGGCGGCCACCCGCACCCCGCCCCGCAGGGCGCTGTCGCCGGCGAAGAAGTTGGCGAACTGGGCCGATGCCGGCACCTGATCCAGGTTGGTGAACGCCGGGGCGGCCAGCAGTCCGGCCCCGCTGAACACTCGCACCCGCGGCCCGCCGCTCGGCCCGCCGCCGGCCACCAGGTCGGCCCGGCCGTCGCCGTCGAAATCGCCCAGGGCCACGAACGCCCCGTTCCGCAGCGTGTCCTCGAAGGCGAAGAAGTCCGGGATCAGCCGCCGCGGGGTCTGCCCGGCGGCGACGCCGGCCCCGTCGTACAGGGCCAGCCGCGGCCCGCCCAGGAACCCGGCCGACACTAGCAGGTCGGCCCGGCCGTCGCCGCTCACGTCCCCGAGCGACCCCCGGGCGCCGCCGCGGAACGCCTCGTCGGCGATGCCGAAGAAGCGGGCCAGTTGGCCAGCCCCGCCGGCGGCGAGCGACGCCCCGCTGTACACGGCCACCACCGGCCCGCCACCCTGGTCGGGCGTCACCACCACCTCGGCCTTGCCGTCCCCGTCCATGTCGCCGGCGGCCACGGACACGCCGCCGGTGAACGACGCCTCAAAGGCGGTGAAACTGGCCAGTTCGGCCCCGGTGCGGCCGTCGAACACCCGCACCGCCGACACCCCGCCGGGGCCGGCCCCGGCCACCACGTCGTCGATGCCGTCGCCGTTCACATCGCCCGTAGCCGCCCGCGCCCCGCCGCTGCCGAACGCCTGGAACGTCCGCAGCACCGCCCCGCCGGCGGCGTACACGGTGACGGTGCCCACGCCGGACCCGGTCGCCACCGCCGTCAGTTGCTCGCGGTCGGCGATGGTGAGTACGGACGTGGACGAGCCGACCGCCAGGCTCAGTGTCTCCGGCCCTTCGATCAGGTTGTCGTCTACCAGCGTCAGGCTGATCGTGGCGGCCGTCTGGCCGTCGGCAAACGTTACGGTCAGCGGCAGCCCGTTGTAGTCGCTGCCGGCCGTGGCCGTGCCACCAGACGCACTCACTGTGGCCGTCAGCACCCCGCTCCTGCCGCCGGTGCGGACCAGGGTGACGGCCACCGACCGGCCGTTCTCCGCCGCCGAGTAGGTGGGACTGCCGAAGGCCACGGTGCCGGCCGAACTGACCGGCGCGAGGCTGGCCGTGGACTGGTTGCCGACGGCCGCCCCGCCGGTCGGGCTGCCGAGGGCCAACTGGACTGTCCCGGTGCCGGCCGACGGCACGGCCAGGGTGGCGCTGGTCTGGCCGTCGGCGAAGGTGACGGTGGCCGGCAGCCCGGCCACCGGGCCGCCGACGGCCGTCACCACCACCGACACCGCCCCGGTGCGACCGACGGTGCGGACCAGGGTGACGGACGGTGCGGTGCCGGCCGGCGTGCGGTACTCGGCCTGGTCGAAGGCGATCACCCCGGCGGCCGGGGCCAAGTCGTTGTCCGAAATGGTGAGGGTGGCCGTGGCCTGGCCGCCGAGGGCGGCCCCGCCGGTCAGTACGGTCAGCCCGAGCAGCACCGTCTCGTCCCCCTCCACGAGGGCGTCGTCGGTCAGGGTGAGCGTCACCGTGGCCGTGGTCTGGCCGGCGGCGAAACGGACCGTCACCGGCAACCCACTGTAGTCGGAGCCACTCGTCGCCGTGCCGCCGGTGGCCGACACCAGCACCGTCACCGCCCCGTCGCTGCCGCCGGTGCGGGTCAGCGTGAGGGTGACGGTGCCGGCCCCCTCGGCCACGCTGTAAGCGGCGGCCGAGAAGGCAACGGTCCCGGGCTGGCCGATTTCGTCTTCGGCGATGGTGACGGTCGCCGTTGCACTTGCCCCAAGAGTCAACTCGCCGCCAGAAGCGGTCAGGCTCACGGTGAACGTGCGGTCGCCGGCGAACACCGCGTTGTTCAGGATCGGCACGGCGAAGGTGGCGGATGTCTGCCCGGCGGCGAAGCTTAGGATGCCCGTGGCGGCCGTGTAGTCGGTGCCGGCCACGGCCGTGCCGTCGGCGGTGGCGTAGGCCACGCTGCCGGCGGCCGAAACCGTGCCGGTGCGGGCCACGGTCAGCGTCACCGTGCCGGCCGCCTCGTTGACCGAGACGGCAGTGGCCACAAACCCGACCGCCGCCGTCTCGTCCAGGATCAACACGCCGGCCGTGGTCGGGCTGCCCAGAACTGCCCCGCCGGTGGGGTTCGACAGGCTGACGGTGAATGACTCCGGCCCCTCGGCCAGGGCGTCTTGCAGGATGGGCACAGTGAAGGTGGCCGACGCCTGCCCGGCGGCGAAGGTCAGGGTGCCGCTGGTCGGGGTGTAGTCGTCGCTGCCGGCCGACCCGGCGGCGGTGGCGAAGTCCACCGTCCCCGGGCTGGCCGTCGAGCCGGTCCGCGTCACCGTCAGGGTGACGGTGCCGGCCGCCTCGTCCACCTGGTAGGCACTCGCCCCGAACTGCACTGGCCCGGCCACGTCGTTGTCGGCGAGCGTCAGGGTGGACGTGGTCGCGGTGCCCAGGGTGGCCCCGCCGGTCGGGGCACTGATCGTGAAGACAGCCGTCTCCGGCCCCTCCACCAGCAGGTCGTCCGTCAGCGCGAGGGTGAAGCTGGCGGCCGTCTGGCCGTCGGCGAAGGTCACGGTGGCCGGCAGCCCGGTGTAGTCGGCACTGGTGGCGGTGCCGCCGGTGGCCGCCAGGGTGACGGACACCGCCCCGCTGGTGCCGCCGGTGCGAGTGAGCCGCACCCGGACCGTCCCGCCCTCGGTGCCGGACACCGTCACGTCGGCGACGGATACCACACCCGGCGCCGCCAGCGAGCCGTTGTCTACAATCGTTAGCGTGTCATTTGATTGCGTGCCAATTGTGGACCCGGTGGCATTGACCAACCCGAGCACCAGCGTCTCATCACTCTCGACCAGAGCGTCGTCCACGATGGTCAGAGTGATCGTCTTGCTAGTTTCGCCGGCCGCGAAGTTGAGGGTGGCCGGCAAGCCGGTGTAGTCAGCGGCCACGGCGGTGCCGCCGGTCACCTGGATGTCCACCGTCGCCGCGGCCGTCGTCACCCCGGTGCGGGTCACGGTCAAGCTGACGGTGCCGGCACCCTCACCCACCGCGGCCGTCGGGTTGGCGAAGGCGAAGGCACTGTCGTCGTCCGTTATGGTCACCTGGGCCGTGCCGGCGGCCCCGATTGTCGCCCCGCCGGTCGGACCGGTTAGTGCCAGCGCCAGCGTCTCGTCCCCCTCCACTAGCGTGTCGGCCACGACGCCCAGGGTCACGGTGGCGGTGGCCGCCCCGACAGCGAACGTCGCCGTGGCCGGCAGTCCGGTAGTGTCGGCCGGCGAGGCCGACCCGCCGACCGCCCCGACGGTCACACTCACCGCCCGCGACAAATCACCGGCGCGGGTCAGGTTCAGCGTCGTCGTACCGGCCGACTCAGTCACCGTCACCGCCGTGGAGCCGGCGGCGAACTGCACGGACGAATCGTTGTCCGTAATAGTCAGCGTAGCGGCCGACAGTTTGCCCAGGACGGCCGGGCTGGTCGGGTTAGACAACGCCAGCACCACCGTCTCGTCACCCTCCACGAGCGAGTCGTCCGTTACGGCCAGGGTGGCGGTGGCCGACGCCGCCCCGGCGGGGAAGGTCACGGTGACGGGCAGCCCGCCGTAGTCGGCGGACGTGGCCGTGCCGCCGGTGGCCGACAGGGTAACGCTCTGGGCGGCCGTCAGCACGCCGGTGCGGGTGAGGGTGACGGTCGCCGACCCGGCCCCCTCGTTCACCGTGTACGTCGCCGTCGAGAACGCCACGGCGGTCGGCTCGTCGGCCGTCACCCGCAACAGGTTGGGTGCCAGGTCGGAGGTGGTCCATGTTGCTCCGCTGTCCGGGCTTGCTGCGTGCGTGTGTTGGAACGTGGCGGCCGGCGTGCCGCTGATGTCAGTGGTGGACCGCCAGTCGAACGACCCGCTGGGGGCCTTCAGCACGACCCAGTAGGTGGTGTTGGCCGCCAGGGCGACGCCGGCTGCCGTGAACACGGTGTCGGCCGCAGTGGACGAGTAGCCGGCCGGGCTGGTCAGGGCGGCGAGTTGGGTGCCCGGTTGCCGCACGGCGTTGGAGTACAGGTCCACCTCGGCCGCCCCGGCGGTGAGCTGGGCCAGCTTGAGGGTGGCACTGGTGAGCGCGTGGGCCGGGCCGTCGGTCAGAAAGCTGGACGCCAACCAAGTGGTGCCGCTGGCCGTGTCCGCCCCGGTCGTGGGGTTGGACAGGTTGTCGGACAGGACGACGGCCGGCACGGCCCGGTCTTCGAGCGCCAGCAGCCAGGGGCGGAACAGCGACGGGCGGGCCAGACGGCGGGCCATGTGCGGCACTCCAAAACGCGGGCGAGGTGTGCGGGCCGGGGCACCGGATACGACGACCGTCAGGGGTCTGCGGTTGGGGGCTTCACCCAGTACGGGCTTCACCGAGTGGGTGTTTTGGGGTCCGAGTGGCACTTTAAGCTAACGCCGCACGCGCACCCCGGCCGGGGTCTCTAGTTCTACTCCAGCAGGCAGGGCATGCTCAAGGTCCGCAGAACCCCAACAACCAGCCGACTCGGTGCCCCCCGGAACTGTTCGGAGCCGAGCGAAGGCGTCAGCCCTCGCTCGCCGTCAAGAGGATCGCCCGCGCATTTCCGTGTTGGGTGCTATCAGGGCCGCCCGGCCCGCGGGCCTTCAGCTCCTCGCACAGCTTCCGCTGTTCGGGTGTGAACACGGCCATCAGCTTGGCGTCCACCTACCCCCGGGGTAACCCCCGCCCTGCACGCCGGTCGGGTCTTCGTTTGGTGGGGCAGGACTCCGGCCTGCCTGATTTCGCTCGGCGGCATGGGTAGGCCGGAGTCCTGCTCCCACCACACTGACAGGGTGTCTTGAAACTATCGGACGGGTTGCCACCGGCGGAGCATGAGGTCGGTCATGGCGGCCTGGATCACGGCCTCGCTCGTCTCCGGCAGGTACTCGTACCCCGCCCGCAGGCG
>JAYVUZ010000082.1:0-63186 GCA_043787415.1 Fimbriiglobus sp. | reverse complement strand
AACCGTTGCAGGTCGCCGTCCGGTGAGGCGCTACGGACCACGGCCGGTCCGCGGCGGGGACAGGAATCCTGCCGAGGACAGAACAGACAAAATCACCCGGATCGTGAATCAGGGCGTCACGGCCGCCGGCTTTCGGCCGAGGTCCGTCGTCGCGGGTCGAGCCCCGCCCGCACCAGTCCTGCTCCTCGCGGACCCGGGCGTGGCTGCGGATCAGCAGGCTCACGCCGTCCGACTCGACGGCCACCACGTCGCCGGGTTGCAGCCCCACAGCCTTCCTCAAAGCAAGGGATAGGCACAGCCCGCCGTCCGCGTCCAGCCGGACGAACTCGCACTGGCTCGGCCCGTCCGATGCGTGGGGGGTGGGCCGGTCCACCGTCACCGGATCACCTCGATCTCGACCCCGATGTCGAGGGACGCCCAGGCCCGGTCGGCGGTGAGGACGGGCAGGCGGTGGTGGGCGGCCGTGGCCAGGCAGGCCCGGTCGCCGAGCGACAGCCCGGCCGCGGCGGTCGTCGTGATGAGCCGGCCGCTGACGACGGCGAGCGCCGCGTCGAAGGGCAGGTGGCGGTCGAACACGGCCAGGAACTGGGTGTCGATGCAGGCGGGACCGACCCCGCGGCGGGTGAGTACGGCCACGACTTCAGCCAGGTTGACGGTGGAGAGGACCACCCCGGCGAGCCGGTGGCGGACCACCTCCCCGGCGGGCTCCTGCCGCAGGTAGGCGAGGACCGCCGAGCTATCGGCTAAGACGGGCTTCATGCTCGGCGTCGGCGCGGCGTAAGTCTTGGAGGTCCGACGACAGGTCGGCCCCGTGCGTGAGGGCGGCCAGCTCGCCCCGCATCCGCTCGGCCCGCTGGTCGAGGGACAGGATGACGAGCTCGCCATCCCGCCGCTGGACGACGAGGGGGTCGCCGTCCCGGAGTCCGAGGGCGCGGCACAGGTCGGCCGGGAGGGTGACGCGGCGGCCGCCCCCGAGGGTGGTGTGGTGGATGTCGGACACGGATCGCCTCATGGGGTCGGGGTGGATGATCCGTAGACCCTGCCGCAACGACGCGATCATGTCAACAAAAAAGTCTGTGGACGGCCGTCGGTATCGTCCCGGCCCTGACCAGCGTGATAAATAACGTCTTTTGTTTATCACATCAGCCGTCGCCTTCCGGGTATTGGCCCGGACGCCGGCACGGTCGTAGCTTGAGGGGATGCCGGACGCACCCCCGCCATGCCCCCGTGGCTCCGATCCGCACGTCGTCCGCAACGGGGCCACCCACTCGCGGGTGCCGAGCTTCCGCGGCCGGGGGTGCGGCCGGCGGTTCGTGGCCGCCCCCCGCAAGGGGCCGGTGCCCGACGCCGACCAGGCGGCCGTCGAGCGGATGCGGGCCGAGCGGCTCAGCCTGCGGGCCGTCGCCCGCATCACCGGCCGGTCCCGGTCGTGGCTCCAGGGGTTCGTCAACCACCGGTACCGCCGGCGGACCCCGCACGCCCCCGGGCGGCGGGAAAACAGCCCGGCGACCTGACCGGCGAGGCGGACGAGTTGTGGTCGCTCGTCGGCCACAAGGGCCGGGTTCATTGGGTGTGGGCGGCACTCGACGCCGACACCCGGCAGGTGGTCGGGATGGTCGTCGGGGACCGCTCCGAGGGCACCGCCCGGCGGCTGTGGGACGTGCGGCCGTGCCGCTCCCGAGACCGGGCCATCGTCGGCACCGACTTCTGGGCCGCCGACCGTGCCGCCATCCCCGCCGAGCGACACGCCGCCGGCGGCAAGGACGCCGGCCTCACCTGCCAGGTGGAGCGGTTCGGGTGTACCGTCCGACAGCCGTGCGGGCGGCTCGTCCGCAAAGCCCTCTCGTTCTCGAAGTGCCCCCGCAACCACCTGGGCGCCCTCTGGCACTTCATCCGGCTGTACAACCGCACCCGCCGATGCCGACCATAGAGCCACTACCCAAACTTGAAACAGTATCGAAGGAGCGGCTTTGCCTTTCGTACTATGGCCTGCCGTATGAACTGGCTGAGGATGAGCCCCTGGCCCGTACCTACCTGTTGCCGCTCACTATCGCCGGCGTCGTACTTGCCGCGGTGCTAACCGGCCGCTGACTTGCACGGAGGAGGAAGCGATGACCTATCGCCGCGCCGCCTTCACCTTGACCGAACTGCTGGTGGTAATCGCCATCACCTCCATCCTCACCGGGCTACTACTGCCGGCCGTGCAGAAGGTGCGGTCTGCGGCTTCTCGCCTCCAGTGCCAGTCCCAACTGCGGCAGGTCGGGCTGGCGGCCCAGAACTACCACGCCATGTTCGACACCCTGCCGCCGGGTGTGTCGGTGGCCCGGCCGGGCGACCCGTTCGATCGCATGAACTGGCACACCCGGCTGCTAACCTATGTCGAGCAGGACGCCTTGCGGTCGGCCGTCGTTGCGGCCTGCCAACTGGACTCGGTCCACGTCCTGTTCCCGCCGCACGTCGGCGGTACCCCGGTGCGGCAGTTCGTCTGCCCGGCCGACGAACGCCTCGTCCGCGGCCACCCGACCACCGGCGGGGCCTACCTGGCCAGCACCAGTTACCTCGGCGTGAGCGGGACGGCGCACCCGGCGGCCGACGGCGTGTTGTACGCCCGCTCCGCCACCCGCCTGACGGACGTGACCGATGGCACCTCGAACACCTTGGTGGTGGGCGAACGACCGCCCAGCCCGGCTTACAACTACGGTTGGTGGTACGGCCCGGCTCTGTCGATCCGCGGCCTGACACAAGCCGTAATGGGAGTCCGGGAACTCCGCATACCGGAAGACCCGTTCAGCCGGCAGTGCCCCGTCGGGCCGTATGCCTACAAGGCCGTCGCACAGGCCGACCTGTGCGACGTATTTCACTTCTGGAGCCTGCACCCCGGCGGGGCCAACTTCGCCTTCTGCGACGGATCCGTTCGGTTCCTGCCGTACTCGGCCGACGCCATCCTGCCGGCCCTGGCCACCCGCGCCGGCGGCGAAGTCGTGTCGCTCGACTGACCCCTCAGCGGATGCCGTACAGCGTGTCCACCCCGCGGACCACCAGCGTCCCGCCGGCCACCGCCGGCGTCGCCCAGTACACGTCCTTGCCCAGCGAATTGGCCCGCACCACCTCGAACGTGTCGCCGGCCTTCAGCACGTGGGTGGTGCCGCCCTCGTCCAGGCAAAACACGTTGCCGCCGGCCGCCCACGGGGACGCCCAGAACGCCTTGGCGTTCGGGATGCGCTCCTTCGTGTAGTGCGGCTTGCCGGTCTTGGCGTCATAGCACGACACCAGCCCGCCCTGCCGCTCGAACACGTACACCCGGCCGTCGGCCACCAGCGGGCTGGCCGCCGCCGGCACCGCCGCACGGGCCGACCACACCACCCCGCCGCTGGCCGACTCGCCGGCCTTCAGGCTGATGTCGCCGACGACGCCGGCCGTGACCGCGTACAGCGTCCCGGGGCCGCCCGGGCCGCCACCCGCCGGGGCACCGCCGCCCGGTGGCCCGCCCCGCGGCCCCTTCCCGCCCACGCCGGTGCCGAAGTACAGCCGCTCGGCGTCGCCCACCGGGGAGGCGCTGTTCTGCCCGCCGCCGACGCCCAGCTCCCACACCACCTTGCCGGTGGCCGGGTCGTACCCCCGGAGCTTCTGACTGCCGCCCACCACCAAGTCGGTGCGGCCGGGCGTCACCCACACATACGGGGTGCTCCAGCCGGACGGCTCGGCCCGGTCCGCCCGCCACTTCTCCGCCCCGGTCTTGGCGTCGAGGGCCAGCAGGAACGACTTCTCCTCGTTGTCACACTGGACGTACACCAACCCGGCGTGGACCACCGGCGAGCTGGACGTGCCCCAGTTCGCCTGCGTCGGGAAGGCCCCGACCTCCTTCCTCCACAGCTCCGTACCGGCCAGGTCGTAGGCGGCCACCACCCCGGCGGCGGCGAAGTAGGCGTACACCCGCTCGCCGTCGGAGGCCGGCGTCTCGGAGGCGAAGGTGTTGCTGCCGTGGGTGCCGTACTTCGGCTTGCCCTCGGCGACGGTGGAGGCCCACTGCTGCTTGCCGGTGGCCAGGTCGAGGCACACCAGCTTCCAGGTGTATACCTTGTCCGGCCCGCCCTTCCGCCCGCCGCCGCCCGGCGGGCCGCCCCCACCGGGCCGCCCGCCGCCGCCGCCGAACCCGCCGCCCGGCTTGGACTGGCCGTCGGCCACGGCGGTGGCCACGAACACCTTGCCGCCGACCACGATCGGGCAGGCCCAGGCCACCCCGCGCACGGCCGCCGTCCAGGCCACGTTCTTGTCGGCCGCCCACTCGGCCGGGGTGGCACTCTCGGCGACGACACCACTGCCGCCCGGCCCGCGGAACTGCGGCCAGTCGGCCCCGCCGCTGGTGAGTAGGGCAGCGGTCGCCCCGGCGGCGGTCAGCCAGTTGCCGGACCTCATGGGAGCGTCTCCGAGTGCGGGTGGCGAAGGGCCTGCGGTGATCGTCGGCGGCGGCCGATGAGACGGCGGTGATAGGCCGGCCAGCGGATAACGGTTGCACTGCCCCGGCCGGCGCGCGACGATTCACCCCGTCTCCCCGAGTTCGCCCCACGGGCGCCAGCCATGTCCCTGGACCCGGTCCGCGTCAAGGAACTGTTCCGCGCCGCCGCCGTGCCGCCGGCCGACCGCGACGGCTTCCTGGCGGTCGCCTGCCCGGGCCAGGACGCCGTCCGCCGGCGGGTGGGCGAACTGCTCGCCTGCCACACCGCCGCCGGCCGCTTCCTGGAGCCGGCGGACGGCCCGCCCGGGGCCGACCGCCCCGGCGACCGCATCGGCCGGTTCACCCTGCGGGCGGTGGTCGGGGAGGGCGGCATGGGCACCGTCTGGGCGGCCGACCAGACCGACCCGGTGGCCCGGCTGGTGGCCGTCAAGGTGGTCCGGCCGGGCACCGAGACGGCCGCCGCCACCGCCCGGTTCGAGGCCGAGCGGCAGGCCCTGGCCCTGATGGACCACCCGGCCATCCCCAAGGTGTTCGACGCCGGCCGCACCCCGGCCGGCCGGCCGTTCCTGGCCATGGAGTTCGTCCCTGGCGGCCCCATCACCGCCCACTGCGAGGACCGCCGGCTGCCGCCCCGGGACCGGCTGCGGCTGTTCGTGCGGGTGTGCCGGGCGGTCCACCACGCCCACCAGAAGGGGATCGTCCACCGCGACCTGAAGCCGGCCAACGTGCTGGTGGTGGACGGGGACGGCGGGCCGGAGCCGAAGCTCATCGACTTCGGCGTGGCCCGGGCGGTGGCCCCCGGGCCGGCCGCGCGGGCGACGGCCGTCGGGGTGGTCATCGGCACGCCCGAGTACATGGCCCCGGAGCAGGCCGACGGCGCGGCGGCCGACACCCGGGCGGACGTGTACGCCCTCGGGGTGCTGCTGTACGAGCTGCTCACCGGCACCACCCCGCTGGCCCGGGAGACGCTGGCCGGCCAACCCCTCACCGAGGTGCTGCGGCGGGTGCGGGAGGAGCCGGCCCCGCCGCCCAGCCGCCGCCTGCCGCCCGGCCGGCTAGCCCGCGCCCTGCGGCGGGAACTCGACTGGGTGGTACTGAAGGCGCTGGCGAAGGACCGCGACCGCCGCTACCCGTCGGCCAGCGAACTGGCCGCCGACGTGGCCCGTTATCTGGCCGGGGAGGTGGTGCAGGCGCGACCGCCCGGCCGGTGGTACCGCGCCGCCACCTTCGCCCGCCGCAACCGGGTGGCGGTGGCGGCCGGGGTCGCCGTCGCCCTGGCCCTGGCCGGCGGCACCGCCGCCGCCACTGCCGGGATGCTGGCCGCCCGGCGGTCGGCCGCCACCACCCGGGCGATGCTCGAATTCGTCGACGACCGGGTGTTCTCGGCCGCCCGGCCGGTCGGGGTGGAGGGCGGGTTGGGACTCGGTGTCAAGCTGACGGACGTGTTGGACGCGGCCGAGCGGCACCTGGCCGACGACCTGGCCGGGCAGCCGCTGGCCGAGGCCCAACTCCGGCTCATGCTCGGCCGCACGTATTCGATGGGGCCGAGCCGCGACAAGGGGGTGGCCCAGTGCCGGGCGGCGGTGCGGCTGTGCGCCGCCCGGCTGGGCGACGCCCACCCGACCACCCTGTTCAGCCGCTCCGAGCTGGCGACGGCCCTGACCGCCGCCAGCCGGCACGGGGAGGCGGCGGAGCAATTGGAGCCGCTGGTGCCGGCGCTGGTCGCCCGGCTCGGCCCGGACCACGACGTGACGACGCGGGCGGCCCAACGGCTCGGGTCGGCGTACACCGGGTCGGGGCGGGCCGACCGGGCGGTGGCCGTCCTGGAGCCACTGGTCGAGCGACTGCGGGCCAGACTCGGCCCGGACGACCCCCAGGTGGTGATGGCCGAGAACCGGCTGGCCCTGGCCCACTGCCAGACCGGCCGCGGGGCCGAGGCGGTCGCCGTGTTCGAGCGGCGGCTGAGTTGGATGCGGCAGCGGCCGGACGACTTCGGGCCGTTCCTCCCCCTGTTGGAGGCCGGTCTGGGCGAGGCGTACCTGGCCGTCGGGCGGGCGGGGGACGCCGTCCCGCTGCTGGAAGGGTCGGTGCGCACGCTGTCGGCCGCGGTCGGGCCGGACGCGCTGGAAGTGGCGGGAATCTCTGTCACGCTGGGGGCAGCCTACGAGCAGGCCGGCCGACCGACGGACGCCGCGGCCGCGTACCGGCAGGCCGTCGCCGGGTTGACAGCCGGCCTCGGAACAGAACACCCCCGGACCGTGGCGGCCGCCGCCCGGCTGGCCGCCGCCGGCCCGGCTCCGTAACCCGAACGCCCGCATCGCCCGTCCGCCCTCTCCCCGGACCCCGCCATGTCTTCGACGGCCGAACTCCACCTGCCCGAACACACCGCCGAGGAGCTGTTCCCGGTCGTGTACGACCACCTGCGGGGTCTGGCCGCCGGCCAGCTCGCCCGGGAGTCGCCGGGCCACACCCTGACCCCGACGGCGCTGGTCCACGAGGCGTACCTGCGGCTGTCCGGCCGGGGGCGGGGGTGGTGCGGCCGGGTCCACTTCCTGCACGCCGCCGCCCGGGCCATGCGGCACATCCTGATCAGCCACGCCCGGGGCAAGAAGAGCCAGAAGCGGGGCGGCGGCCGCGGCCGGGTGGACTTCGCCGGGCTGGACCTGGCCGCCCCGCCGGCCGACGACGACCTGCTCGCCCTGGACGCCGCCCTGGCCGACCTCGGGGCCGAAGACGCGGTGGCCGCGGCGGTGGTCGAGCTGCGGTACTTCGGCGGGGCCGGGTGGGACGAGGTGGCCGCCGCCGCCGGCCTGTCGGCCGACGCCGCCCGGCACGAGTGGGCGTACGCCAAAGCCTGGCTGCTGCACCGGCTGCGGCCGGCCGCCGCCGGCTCGTAGCCCGACGCGCGAGCGAGGGTTGCCGTCCCCCCTCGCTCGCGCGTCGGGCTACGAACCGGCGGCGACTTTCGCCTTTCCCGTTTTTTCGCCCCGAACCGTCGCACCGATTGCGCAATAGGAGTAGGGGCCGACTCGCACTTCGCCCGCCCGCCGGGGCGGCCCCGCCGTTCGCCCGCCATCCCTTCCGGCCTGCCCTCTACCTTCCCCCGGGAAAGGACTGCGATGCCGCGCACCCCTGTCCGTCGCACCCGCCGAACGCCCGCCGCGTTCCGGCCGCTCCTGCTCCAACTGGAGGGGCGAGACTGCCCGAGCCTGTCGGTCGGCCCGAATCTGAACGTGACAAAACAGTACGACGACCAGATCAACCCGTCGCTGACGATCAACCCGGCCGACCCGACCCAGACGTTCATGGCGTCCATGTCGTGGAACGGCGGGTACAGCAACCCCAACGCGTATGCCGAGTACCCCGCCGGGTTCATGGTCGGGGCGGGGGGGACGGCCGGCCGGGTGGTCGCCGACGGCAGCTCGAACACCGACGCCCTGCCGGCCGCCTCGGGCAGCGTGCTGGCCCGGCCGCACGTCGCCTACGACCAGTACGGCAACCTGTTCCTGGCGTACAACTCCGGCGACAAGATGAGCGAGGGGGGCGGCGGGCTGTCCGCGTACACCCTGACGGTGGCCGGGGCCAACTGGGTGCCGAACCAGTGGGTCGGCCAGCGGGCATACGTGTTCGAGTCTTACGGCATGAGTGATGGCAAAACGATCGTGTCCAACACTAAGGACACGGTAACGGTCGGGGGCGACTGGCAGGTTCCTTATAACATCGACCCGGACGTGAAGTTCATCATCGGCACCCTGACGAACGCCGCCAGCGCGGTGACGGTAGCCGTGAGCACCAACAACGGGGCGTCGTTCCGCTGGCTGAAGACGTTCGACCTCACCACGTCGAGCGACTACAACTCGTTCAGCACCCCGCTGGTGGCCACCGGCCCGGGGGCGAACGGGGTCGCCGGGAGCGTGTGGTTCGGCTGGGCCGACAGCTACACGAACGTGTGGGGCGCGGCCGTCACCGGGCTGGGCCAGGTCGGCACCCTGGTCCGGCCGCCGACCACCCCCGTGTACCCGCAGCCCGGCCCCACCCAGGGGTTCGGCTACGCCCCGAACCTGGCCGGGCTATCGGTCGGTCCGACCGGCCAGGTGACGTACTCGATCCAGGGGCAGTTCCGCGGACCGATGACCTCGAACGGCGGCGGCGGGTACTCGCTCGGCAAGTATGAAATCTGGACGTCCACCAACCCGGGCGGGCCGACGAGCGGGGCCACCTTCAACCCGCTGGTCAAGGCGGTGGACACCTGGGTGCCGCTGCGGTACACCGCCGTCCAACCGGCCGTGACCGACACCTCCGGCAACCACAATTACCTGTACGTGAACGCCGCCGGGGTGCTGGCCTACGACCGCTCGGCCGCCCACCCGGGGCGGGTGTACATGTCCTACCTGGACGCCCCGGCCGACGGCAGCACCGACACCAACGTGTTCGTCAAGTTCTCGGACGACAACGGGTCGAGCTGGAGCCCGACGGTGCGGGTGAACGACGACACCGGGACGGCCAGCCAGTTCGGCCCCCAACTGGCCGTCGACCAGACCACCGGGCACGTGGCCGTCACCTGGGTGGACCCGCGGAACGACCCGGCCAACAACGCGGTGCGGCTGTACGCCACGGTCAGCCAGAACGGCGGGGTGGGGTTCGAGGCGAGCGTGCCGGTGGCGGCCGCCGCCAGCGACGGGTCGCTGGCCGGCAAGATGCTGTCCGGCACCGGCACGCTCGCCGCCGACGGCAAGAGCCTGACCGACACCACCAAGAACTGGCGGACGACGCCGGTGGCCCCGGGGCAGTACACCTGGGGGCAGGGGGACGAACCGGCCCGGATGCCGTTCCACGTGTACCTCACCCCGGTCGACCCAGAGCTGAACCAGTTCGACTACGACGCGATTGCCACCATCAAGTGGAACTCGGCCACCACCCTGTCCTTCTCGGACGGCGACTCCCTCTACCGGAACCCGATCGGGCCGGTGTACTACACGATCGGGTCGTACACCGAGAACACGGGCGAGTACTCGGCCCTGGCCTTCCACGGCGGCAAGTTCCTGGCGGTGTGGGGGGACAGTTCGAACAGCACGGCGGACAACCCGGACGTGGTGAACTTCGGCCACCGGACGATCGACCTGTACACGTCCACGGTGACGGTGATACCCGGCTCGCCGCCGCCGCCGGCCTCGCCGCCGCCACCGGCCTCGCCGCCGACCTCACCCCCGGCGTCGCCGCCGGCCTCACCCCCGGCGTCGCCGCCCTCGCCGCCGTCACCCCCCGGTGGGGGAGGGCTTGGCGGACGCAGTGCCGGCCCCACCGTCGACGGCAGCGTGTTCGTCCCGGTGGTCACGCCGGTGGCGGCTTACCACTCCTCGGCCGAAACATGGACGACGGCCGCCGACCCGGTCTGGCTGGCGGAGTCGGCCGAGCCGACGGCCAGCGATCCGATGTCGGACGCGGCCCCGGCGGTCGCCGGGTCCGACCCCTGGTCGGCGTCGGCCGACGCCGACGACCTGAGCCTGTTCCTCGGGGTCCGCGTCGTGTGACGGGAAGCGGGTCGTGTGTCCGTCCGGGAAGTAGCAACCGTCAGCCGCGGGCTTCCATCTTGGTGGCCAGCCCGTCGGCTCCGACCCGGGCCTCGACGGCGTCGCCCGGCCGGAACGCCGCCAGCGCCACCTCCCGGCCGTTCCGCTCGACCTTCGCTCCGGCCCCGACCCGCACCACCACCACCGCCCCGGCCTGGGTGCGGACGGTCACGGTGCGGGCGGTCGGATCGACGGCGGTGGCCGTCCCCTCGACCCGCGATTCGGTCTGGCCGCCGCCCGAGTGGCCGCCACCGCCTGAACTGCCGCCGCCGCTCACGGGCACCGACCGGCCCTCGATCTCGACGGCGACACCGTCCGGGCCGACCAGCGCCTCGCCCGTGTCGCCGACCACGAACGCGGCCAGGGTGGCGGCCACCCGGTGCCGCTTGACCTCGGTGCCGGCCCCGGCCCGGACCGTCGTCACCGTCCCGTCGGCCGAGCGGATGCCGACCGTGCCGGCGGCCGGGTCCACGGCCGTGACCGTCCCCTCGACGAACACCGACGCCCCGGCCGGGGCCGTCGCCCCGCCGCCGACCGCCCGCTCGGCCTGGTCGTGCGGGGACGGGTTGTCGTCCACCGTGCGGACCACCCCGCCGGCGAACCCGCCGGTGCGGCCGTCGGTCACCCGCACCACGTCGTCGTTGCCCCGCCGCACCCGGGTGACCAGGTCGTCGAACCCGTCGGCGTTGGCGTCGTCGGCCGTCACCCGCACCCCGCCGCGGAACCCGGCGTCGTCGGCCAGCACCCGGACCAGCTCCCGGTCGTCGGACCCGCTCACCACCCGGGCCACCGGGCCGCCGCCAACCCCGGACCCCACGAACACGTCGGCCCGGCCGTCCCCGTCGAGGTCGCCGGCGGCCACGTTCACCCCGCCCCGGAAGCCGCTCTCGTAGGCGAAGAAGTCCTTCAGCACCCGGTCGTCGCGGCCGTCGAACACCACCACCCGGGGGCCGCCGCCCACCCCGGTGCCGGTCACCACGTCGGCCCGGCCGTCGGCGTTCACGTCGCCGGCGGCCACCTGCACGCCGCCGCGGAAACTCGGCTCGTAGGCGAAGTAGTCCTTCAGCACCCGCTGGCCGAGGGTGGCCCCGTCCAGCACCCGCACCCGCGGCCCGCCGCCGACCCCGGTGCCGGTCACGATGTCGGCCCGGCCGTCCCCGTTCACGTCACCCAGGGCCACGTATACGCCGCCGGTGTAGGTCGGCTCGTACACGAAGAAGTCGGCCAGGGTGCCGCCGGTGGCCCCGTCCAGGATGCGGACGCGGGGGCCGCCGCCCTTGCCCGGGGCGATCACCAGGTCCCGCACCCCGTCGCCGGTCACGTCCCCCAGGGCGGCGTGGACGCCGCCGCGGAAGGCGTCCTCGTAGGCCTGCACATCGGCGATGTCGGCGCCGGTGGCGGGGTTGACCAGCCGCACCCGGGGGATGCCGCCGTCGTCCGGGGCGATCGCCACCGCGTTGGCCGGTACCCCGGCCAGGGCCGCCGGCACCGACCGCTCTTCCAGCCCGCTGACCGCCAGGCGAGTTCTGCTGTTCATGGCCATCTCCCGTTGGGTTGGACGTGTCTGGGGGAGTCGCAGCGGCGGCGACCGTCCGCCACGAAAATGCCGCCGCCCCGGGGTTTCAACCCGGGGCGGCGAGGTTTTCGGCGGGGCGGCTTTACACCCCGGTCGCTTCGAGCTTGGTGGCCGCCCCGCCGGTCAGCCGGGCCTGGCCGCGGTCGCCGACCTTGAACTGGGCGACGGTGGCCCGCACCCCGTTCCGTTCGACCTTGGTGCCGGCGGCGGCCGTCACCACCACCACCGCCCCGCCCTGGGTGCGGATGGACACGGACCCGGCCGCCGCGTTCACGGCCACCACCGTGCCCTCGACGCGGGTTTCGGTCGGCTTGCCGCCGCCCGAGCCGGGGCCGGCGAGGGCGGCCGTCGGGACGGCGAACGAGGACAGGGCGACGATGACGGCCAGCAGGGAGCAGCGGAGCATGACGACCTCGGGAGTGAGTGGCAGGCGAATCGCCCGTCCCGAGGGGGTGAGTGGCGAACGGCCGCCCCGCCCGCCACCGATTTTCCGGCCCGGTGTGATCCGCGACCGCGAGGGAGTGTTTTCGAGAGCCGTGACCGCCAGGGAGCGTCTAGCAGGCGCGCCCCGTCAGCTTCTGCGTCCCCCAGCTAGACGCTCCCTGGCGGTCGCGGCTCTCGAAGAACCCGTCTCAGCCGACGTACACCCCGCCGAGGTCGCCGGGGAACACGTCCACCGCGAACAGCTCGGCCAGCGACCCGCCGGCGTACCCGTACACCCGGGCCGGGCTGCCCGGGCCGGCCCCGGCCAGCAGGTCGGCCCGGCCGTCGCCGTCCAGGTTCTTGACCGCCACCGGCACCCCGCCCCGGCTGGCCGGGTCGCCGGCGAAGAAGTCGGCCAGCCGCGTCTGGGTGTTGGCCAGCAGCGCGCGGCCGGCGAACACGTTCACCCGCGGCCCGCCGCCCGGCCCGGCCCCCACGACCAGGTCGGCGACGCCGTCCCCGTCCACGTCGCCGGCGGCCAGGTACACGCCGTTGCGGAGCGTCGTCTCGAAGGCGAAGAAGTCGGCGAACAACCGCCGCGGGGTGCCGCCGACGGTGCGGCCGTCGAACCCGGCCACCCGCGGCCCGCCGCCGAACCCGGCGGCCACCAGCAGGTCGCCGACGCCGTCCCCACTCAGGTCGCCGACGGCCGCGCGCGCCCCGCCCCGGAAGTTCGGGTCGTCGATGCCGAAGAAGTCGGCCAGCCCGCCGAACCCGGCCCCGTCGTACGCCTTCACCCGCGGCCCGCCGCCCTCGTCCGGCGTCACCACCAGGTCGGCCCGGCCGTCGCCGGTGAGGTCGCCGGCGGCCACGAACACGCCGCCGGCGAAAGCAGCCTCGAACGGGGCGAAGTCGGCCAGCACGGCCTGCGTCACCCCGTCGTACACCACCACCCGGGACGGGCCGCCGGGGCCGCTGCCGACGGCCAGATCGGCCACCCCGTCGCCGGTGAAGTCGGCCGACGCCACCCGCACCCCGGTGGTCAGGCCGCTGGCCGGGGTGGAACGCGGGGTGCCGTCCGGGTTGAACGCCTGCACCCGCCCGCCGGACCCGCCGGCGGCGAAGGTGCGGGGCAGCGGCCGGGCGGCCGGCGGCAACTGGCCGGTCGGCGGCGGGGGCGGCGGCAGCACCGGCGGCGGCACCGGCTGGACTGGCGTGACCGGCGTCGCCGGGGTGGGCGGGCCGACCGTCAGCGGCGGCGGGGGCGGCGGGGGTGGTAGGGGCGGGGGCGGCAGCGGGCCGGTCTGGTCGAACGGCACCGCCCGCGGGCCGACCGGCCCGGACACCACCAGCCCGGCCACGGCGAACCCGACCGCCGGCAGCGGCGAGCCGTCGGCGGTGACGGCACTGGCGACCACCTGGAACGTCCCGCTGCCCAGCATCACGGCGAAGCTGGCCGACCCGCCGGCCGCCACCAGCCGGGCGTCCAGCGTCCGGCTGGTGGCGTCCACCACCGCCAGCCGGACCGTCGCCCCGGCCGCCGGGTCGGTGGTCAGGACCAGGGCCAGCAGCCCCGGCTCGGCCAGGGTGACGGCGGCCGACACCCCCGGTGCGGCGGCCGTCAGGGTGCCGGCCGGGAGGACGTGCTGGAAGGCCACCGGCCGGCCGCCGAAGTCCACCGCCAGGGTGTACCCGCCGGCCACCGCCGGGGCGGTCGGGGCGTGCCGCACGGCCACGTAGTAGTCCTGGTTCTCGACGGCCGCCGGCAGTTGGGCGGTGAACGTGCCGCCGTCGTGGGCCACCACCGGCACAGCCACCGGCTGGCCCCGCGTGTCGAACACCGCGGCCACCGGGTCGGTGCCGGCGGCGCTGGCGGACAGCGTCACCGTCATCGGCCCGACGGGGGTGGCGCCGTCCACGTTCGGCGAGCGGAGCCGGTAGTAGTCCACATCCGTCGGCGTGTCGAGCGTGCCGCGGATGGCGTAGTCGGCCCGGGCGGTGGCCACGAAGAACTTCTGGTCGAGCTGCGTGGCCCGGGCGAGGGTGTCGTTGTCGCCCACGTCCGGGTTGGGCAGCCCGCCCGGCGGCGGGGCGGCCGGGGCGGCGTCCGGCCGGGCCTCGACGGTGTACCCGCCGACGGCGAACGTCCCGTCGGCGGCCGTCACCCGCAGGTAGTACGTCGCCCCCTCGACGGCGTGCGGCAGTGTCAACGGGCTGTCACTGCCCCCGCCGGCCACCACCCCGCCGGCCGCGTCCAGCAGTTCCACCCGCGGCACGAGCAGGCTCAGGCCGGCCGTGCGGACCGTCACCGTCAGCCCGCCGCCGCGGAGGTTGCCCGGCCGGAAGGTGTACACGTCCGCGTCGCCGGGGGTGGTCAGGTCGGCGGCGGCGGTGATGACCCCCGACCCGCCCCCCCCCGACTGGAGGAGGGCGGCGGTGGCCAGCGTCTCGTTGCCGGCCGGCCCTTCGTAGGTGTCCGGCAGGCGGGCGCCGTACAGCGCCACGATGCCGGCCACGTCGTCGGCGTTCAACCCGGCGTGCGGGGCGACGGCGGCGCGGTACAGGGCCGAGGTCGGGTCGTCGCTCTCGCCCAGCCCGAAGGCGTGCCCCAGCTCGTGCAGGGCCACACTGTACAGGTCGAAGCTGGTGGCCCCGCCGCCGACGCGGAACGGCTTGTCGCTGTTCAGCCAGATGTCGCCGGACCGGCCGCCGGCGGTGACGTCGAACGGCAGCCCGAGGGCCACCGCGTCGGCCGCCTCCGGGATGGCCGCCACCCGCATGTCGCCGAACCGCTTGTCCCCCTGGATCGGCCCGGGGGTGCCGACCGGCAGGCCGGCGTCGGCCACCAGCCCGACGTTCACCCCGGCCGCGGCCGCCCAGGTCTGGGCCGCCCGCAGCGCCTCCCGCCGCCAGACCGCCTCGGGGATGTTGGCCAGGGTCGTGCCCAGCCGGCTCGACTGGCCGTTCACGTCGGTGCCGTCCGGCACGAACGACAGGGTGAGGTCCGGGTTCGGCCACGGCGTGCCGAACACCGCCGGCGTGAGTCGGGTGTCGAGCGGCAGCAGGGTCGGGCGGAGGCGGCGGGTCATGCACGAACCTTAACGCCTGGCGGGCGCGGTGTTGGTTCGCAGCCCGAAGCGCTAGCGAGGGAGGATGTCCCTCGCTAGCGCTTCGGGCTGCGAACGGAAGGCTGACCGGCCGCCACCCGGGCGGCGTCCACGATCAATCGAAACTCGGGCCGGCCGCGGACCGGGTCCAGGTCCGGGTCGAGCTTGGCGTCGTCCACGAAGTCGAACCCGACCCCCCGGTGCAGGGCGTCGGCCAGCAATCGGTAGCACGTCGCCGCATCGGCCGGGTGAGTACGGCTGGTCTGGGCGTACACCCCGGCGAGCTGATACCGGGCGAAGTCCGTCGGGCCGTCGGCCAGGCACCGCTCGGCGTCGGCGTGGGCGGCTGCCCGGTCCCCGTGGCGGGCCAGTAGCACTGCCCGCCCGGCCCGGACAGCGGTCTGGTGCGGGTACAGCTCGATCGCCCGGCTGACCACCGCCAGCGACTCGGCCCCCCGGTGCAGGCCCTCGTCAAGCGCCTGCGCTTTGGCGGTCAGGGCGGCCAGCGACCGCGGGTTGACGGCCAGGGCGGCGTCGAAGTCGGCCACCGCCCCGGCCGGGTCGGTCGTCAGCTTGGCGTGCCCCCGCCGCACCCAGTCCGCCTCATCGGCCGGCTCCCGGCCGAGTCCCAGTTGTCGGTCGGCCGCGGCCCCGGCGGCGTCGCCGAGCTTGGCCCGCGCGGCCGCCCGCAGCAAGTACACACCGGCCGCGGTCGCCCCGGCGTCGATCGCGGCGGTCAGGTCGGCTTCCGCCTCGGCCGCCCGGCCCAGGTTCAGCCGCGCCTGCGCCCGGCCGGTCAGGGAATCGACGGACCCGGGCCGCAGCCGGATTGCGGTGGCGAAGTCGGCCTCGGCGGCGGCCAGCTTGGACTGCTGGAGCCGGGCCAGCCCGCGGTTGTGGTAGGCCATCGGGTAGGCCGGGACGAGGGCGATGCACACCTGGGCGCACGCCTCGGCGTCGGCGTGCCGGCCGCGTTGGGCGTGGGCCACGCCGAGGGCTAGCCACGTCCAGTAGTCGGTCGGGTCGTCGGCGGCCACGGCGGCCAGTCGGTCCGCTGCCGCCGCCGGGTCGCCGGCCCGCAGCAGCCCCACTGCTTCCAGGTACGGCTCGCGGTCGTCCAGCGGGGCGAACCGCCGCGACCGCTCAGCCAGGGCAGCGGCGATCCCCGGATCGCGGTCGCTGCCGGCGGCCAGCCGCAGCAGCTCGGCGGCGGCCCGGTCCCGCTCGGCCCGGTCCGTCTGCGAGAGCAGGTCCGGCCGACGGAAGCCTTCCAGCGCGGCCAGGGTGTCGAGTGCGGCGGCCCGGCGGCGGGTGTCGTCCGGCCGCAGGCTGAGCGCCTCCAGGGCGTCCGGCAGCCTCTGCCGGGTGGCGGCGAACTCGGCCCCGGCCGCCCGCACCCGCTCCAGCCGCTGCCGCACCACCAGCCCGCCGACCAGCGTGGCCGCGACCAGCACGCCCACGGCCACGGTCAGCCGCGGGTTCCGCCGCCGCCACTTCGCCGCCCGCTCCCGCACCGACGGCTCGCGGACGTGGGCCAGCGGCCGGTCGGCCAGTTGGCGGTTGAGGTCGTCGGCCAGCGCCTCCGCGGACGGATACCGCCTGGCCGGGTCGGGGTGCAGGCAGCGGCGAATGATCGCTTCCGCGCTCGGGCTGACGGCCGGCGCAAGTAGTCGCAGCCGGGGCAGGACCGTGCGGCCGGCGAGCAGCGCCTGCACCGGGTCGGCCGTGCCCTTCGGCGGGGTCGGGAACGGCGGCCGGCCGGTCAGCAGTTCGAACAGCACGAGGCCGAGGGCGTACACGTCGGCCGCCGGGCCGACCGGGTCGGTGCCGCCGCGGAGTGCCCGCAACTGCTCCGGGGCCATGTACGCCGGGGTGCCGCCGGCCGTCGTGTCCGCCCCGCCGGCCAGGTTGAAGTCGAGCAGCATTGGCCGGCCGTCGTCGGCCAGCAGCACGTTGGCCGGCTTCACATCGCGGTGCAAGATGCCGCGGTCGTGGGCGTGGGCCAGCGCCTCGGCCAGCCGCGCCCCCACCCACAGCACCGCCTCGGGGTAGGTGAACCGGGCCAGCCCGGCGACGGCCACCCCCGGCTTGGGCAGCGGCGCCCCAGCCGGCTCGGCGGCGGGCGCCGTCTTGTCCAACCGGTTGGACAGGGTGTCGGCCAGCTCCCGCCCGGTGGCCGGCCACGTCCCGCGCTCCCGCAGGGCCAGCAGCACGTCGGCCAGGGTGGTGCCGCCCAGGTACGGCATGACCAGCAGGTGCAGCCCGCCGGTGTGGTGGACCGAGTGGATGGGGACGATGTGGGCGTGCTGGAGCCGGGCCAGGGTGTCCGGCTCGGCGGCGTTCGGGCGGGTGGTGATCTTGACCGCCACCGGCCGGCCGGCCAGCCCGCCCTGTTCCGCCAGGTACACCCGGCCGAACGCCCCCCGGCCCAGCTCCCGCACCAGCCGGAAGTCGAGGACGGCATCGCCCGGCTCAGGGAACCGCACCGGCCCGGCCGACGGTTCCGCCACCACGTCGGTCGGCGGCAGGAGGTTGGCCCGCAGCCGGTCGGCCTCGAACGCCACCTCCCGCGCCCGTGCCGGGTCGGCGAACAGGGCCGGGAACTCGGCCCGGTAGCGGTCCGGCCGGGGCGGCTCGCCGCGGTCGGCCCGGAACTCCAGGTCGATGCGGACCAGTTCCGTCAGCACCGATAGGTAGTCGGGCCGGTCAGCCGGCGGCAGGAACCGGGCGAGGGGCGGCGGGCCGGCCGCCCAGGCGGCCTCGAAGGCCGCCACCCGGTCGTCCAGATCAGCCGCCAGCGCCCCCATTGCCGCCCCCCTGGTCCAGGCCGTACACGGCCGCCATCCGCCCGCGGAACTCTTGCAGCACCCGCTCGACCGTCCGCTTGGACCGGCCGGTCTGGGCGGCGATGTCGGCCACCTCGAACCCGTCGATCCGCAGCCGCACCACCGGCCGGTGCCCGGCCGGCAGGGCGGCCAGCACCTCGTCCACCACCAGCCCGAGCAGGGCCGCGGCGGCGGTGTCGTCGGCCGGCGGGTCGTACCCGTCGGCGGCCAGGGCGTCCCCGCTCACCGTCTTCCGCACGTCCCGTTTGGCCGCCCGGTGGTGCGCCCCCTTGGCCCGCACCTTGTTGAGGGTGATGACCAGCAGCAGGTTCCACAACTCCTCCCCGTCCGGGGCGGCGTACCCACCGGCTTGCGCTCCGCGAAAGAAGCTGCCGAACACCGACTGAACGATGTCCTCGGCCTCCACCCGGGCGGTCAGGTCGGCCCCGCACTTGGCCCGCGCCAGGGCCAGCAGCCGGCGGGCGTACCGCTGGTACAGCTCGCCGGCCGCCCCCTGGCTGCCGGTCTGCACCCGGGCCAACAACGATCGGTCGGTCGGCACGGGGGGCGGGGTGGGCACGCGGCAATTGTACCCCGTCCGGCGGCCGGCGGTGTGCCGCCGTTCGGGAGAGTCGGGACCGGCCGCCGCGTCCGCCACGGAATTCGGGAGGCGGTCGCCGCCGGCCCGTCGGCGGGCGATCCGGCATTCCATCCCGTGCGGCGCAATCCCTTTCGACATTCGCTGGCGGGCCGTGCGGCCCAAAGCGACTCCCCTCGTCATGGGTGCCGTTCAAGCTGTGCGTGACTCGCGCCGGACGGCGTCCGGCCGTGGCAGCATCGTGCGGCCGGCGGCACACCTCCTCCCCGTTCGAGGGTTCCCGATGTTCCGTTTCTGGTGTCGCCAACTGCTCGGCCGGCCGCCGGCCGCCCGCCGGTTCCGGCCGCACGTCGAGGCGCTCGACGGCCGCATCGTGCCCACCTTCCTGCCGGCCGCCGGCTTCGCCGTCGCCGGCACCACCGTGGCCGTAAAGTCGGCCGACTTCACTGGGGACGGCAAGGCCGACCTGGCCGTGCTCAGCTCCAGCGTGGTCGCCTTCCAGACTGTCGGCACACTGACCGTCCTGCCCGGTAACGGGGACGGCACGTTCGGGGCACCGATCTCGTCCCCGGCCGGCGCCAACCCGACCTCGCTGACAATCGGTGACGACAACCGGGACGGGCTGAAGGACGTTGTGGTGAGCGGGTACGGGGCGGTGTACGTGCTGCACGGCAAGGGGGACGGGTCGTTCCAGCCGGCGGCCTACTACCCGGTCGGGGCCAGCCCGTACGAGGTGACGGAGGGCGACTTGAACGGGGACGGCTACCCCGACCTCGTGACCGCCAGCCCCGGGTACGGCGGGACGGCCACGGTCATCCCGAATAACGGCGACGGCACGTACGCGCCGGGCCACAACGAGGCGACCAGCGTCGGCATGTTGGACGTGAAGTTGGAAGACCTGAACCACGACGGCAAGCTGGACATCGTGTCCGGCAGCGCCGGCGGGGTGGGGGTGAAACTCGGCAACGGGGACGGCACGTTCCAGTCGCAGCGGGTGTTCGCCGCCGCCGGCACCCGCCGGCTGGTGGTGGCCGACTTCAACCACGACGGCAACGCCGACGTGGTGGCCCTGGCCGGCACCATCTTCGGGCAGGGCACCTCCATGCCGGTGCTGCTCGGGCTGGGCGACGGCACTTTCCAACCGGCCAGCGCCTTCTTCCTCAGCTCGATACCGACCGACGTGGTGGCCGCCGACTTCAACGCCGACGGCAACCTCGACCTGGTCGAGCCGATGGCCAGTGGCTACCAGGTGGAGTTGGGCCGCGGCGACGGGACGTTCTACGCCCCGGTGGGCGTCGCCGGCGGCCCCGGCGGCCGGGCGGGGGTGGGCGACTTCAACGGCGACGGCATGGCCGACGTGGTGTCCGCCTCGTCGGCCCTGGTCGGCGGCCTCAGCACCGGCCAGGTGGCCGAGCTGGTGAACGCCAACGACTGGGCGACCATGTGCGGGGCGACCGGCTTGCAGGTGGTGGCCCCGGCCACGGCCGTGGCCGGCCAACTGTTCAGCGTCACCGTGACGGCGGTAGACGCGGCCGGCAACCCGGCCCCCAACTTCCAGGGGTCGGTGGCCCTCACCCTCGGCACCGGCCGGGGGGCGCAGCCGGTGTCGTACACGTTCGCCGCGGCCGACGCCGGGGTCCACACCTTCATCGGCGCCGCCTCGCTGCTGGCCGCCGGCCCGCAGGCGGTGGTGGCCACCAGCCCGTTCATTCTGAACGGGACGGCCTCCGTCCAGGTGACGCCGGCGGCGGCCACCCGGCTCGTGGTCGGCACCCCGCTCGGGGCCGCCGCCGGCGAGTCGGTGGTGGTGTCGGTGTCCGCCCTGGACCCCTACGGCAACGTGTCGCCGGGCTACGCCGGCACCGTCCGGTTCGCCAGCTCCGACCCGCTGGCCACCCTGCCCGCCACCTACGCCTTCTCGGCCGCCGACGCCGGGGTTCACACCTTCGCGGTCAGCTTCCGGTCCACCGGCGCGCAGGCGCTGACGGCCACTGACACCCTGGCCCCGGCCCTGACCGGCAACTCCCCGGTGGTGAACGTCACCCCGGGGGTGGCGGTCAGCCTGGCCGTCAGCGGCGGCGGCGGGTTCGTCGGCTCGGCCCACCCGGTCACGGTGACCGCCCGGGACATGTTCGGCAACATAGCCACCGGGTACACCGGCACCGCCCACCTGGCCGGCTCCGACCCGGCTACGTTCATGCCTGCCGACCTGACGATGACCAACGGCACGGCCGTGTTCTCGGTCACGCCGATGACCCTGGGCAGCCTGACACTGACGGCGACGACCGCCTCCGGGCTAAACGCCAGCCAGACCGTCACTGTCACCCCGGGCTGGGCCGCCCGGCTCGTGGTGACGCCGCTGGCCGGGGGGGTGGCCGGCACCGCCCAGCCGATGACCGTGACGGCCTACGACGCCTTCGGCAACCTCTCGACGGTGTACACCGGCACGGTGCTGGTCGGCGGCACCGACCCGCAGGCCGCCCAGGCCTACGCCTTCACCGCCGCCGACGCCGGGGTTCACACCTTCAGCGTGGCCCTGAAGACGGCCGGCACCCAGTCGGTGACGGTGCGGGACAGCGCCGACGCGACCGTGTCGGCCACCCAGGCCGGCGTCGTGGTGACGCCGGCGGCGGCCGTCGCCCTGAATTCGACCCTGCTCTCGAACGCGGTGGCCGGGACCGTCCAGACCATGACCGTCTGCCTCCGAGACGCCTACGGCAACGCGGCCACCGGCTACCGCGGCACGCTCCACTTCGGCAGCACGGACGTGCTGGCCGGGCTGCCGGCGGACACCACGTTCACGGCGGCCGACGCCGGGACCAAGACGTTCACCGTCACGCTGAAATCGGCCCGTGGGCAGATTGTTACCGTCGGGGACACGGCAAACGCCGCTCTGGCGTTCAGCCAGACGGACATCCAGGTGAGCGCGGCGGCGATGGTCGGGTTCGCCTTCCGCGCCCCGTCGAGCGCAACGGCGGGGGTGGCCTTCACCGTCACCCTGTCGGCGGTGGATGCCTTCGGGAACGTGATCACCGGGTACACCGGCCGGGTCCACTTCAGCGGCCCGGGCGGTATCCCAGCAGACACCACGTTCACGACAGCCGACGCCGGGGCGAAGACGTTTTCGCTCACCCTGACCGCGACCGGCACGCAGACGGTGTCGGTGGCCGACACGCTGGCCGGCGGGCTGCGGGGCAGCTTCGCCATTAGTGTGAAGGCGGCCGGCGGCGGCGGCGGCGGGAAGAAGCCGTAACCCCGGCCTGTCTGTCCGCCGCCGGGCCGCTCAGCGGTTCGGCGGCGGCAGCTTCTCGGCGTACAGCGCCGACAGCACTATGACGACGCCGGTCAGCAGGATGGGCAGGGCGTTCAGCCCCATGCCCAGGTAAATCCAGCCGCGGCCGGGGTCCGGCATGTACGGCAGTTGGCGGGTGGTGGCCACCCCGGCGACGGCCAGCCCGGCCACGCACACCACCGCGGCCAGCAGCAGGCACCCCGCCCCGACCCCGAACGCCACACCCAGGGTGTCCCCGCGGACGGCAATCTTGTCGCTGGTGACGAGCAGTGCCCCGCCGACGGCGGCCAGCGGCCAGCCGGCCACGGCAAACCAGCAGGCGAACCGGCCGGTCAGCCCGGCGGGGGTGTCCGGCGGTGGCAGGAACATGCAACGACCTCGGGATGAGGTATTGTAAGAGCCGCGACCGCCAGGGAGCGACTGGCTGGGGCATCCCGCAGCTTGCCGCGTCCCCAACCAGTCGCTCCCTGGCGGTCGCGGCTCTCGCCGAGCCGTCAATCGTCGTCCACGTCCGGGGGCGGGGCGTTCAGCGGGGCGGACTTGTACCGTTCCAACTGCCGCCGGTACAGGTGGCTCAGCCGGTCGTCGGCGGCCAGGGTGGCCATGACCGCCGCCGCCCCGGCCCGGTCGCCCCGGCGGAACCGCACCTCGGCCAGCGCCCGCCGCGGGGCCACCCCGTTTGGGTCATGTTCGACGGCCCGGGTGGCGTACTCCAGCCCGCGGTCCAACTCCCGCCGGCAACCGGCCGCCAGCCACGCCGCCTCGGCCCGCGCCCAAGTAGTGTCCGGGTGGCCCTCGATCACCTTGCCGAAAGCGTCCCACGCCTTGCGGAACAGCCGGTCGGCGGCGTCCGGCCGGCCGGCCTTGTCCAGCCCGCCGACCAGGGCGATGGCCAGCTCGGTGTTGCCGGGCAGCACACCCAGGCAGGCGTCGGCCGCCGCCACCGCCTCGTCCGGCTGGCCGGCCGCCAGCAGCCCGCGGGCGTGGGCCGCCGCCGCCGCCTGCGGCACCGTCAGGTACGCCGCCCCATCGATGTAATGGACGTGTTCGGTCTTCAGCACGTAGTGGAGCGAGCGGTCGTACAGGTCGGCCGCGACGGCGTGCTTGCCGGCCAGGGTGGCCGCCTTCGCCGCCTGGTTCCAGACGTTGCCGACGGCCGGCCCGCCGGCCCACCCGGCCAGCCCGGCGAGGGGCCGCTCGCGGTCGGCGTCGGCCGCCAGCCCGCGGGCCACCAGCTCCTCCAGCAGCCGGCCGCGTGGCCCGGGGTCGCCGAGCGCCACCCAGTGGGCGGCCTCCATCCGCGCCTTGCCGTCGGCCATCTTGCCCGCCTTGGCTAGCGCCCGGCCGGACAGGAACAGCAGGGTCGGGCTGTCGGGGAACCGCTGCCAGCCCTGGAACAGCCGGTCGGCGGCGTTGGCGTGCCGGCCCAGCCCGGTGAGAGTGTCGCCGAACTCGACCCAGAAGCGGATGCGCTCGTCGCAGCCGTACACCCACGACTTGGCCCCCGGCGGGTTGCGGTCGGTCGACTCCGGCGGGTCGTCGGCCGGCGGCGGCAGGGCGTCCGCGACGCTCTCGAACACCGTCACCGCCTCGGCCGGCTTGCCGGCCGCCCGCAGGGCCGCCGCCACCGCGTTGCCGACAACCCGCGCCCGGTCCGGCTCGCTCGCCGGGTCCGGCCGCTTGAAGGTGGTGACGGCGTCCAGGTCCGCCGCGGTGCCCTTGCCGGCCAGCAGCGCCCGCACCCGCTTGAGCCGGTCCCCCGCCGGGTCGCCCCGACCGATGACGCCCAACAGAGCCGGCCCGACCTCGGCATCGGCCTCGAACAGGGCCTCGAACGCCGGCCCCCGCTTGTCCGTCACCGACCGCCGGTCCTCGTCGGCGTCCAGCGCGGCCCCCAGGTGGGTACACGCCAGGTCGTGCCGGCCGGCCCGCACCTCGGCCCGGACGAGCTGTTCCAGCCCGTACCCGGTGGACGCCGCCCACAGCTTGTCCGCCCGCTCGCCGGCCCGGGCCGCTTTGAACGCGGCCTGGAAGGCGGCGGTGGCGTCGGCCTTCCGCCCGAGCATGGCCAGCAGCCGGCCGCGGCGGGTGCCGGCCAGCCCGCGGTAGAAGGTGTCGTCGAACTCTTCTCCCAGTTCGCGGTCCGGGCGGACCAGGTCGAGGGCGTCGGCGAACCGCATCTGCGCCGTCAGCCAGTCGGCCAGGATGTGCGGCGCGTACTGCTTCTCGGTCAGCCGGGCGATGGCGTCGGCCACCCGGTCGTTGAGCACGAGGGCCAGGGTCGGCTCGTCCAACTGCTGGGCCGACAGCCGCGGCCGGCCGAGGCCGAGGTCGAGCTGTTCGTCCAGGATGGCCGTGGCGTCGGCGGCGCGGCCGGCCCGCCGCAGCCGGAACGCCTTCAGCCCGTCCCCGCTGTTGGCCCGCCCGATCGGCCGATCGGCGAGCGCCGCGTAGTCGCCGGCGTCTTCCAGCAGCGCCGTCCGCAGGCCCGGGTAGGCGGCGGCCGCCTGGAACGCCCCGGCCCGGTCGCCGGCCGCCCGCTTGCGGCACACGTCCAACAGCGGGGACGGCGGGGCGGTCGGCTCCGGCTTGCCGCGGAGGTGCTCGAACACGGTCAGGTCGATCAGCCCGGCGAGGTCCGGCAGGACGGCGTGCAGGGCCAGCCACTCGCCGGCCCGGTCGCGGTCCCCGGCGGCGATCAGCGGCGGCACCTCGCGGCGGAGGAACGTCAGCAGGAAGCCGGCCAGCCGCTGGTTGTCGTCGGCCGGCCGGGGGCGGGCGAGCAGCTTGCGGACGGTGGGCAGCTCGTCGGCCCGGACGAGGGCCGCGACGGCCGCATCCTGGTCGTCCGCCACCCCGGTCCGGAACTTGTTCACCTGCGTCCGCACGTCCGGCGAGGTGTCGGCGTACAGACCCCAGTCGAAGCGGTCGAGCAGGTCGGCGGCCCGGCGGGCGGCCTCCGGGTCGGCCGACCGGGCCGCCGTTTCCAGCGCCGGCCGGGCCAGTTCGCCGGCCTGCCACAGCCGTTGCGTGGCCCGCTCCCGGGCGGCGAAGGCCGGGCTGCCGAGGTCGGCGGCCAGCCGCTCCGGGCTAGTAGCGACCCCGGCGACCAGCGCCAGGGCGATCAGATGCGACACGCGCGCGGTCCTCCGGTCCGACCCCCCATCGTACCCGCCGGCGGGCCGTACAACAGCCCCCATGTCCGGCGACCGCCTGCTCCCGCAACTGCTCGTCCGCGTCGCGGGGCAGAATGTCGACGTGGCAGCCGCGACGGCGGTGGGGTTTGCCGTCGAAGAGGCGGCCCGCACCGTGGCTGCCCGGTTCGGCCCGCCGGCCGACAGCGTGTTCGTGACCGACCTCGACGGCCGCCCGACGGTCGTGCAAAGGGGCGTGGCCGGCTTCCGCTTCCTGCTGATGAGCCGGCCGCTGGCCGACCTCGGCGACCCGTTCGCGGTGAGCGACCGCTTCCCGCCGGACTGGTCCGCCCGGGGCGAGCTGCCGCACCTCGAATGGCCGGACGAACCGCTCCCCCGGCGGACGGTCGGCGAGTTACAAACCGTCCTCAAGGGCAGCGACGGGCCGCTGCTGCTCGGGGCGGCGCAGGCGCTACTCGACGGCGGCCGGGTGCGGCTGGGTGACCCGGCGGACGTGCGAAAGGTGTGGGCGCTGCTGCCCGACCGCACCCGGGCCGAGCTGCGGCCGGCCACCTTCGCTCCGGACGACGCGCTCGGCTTCCACCTGTCGGCCGGCCCGCCGGTGGCGACGCCCGGGGTGCTGCACGCCGACCAGTGCCGGGACTACCCCGAGGGCCGGTACGAACTGGCCCTGCAACTGGCGGTGGAAGGCGGCGACCAGGCGGAGCTGGACCGGCTGCTGGCCCGGCGGTCGAGCCGGGACACGCTGCGGCTGGCGGCGACGATGGTCGGCCTGGCCGTCGGCGGGGCGGTCATCTTGAAGCTGGTGGGGTGACGCGATGCCGACCGACGAGCGGGTGCTAGGAGTCAGCGAAGCTCATTTCCACGCCTGCGGCGCGTTCGCCGGCTTCCGCCCGGCCGACCCGCTGTATCTGGCGAAGCTGCTCGACCCGGCGGTGCTGCACTTCCGGCCCCGCAGCGAGTGCGAGACCGACCCGGGGTTCAAACAGCTCATCCCGTACCTGGTGCTGACACACGGCGGGCGGGTGTTCCACTACCGCCGCGGGTCGGCCGGCAGCGAGCGGCGGCTGACGGCGTTGCGATCCGTGGGGGTGGGCGGGCACATCAGTGAGGCCGACGCCGCCGGCGGGGCCGACCCATACCGCACCGGGATGCTCCGCGAACTGACCGAGGAACTCGAAGTCGGCGCGTTCGCCGAGCGGCCGCTGGGGTTCCTCTTCGACGATTCGTCGCCGGTCGGCCGGGTACACTTGGGCGTGGTGCATGTGCTGGAGCTGGCCGAGCCCACGGCGACACCACGCGAGGCGGCGCTGGCCGACAGCGGGTTCGCGGTCGTGGAGCAGTTACGGGCGGCGGCCGACGGGTTCGAGCCGTGGTCGCGGCTGGTGCTGGGAGTGCTCGGCGGTTGACGGCTCACGCGGCCCGGGCGACCTCGGCCGGATGCAGGCTCAGGTACTCCCGCACATCACGCTGCATCCGCTCGACCTCGGCCAGGAAGCCGGCGGCGGCCGCCTTGTAGTTGACCGGGTTCGACTCGGCCCGGCGGAGTTGCGCCACCTGCCGCTGGAACCACATGATGCGGTCGAGGGTCGCCAGCAGTTCCTGGTCGTCGGCGATCATGACCCCTCCGGCACCGGCTCGCCGTGTTCCAGCCGGTCGGCCAGTGCCCGCAAGGCGAGGGCTTCGGCCCGGCCGACCGCCTCGGCACGCGTGGCTCCGTAGGCCAAGGCACCCGGCACCGCCGGCACCTCGGCGATCCAGCGGCCGTCCTCTTCTTGTTCAATCTCGACACTCAGCAGCATGGCCCAGCTCCTCTTACGTTATGTGCCAATCTACTCGTCGCCCTCGCCGGCATCTAGCCGCCCGCCTTCGGCAAGAAGTCGGTCGACCTCGGGGTGTAGCCCGACAAGTTCGGCCGGGTCTACGTCGTACTCCAGGAACAAATCCAGGAGCCGCCCAGTGAACTCGTGGCGGAGCGAGTCCGACTTCACCCGCTCCTGAACGTGCGGCCACAGGTCGGAAAAGAGGGTCGCGCCAGTTCGCCAAGACATTTCGCCCCTTCGAAGCTACCTCGTCACTCCTGCCGCCAGCCCGGCCAGCGGCCCCCAGAACACCCCCGCCGCCACCACCGCCGCGGCCAGCACCAGCAGGTACAGCCGCACCCCCATCCCCTCGCCGAGTGGCAGCGGCCGGCCCTTCTCGTCGGTCGCCTCGGCGTCGTCCAGCAGCATCGCCCGCAGCACCCGCAGGTAGTAGCCGGCACTCAGCACCGTGTTCGCCAGGCCGACGGCGAGGAGCCAGCCGTACCCGGCGTCGGTGACGGCGGCGAAGAGCTGGAACTTGCCGGCGAACCCGGCCAGCGGCGGCAGCCCGAGCAGGCTGAGCAGCCCCAGCCCGACCGCCACGGCGACGACCGGCGACCGCCCGACCAGCCCCCGGCAGTGGGCCAGGGTGTCGCCGCCGGCGTGCTTGCGGAGGACCGCCGCCCCGGCGAAGGCGAGCAGGTTCATGAGCAGGTACGCCCCGAGGTAGAACAGGCTGGCGCTCGTCCCGGCCGGGGTCAGGCAGGCCAGCCCCATCAGCAAGTAGCCGGCGTGGGCCACCGTGCTGTACCCGAGCAGCCGCCGCAGGTCGGTCTGGGTGAGCGCGGCCAGGTTGCCCCAGGTGGCCGTCACCGCCGCCGTCACGGCCAGGATCAGCCCGACGGTTCGCGGCTCCGGCACCAGAGTCAGCAGTCGGACCGTCAGCCCGACGGCCGCCGCCTTCGACGCCACCGACAGAAAGGCCCCCACTTCGGCCGGGGCACCGGCGAACACGTCCGGCAGCCAGACGTGTACCGGCACCGCCGCCAGCTTGAACGCCAGCCCGACGCCCACCAGTGTCGCCCCGGCCGCGGCCGGGAGTGTCCAGCCGGCCGCCGCCAGTCGCGGGGCCAGCTCCGGCAGGTGAGCGGTGCCGAAGGTGCCGGTGAGCAGCGTCAGCCCGTACAGCATGACCCCGCTGGCCGCCGCCCCGTAGACGACGTACTTCAGGGCCGCCTCGCCGCCGGCCCGGTCGCGGAGCCGGAACCCGGCCAGCACGTAGCTCGGCAGGCTGGCCATCTCGATGGCCAGGAAGACGACCAGCAGGTGGTTGGCACTGGCCATCAGGCACAGCCCGAGGGCGGCCCCGAGGAACAGGGTGTGCAAGTCCGCCGCTTCGCCGGCCGGCTCGCCGGTGAGTTCCGTCAGCAGCACCACCAGGAACGTGGCCAGCAGCACGACGCCGCGGACGTACTCGGCGAGCGGGTCGAGTTGTAGCAGGCCGGTGAACGCCGGCCCGGCCGGCAGCGGCGGCCACAGCCCGAGGTGCGGGGCCAGCAGCGCCAGGAACGCGGCGAAGCTGCCGGCGACGGCCACCGCCCCCAACGGCCGGCGGGTGAGCGTCCGCAGGAGTAGCAGTGTCACGACGGTGCCCGCCAGCACGCACTCCGGGGCCAGCCGGCGGAGGTCGAGGAGGGCGTGGGCGGTCAGGTCGGCGAGGGCGTCGGGGGTGAGCGACATGGGCGGCATTGTAGGCCGGCGGCCCGGTCACTTCTCGGCCGGCAGCTCCACCCCGTTGTCCAGCGCCACCAGCTTCATGGCCACGAACAGGTCGATGAGCCGGTCGTGGTGACCCTTGTCCGTCACGCGGCCGGCCAGCTTGATCGTTTCACCGGACGCGGCGGCCGTCACCGCGAACCCGGCCGGGTCGGCCAGCGTGCCCTTGAACGCGGCCACGTAGTCCGGAGCCTTCGCCGCCGTGTAGCTGCCACCCGGGGCGACCCGCTCAAGCAGCTTCGCCATCTCGGCCTGGAAGGTCGGGTCGAGGTCGGTGGCCGTCACCCGCCCCGGTTTCGGCACCCGCTTGTCTCGCAGTGCGACCAGCGCCGGCTTGTGGGCCGCCCAGTAGGCCACCGCCCCCTTGAGCAGCGCCGCCGCCTCGCGCTCCGGGTAGTCCGGCCGGCTGCTCTCCTCGTCGAACCCGGGGTTGGTTTGGAACCCACCCTCGGTGATGGTACCGGGCACCTCGGTTTCGCGGAGGATGTGGTAGTTGCCCGTCGGGCCGATGAGCGCCCGCTTCGGCCCCGGCACGGCTCCGTCCAGGGCGTCGTTGAACGCCCGGGCGCACGCCTCGTAAAGGGTCGGGTCGGCGGCATTGTGCTTGTATAAGGCGGTGTGCCCGCTGGCCGTCGGCCCGCCGGCGTTGTGGTGGATCGACACGAAGACGTGCGGGTTGAACTTGTCGAAGTGGTCCACCCGGGCGTGCAACTCGTCGCTAGTGCTGCTGCCCTCCCGGCTCAAGCGGCGGTCGCACGTCCGGGTGCGGTGGACGGTCGCCCCCGCGACCTCCAGCTTGGTCGCCAGGGCCAACCCGACTCGCAGGTTCAGTTCGCTCTCGGTGAGTTTGGAATTCACCCCGCGGGTGCCGCCGGTGTAGCTGCGGCTGTACCGCTGGCCGCCGTGCCCGGGGTCTACGACGAGGACAGCCCCGGCCAGCGGGGCATCGACGACGAGCAGGGCGCAGAGGACAGGGAGCATGGCGTGGCTCCGGCCGGCTACCGTCCGGCACGGGCCAGCCGGTCGCTCGGCGGCGGGGGCACCGGCAGCGGGGTGAGCGGGTCGGCCAGGTGGGCGTCGAAGAACCCGCACAGCCGCCGCTGGTAGTCGGCCCCGGCCACCGTCAGAGCCTGGTTGTGCTTAGCCTTGTCCACCAGCCACAGCGCCTTGTCGCCGGCCGGGGTGGCGGCCTGGTCGAACAGGGTCCGGGCCATCTCCGGCTTGATGTACGTGTCCGCCTGGCCGTGGATCATGAGCAGCGGTTTGGCGTACCGGCTGAGCGCCCGCTCCAGGTTCTCGAACTTCACCCCCCGGCGGGCGGCCGAGGTCCGCACCGCCGCCAGCCCGACCAGCCCGTAGAACCAGTCCGGCAGCCAGGCCCGCACCCGGGTGAAACTCTGGATGTAGATGTTCACCCACCGCCGCATGTACGGCACCATCGTGGTGTAGGTGCCGTAGGCCCCGTCGGTGGCCACGCACCGCACCCACGGGTCGGCCGCCGCCACCAGCAGGCCGACGCTCCCGCCCTTGCTGATGCCGAACACCCCAACCCCGTCGGCCGGAGCGTCCTTCCGCCGCTTCAGGTACGCCACGGCCGCCTCGGTGTCCACCCGGTCGCGGTCCGTCACCCACTGGAGCGGGCGGTAGGTCGGGTCAGTGTCGCTGTCGCCCTGGTTCCGCGGCTCGAAGGCGAACACGTCGTACCCGGCTTCCAGCAGCGAGTTCGTGTACTGGAGGGCGGCCCAGCGGTTGGACCCGAACTCCGGGCCGAACAGCACCACGCCCCGCCGCGGCCGGCGGCCCCGCAAGTAGCAACCTCGCAGGGTGTAGCCGTCGGCCGTGGCGAAGTGAACGTCCTCGGCACCGGGCACGGGCTTGCCTATCGGAACCACGAAGAACGGCTTTTCTTCAAAGATACGAACGATTTTTTCGAGGTACCGCTTGCGATAGTACGCCTGGGCGACCATCACCAGCAGCACGAAGGCCCCGCCGGCACAGCCGCCGACGATGAATACCCATCGGACCACGTCTGCCACTGGCGTCCCCCACGCGAACCCGCACCCCGCCCCACTCCTAGAAGGAGGATCGCCCGTGGCTTGCGCCGCGGGTGGGCGAAAGGGCATATTATGGCGGGGCAACCGTGCCGGCATCACCGGGCAGCCGGCAGACCCTGCCGGACTGTCACACCCGGGAGGCGACCAGGGTGATATTCTGGCCCCCAAACCCAAAACTGTTGCTCAGGACGTGCCGAATGCCGGAAATTTCCCGGGCCGTGTTCGGCACGTAGTCCAGGTCGCACTCCGGGTCGGGCGTCTCGTAGTTGATGGTCGGCGGCAGCACCCCCCGCCGCATCGCTAGTACGGCGATCATCAGTTCGACCGCCCCGCCGGCCGCGATCAGGTGGCCGAGCATACTCTTGGACGAACTCACCGGCGTCTTGTAGGCGTGTGCCCCGAGGGCCGTCTTGAGGGCGTTCGTCTCGGCCGAGTCGTTTGCCCCGGTGCTGGTGCCGTGGGCGTTCACGTACCCCACGTCGGCCGGGGCGATCCCGGCGTCGGCCAGGGCGTTGCGGATGGCCGTCACCGCCCCCCGGCCCTCCGGGTGCGGGTCGGTCATGCGGTAGGCGTCGCCGGTGGTGCCGTACCCGGTCAGCTCGGCGTACACGGCGGCGCCGCGGGCCGTGGCATGGTCGAGGTCTTCCAGCACCACGAACCCGGCCCCCTCGCCGAGCACGAACCCGTCCCGGTTGAGGTCGAACGGCCGGCTGGCCGTCTGCGGGGCGTCGTTCCGCCGGCTCAGGGCGGTGAGCAGGTTGAACCCGCCGACCCCGAACGGGTGGATCATGCTGTGCGAGCCGCCGGCCAGCATCACCGGGGCGTCCCCGTGGCGGACCAGTTCGGCCGCCTCGCCGACGGCCTGGGCGCTGGCCGCACAGGCGGTCAGGCAGGTGGCGTTCGGCCCGAGCAGCTCGAACTCGTCGGCGATGCGGCCGGCCGTCGTGTGCATCTCCAGCTCGTGCTCGCGGGCGCCGTCGAGCAGCCCGTACAGAGTGCCGGTGAACCGCCCGGTGTCCACGGCCCGGCCGTCGGCCGTGCTGTTGCCCGTGGCACTGACGACCCCCGTGAAATCCTCGCAGCCTTCCCCGGTGCCGCAGTAGATGCCGAGGTTGGTGCGGTCGCCGCCGGCCAGCAGGTTGGCGTCGTCGAGGGCCTGCCGGGCGGCGGCCAGGCCGAACCGGGTGTTCGACCCGCACTTGTCGAACCGGCCGGGGTCTTTGAGGAACCGGCCGAGGTCGAAGCCCTTCACCTCGGCGGCGAACTGGGTGGGGAAGGTGCGGGCGTCGAAGTGGGTGGTGGCGGCCACCCCGGACCGGCCCTCAAGCAGGGCGGCGAAGGTGTCGGCCACGGAGTGGCCGAGCGGCGTGACCATGCCCATGCCGGTGATGACGACCCGTCGCCGCATGTCCTGTTTCCCTCTTGGCGAGCGGCTGGTCCGGTCCTGGGTCTGAGAACCGACTGTAACCCCGAACCGGACCAGCTTACGCTGGCCGCTCGCCTAAACCGCCCGCACCACCACCGCCGCCACCTGGCCCAAATCCGTGCAGCTCAGCTTCACCACACACCGCTTCTCGACCGCCCGCGGCGTCGTGTTCACCCGCACCGGGCAGTCGCCGGCGGCGGTCGTGTGGTTGGCCGTGGCCGGCAGCGTCCCGTGCCGCAGGGCCAGCACGCTGGCGGCCAGCTCGACCAGCCCGCCGGCCGCCCCGCAACTGCCGACGAACGCCCGGGGGGCGAACACGGGTACGTCGCCGAACACGGTTCGGATTGCTTCCGCCTCGAACGGGTCCAGCTTGGCGTACCCGCCGGCCCCGGCGTTCACGTGGTCCACGTCACCCGGGGACACCCCAGCGTCGGCCAGCGCCTTGCAGATCACCCCGGCGAAAACCTGCGAATCCAGCCGGCGGGCGAAGCCGCTGGCGTACCCGGCCAGTTCGCCCAGCACCGTCGCCCCGCGGTTGGCGGCGTGGTCCGCGTCCTCCAGCCCGAACACGCAGGCCGCCTCGCCCAGCACGGTGCCGGAGCGGGCGGCGTCGAACGGCCGCAGCGCGTCCGTGGGGGCGTCGTTGCGGCGGCTCAAGTCCTGGAAACTGACGTGCCGGCAGAAGCTGACCGGGTTCAGCTTGCTCTCGCACCCGCCGACCAGCATGTAGTCGGCCGCCCCGCGGCCGAGCAGCCGGAACGCCTCGCCGAGGGCCACCAGCCCGGCCGTGTCCCCGCAGGTGATGGAGTTGTTCGGCCCGCGGGCGTCCATCACCACCGACGTGTGACAGGCCGGCATGTTGGGCAGGTACTTGAGCATCCACTGGGGCGGCACCGCCCGCAGCCCGTCGGTGCCCCACTTGGCCAGGTCCACTGTCCCCGGCGTGTGGTCAGCGGCGATCCTGGCCCCGCCGGCCAGGTCTTCGGTGTCGGTGGCCACCATGACGCAGGCGAACTCGACCCCGAACCGCTCCGGGGCGATCTGCCCGGCGCTCGGCTTCGGGCAGTGGCCGGCGTCCCACATCTGCATGGCCGCGGCGAACCCGAGTTGCACCGTCCGGGCCATCTTGGTGAGCGACTTGCGGTGCTCCTTGCCGACCGCCGTCTTGGGGTCGTACCCCGGCAGCTCGTAACCGATCCGCACCGGCAGCGGGCCGGCGTCGAAGTGGGTGATGCGGCGGGCGGCCGGCGGGGCGTGCAAGCCCTGCCAGAAGCCGTCCGCGCCGACCCCGCACGGGGCAATCACGCCCAGCCCGGTCAGCACCGCTCGCCGGTCGCCGGCCATTCGCTCGTCGTCTCCTGTAGGTCCGGCGGTGCCGGACATCTTCGCCTCATGCGTCCGGCACAGCCGGACCTACGGGCTTCTCGCCGCCGCCAACTCGCCCACCTTCGCCGGGGCCAGTTTGGCCTGCCCGAGCAGGTACGCCAGCTCGCCGGTGAACACGAAGTTATCGGCCCCGAATTCGGTGGCCGCCCGGTTCTTATCCAGGTGGGCGAAGAAAATCTCCACCTCGGCCACCAGCGACTCGCCCACATGGGCCGTGCCGGCCACCACCGCCCCCTCGGGCCGCAGGTCCACCACGTCGGCCGTGTACGTCAGCGTCTCGCCGGGGCCGACCTCACGGTGGAACACCGCCTTCGGCAGCTTGGCTAGCACCACCTTCTCGCGGAACTGGTTGGCCTCCCCGACCAGGATGCCGCCGGTCTGGGCCAGTCCCTCGATGATGAGTGCGGCCGGGAACACCGGGAACCCGGGGTAGTGCTCGGCGAAGTGGTCCTCGGCGGCGGACAGCACCTTCACCGCCACCGCCCGCCGGCCGGGGTCGAAGGCCTCGAACCGGTCGATCCAAATCCACCTCACTTGGCGGCCACCTTGGCGGCCACGTACTGGCAAATCAGGTCCACGGTGAACAGGTCGCCGATGTGCTCGAACGACGGGTTCTTCTCGAACCCGCTGATGTCCGAGTACGGCATCTTCTCGCGGAGGGTGGCCAGGCCCTTGGGCGTCACCTTGCCGTCCTGGACGAAGTCCGGGTCGCCCTGGAAGATGCTCTCGGGGAACAGCTCGTTGCGATCGATCTTGATGCCGAACTCCCGCTCCAGCCGGAACACGATGTCCAGGAAGTCGATGGACTCGGCGTTCAAGTCCGCCTGCAACCGAGCCGTCTGGGTGACGTCCCCCTCGTCGACGCTCAGCGCGTCGACGAGCTGCCTCTTCACCCGGGCGAAAATGTCGTCGCTGGTCATGTGCCTGCACCCTTCCGTTAGGCCACGGCCGCGCCGAGGCTGAGTCCGCCGTCCACGGTGAGCACCTGGCCGGTGATGTACGCCGCCGCCGGCGAGCAGAGGAACAGCACCGCCGCCGCAATGTCGTCGGGCGTCCCGAGCCGGCCGGCGGGGATGGCCTTTTTGATCAGCTCACCCGCCTTCCCCCGCACCGCTTCCGTCATGTCCGTCTCGATGAACCCGGGGGCCACGGCGTTCACCGTCACCCCCCGCTTGGCCACTTCCACGGCCAGGCCGCGGGTGAAGCTCTCCACCGCCCCCTTGCTGGCCGCGTAGTTGCACTGCCCCTGGTTGTGGAACCGGGCGGCCACGCTCGAAATGTTCACGATGCGGCCGGACCGCTGCTTGAACACCATCTGCTCGATGACCGCCTTGCAGAAGGCGTAGGTGCCGTCCAGGTTGGTGGAGAGCACGGTCTTCCAGGCGTCGGCGTCCATGCGGAGGAACAGGCCGTCCCGGATCACCCCGGCGTTGTTCACCAGAACGTCCACCCGGCCCCAGGCGGCCATCAGCTCACCGACCACCCGCGGGGCCGTCGCCAGGTCGGCCACGTCGCCCTGATAGGCTTTCGCCACGCCGCCGGCGGCCGACACCTCGGCCACCAGAACATCGGCCGCCGCCTGGTTGCCGCGGTACACGAACCCGACCCGGGCGCCGGCCTCGGCCAACGCCAGGACGATGCCCTTGCCGATGCCCCGGCTGCCGCCGGTGACGAGCGCGACCTGATCCTTCAACAGCATGATGCCTCTCATCGGACGGCACGCCATGCGTGCCCTACGTCGGACGGCACGGTGAACCGTGCCCTACATCGGCCACCGTACCGTAGGGTACGGTCCACCGTGCCGTCGGGGTCAGCCCGCCCGTAACTCCCCGGTCAACTCCGCCCACCGCAACTTCAAGCTGTCCAGTAGCTTCGTCTCGGCCAGCACCCCGGCCGGGCCGCGTTCGCTCAGCCCGTACCCGTGCAACACGAACTGGGCCGTCACGGCCGTCTTGCCGGCGTCGTCGATGCCCTTGCCCTTGAACACCGCCCGGTCGCCAGCTTGCTCGACCAAATCCACCGCCACGTCCATCCGCCGGCCGGGCCGCATGAACGACCCGTACTTTACGTTCCGGGCCTCCCGCAGCACCACCACCGGGTGGCGGTAGCCGGTACTCGCCCGCCACAGCCAGGCCCCGGCCTCCACCAGCGAGTGCAGCATGAGCACCCCCGGCATGACCGGGAACCGGGGGAAATGGTCGGCCAGGTACTCCTCGCCCAGGGCCAAATGCTTGCACCCGCGCAGGAATTTTCCCGGCTGGTGGGCGTCGATCCGGTCGAGCAGATAGAACCGCATACCCGGACTCGTCCTCCACCGGCATAGGCGACACGGTATACACAAGCCGCGCAGGCGGCACAACCCCGGCCGCCGGCGTGGCGATTCGGGCATCATAGGAAACCCCGCTCCGCCGGCCACCCGGGGCAACCCAGCCCGCCGGCCGGTTGCAGCCTTGTCCGATCTTCCCCACCCCCTATGATGGCGGTTCGGTCCGGACACCCCTCGTTATCAACAGAATCGGTCCACGGAGGCGAAAATGGGTCGGCGCGGCAGCCCCGGGCGGCGGAAGGTGGGTCGGAAGAAGCGGCGGATGCGGGCCAAGATTCGTCACCGCAAGTAACGGAGCGTCCCGGCTTGCACGCCCCGCCGGCGGCGGCTATTCCCCGCATCCAGGGGGAACGGACCATGCGGCGGTGCGGCACGCAGATCACGCTGTTCGCGGCGCTGGCCACGGTGGCCGCCGGCTGCAAAGCGTACCAGGGACCGGCGCGGCTGGTGCCGCTTCCGCCGGGCACCAACCCGCAGTCGCTCATCGACGCCGACGACCCGGCCGAGTCGCTCAACCCACTCACCGCGGCCGACCTGTCCGGCGTCGCCGAGCAGCTCAAAGACATGCGGGCCAAACAGGGCAAGGTGGCCAAGCCGGACGGCAAGAAGTACGAAGTCCTGCTGCTCTCCGGCGGCGCGGTGTACGGGGCGTACTCGGCCGGCCTGTTGGCCGGCTGGACGGCCCACGGCGACCGCCCCACCTTCGATGTGGTCACGGGCATCAGTACCGGGTCGCTCATCGCCCCCCTGGCGTTCCTCGGGCCGCGGTACGACGACCTCATCAAAACCCGGTACACCGGGGTCACGAACAAAGACCTGTTCATCATCCGCCGCCAGCTCCGCGGGCTGTTCCAGGAGAGCGTGGCCGACGTCAGTCCGTTCCGGGACAAGCTGTACGAGTCGCTGGATGTGACCGTCATCCGGGCGGTGGCGGCCGAACACGCCACGGGCCGGCGGTGCTACGTCGGCACCACCAACCTGGACACCAAGCGGCTGATCGTCTGGGATCTGGGGGCCATCGCCTCGCGGAACACCCCGGAGGCGGACGTGCTGTTCCGCGAGGTGATCGTGGCCAGTTGCTCCATCCCCGGGTTCTTCCCGTCGGTGCGGTTCGACGTGCTCATCGACAACGCCGCCTACCAAGAAATGCACGTGGACGGCAGCATCAGCCAGAGCATGTTCTTCCGCGCCCCGTACGTGCCGCCGAGCCAGCGGGAGGCGTTCGGCCCGCAGAGCCTGGCCGGCAGCAACCTGTACATGGTGGTGGCCGGCAAGCTGTACCCGGACCCCGAGGGGGTGAAGCCGCGGACCCTGTCCGTCGTCGGGGCGTCGGTCAGCGTCCTCTTATACGCCGGCGGCCGGCAGGACCTGTACCGGCTGTACCTGCTGAGCGTGCTGACCGGCATGAACTACTACTTCACGGCCATCCCCGCCGACTTCAAGACCACGAGCACCAGTACGAACTTTGACCCGGTGGAGATGCAAAAGCTGTACGACGAGGGCTTCCGACTCGGGTCCGAGGGCGTCGTCAAGACGAAGGCCGGGAAGGGCAAGCCGGCCGACCTGGGGCCGGCCTGGAAGAGCCTGCCGCCGGGGCTGGAGCCGGGGGACGAGGTCCGCAGCCGCACCGGGGTGCGGCTGACGGTGCAGGCGAAGTCGCCGCCGGGGCCGGTGCAGCCGACCGGCACCGACGGCCAGGGCACCGCCCCACAGCCCGGCGCGCCGGTGGCGAAGTAGGCTGTTTCTCGGCGAACACCCGCAGAGTTTGGGGGTTGCGCGTGCGACAACTCATCAGCAGTGGCTCGACCTTCGAGGCCCAGATCGGCTACTCCCGGGCCGTCGTGGACGGCGACTGGGTGTTCGTGTCCGGCACCACCGGGTTCGACTACGCCGCCATGACCATCTCGCCGGACGTGGCCGAGCAGGCCGAGCAGTGCTTCCGCAACATCGGGGCGGCGCTCGAACAGGCGGGGGCCACCTTCGCCGACGTGGTGCGGGTGACGTACCTGCTGCCGGACGCGGCCGACTTCCCCACGTGCTGGCCGGCCTGCCAGAAGTACCTCGGCGGGGTGCGGCCGGCGGCCACCATGATGGCCGTCGGCCTGAGCGACCCGCGGATGAAAGTCGAGGTCGAGGTGACGGCCCGCAAGCGCGGGGCGGCGTGACGGACTATCAGTCATTGCCCACCGGCCTGCCGGCGCCGACCGACGACGGGGCGTGCGGCCACCTGCCCGGCCTGACCTTGCCGGCGGTGCCGCTACTGTCCACCCGGGGCGGCACCGTTGACCTGACCGCGCTGCCGGGCCGGGTGGTGGCCTACTTCTATCCGATGACCGGGGTGCCGGGGGTGCCGCTGCCGGACGGGTGGGACGCCATCCCCGGCGCCCGCGGCTGCACCCCGCAATCGTGCGGGTTCCGCGACCATGCCGCCGACCTGTCCCGCCTCGGGGCGACCGTGGTCGGCGTCAGCACCCAGCCCGCGGCCGAGCAATCGGAGGCGGCGGCCCGGCTGCACCTGCCGTTCCCGTTGCTGTCCGACGAGTCGCTGATGCTGACGCGTGCGCTGCGGCTGCCGACCTTCCGGGCCGGCGGCCGGGAGCTGGTCCGGCGGCTGACCCTGGTCGTCCGCACCGGGCGGGTGGAGCACGTCTTCTACCCGGTGTTCCCACCCGACGCCCACGCGGCGGCGGTGGTCCAATGGCTGGCGGCGACCGGCGGCTGAGCGTGGGCAGTTTCGGTGCCGGCCGAGTCGTGCCTGCGTTTGGTGGCATAGGCCTCCGGCCTGTGCGGCTGGCGGCACGGCCAACGGCCGACGCCACCAAACGCAGGCACCGCCGCCGCCCCCCCCCGGGTTGACGCCCCGCCGGTCCTCGGCTATAAGCCGGCTTGGGGGAGGGATTCCCGTGCGGCTGGTTCACGTCACATTCCTGTTACTCGCCGGCTGCGCCGGCCGGGCGATGCCGTCGCTGGCCGACCGGCCGACCCCGCTGGCCGCCGGCTACAACCCCGTCGAGCTGGTGGACCCGCAGGCCGTCGCTGCCGAGCGGGAGGCACTGGACGCCCGCGCCCTGTACGCCGCCGCCGAACTGGTCCGCACCAGCGTCCGGCCGGTCGGCCACCGGCCGCCGGCCCGCAAGAGTGTCCTGTGCCTGTCCGGCGGCGGGGCCTACGGGGCGTACACCGCCGGCATCCTGTGCGGCTGGAGCGAACGCGGCGACCGCCCCACCTTCGACGTGGTGACGGGCATCAGCACCGGCGCTCTGGCCGCCCCGCTGGCGTTCCTCGGGGCCGACTACGACGCCGACCTGCGGACGTTCTACACCACCCTCAAGAACGAGGACCTGTACCGGGTGCGGCGGAGCGTCCGGGCGGTGTTCGCCGACTCGCTCGCCGACACCGGCCCGCTGGCCAAGAAGGTGGACGAGGTGATCACCACGGGGGTGCTGGCCCGGCTGGCGGCCGAGCACGCCAGGGGCCGCCGGCTGTACATCGGCACCACCGAGCTGGAGAGCCGCCGGCAGGTGGTGTGGGACGTGGGGGCCATCGCCGCCCGCGGCCGGCCGGACGACCTGGACCTGGTCCGCAAGGTGCTGCTGGCGTCGGCCGCCATCCCCGGCTTCTTCCCGCCGGTGAACATCCCCGTCACGGTGGACGGCAAGCACCTGATGGAGCGGCACGTGGACGGCGGCGTGTCGGCATCCCTGTTCTACCGCGCCCCGCACCTGACCGACGCCGAGCGGGCCGACCCGGCGGCGCTGTCCGACAGCGACCTGTACATGGTGGTGGCCGGCAAGCTGTACGCCGACCCCAACCGGGTGAAGCCGTGGAGCCTGTCCATCGCCGGCGAGGCGGTGGCGGCCGTCATCTACAGCCAGAGCCGGGGCGACCTGATGCGGTTGTACACGGCCTGCGTGCTGACCGGCATGCGGTACCACCTGGCCGCCATCCCGCCCGAGTTCGTGGCGCCGACCAGCTCGACCGACTTCAACCCGGCCGACATGAAGCGGATGTTCGACCTCGGGGCGACCACGGCCAAGGACGCCACCGCCTGGCGGGCGACGCCGCCGGGGCTGGGGGCCGGCGAGGGCAGCTTCCCGCGGCAAGGGACGGACTTGGTGCGAAGTCCGGCGAGCGGCGGGCGTAAGCCCGCTGAGGAGGGCCCCCCGGTGGCGGGTGCCGGCTTGCCGCCCCTGTAGCGCCTCCTCAGCGGGCTTACGCCCGCCGCTCGCCACTGGCTTTCCTCCGAAAGCGTCCTAAGCTCCACTCGGCCGATCCCCGACGGAGCGCCGCCCGGACCATGATCGGACAGACGTTCCTCGGGCGGTATGAGGTCCAGCGGCTCCTCGGCGAGGGGGGCATGGGCCGCGTCTACCTGGCCCGCCAGACCGACCTTCAACGCCAGGTGGTGGTGAAGGTCATGCACGACCACATCGCCGCCGACGCCAAGTTCCGCGACCGCTTCCGCCGCGAAACCGAGCTGATGGCCCGGTTCGAACACCCCCACGCCGTCCGGCTCTATGACGCCTCCCTGACCGACCCCGGCGGCCCGTGCATCGTCATGGAGTACGTCAAGGGGGTGAACCTCGAAGGGCTGCTGGCCAAGGCCAAGCGGATGACCGCCCCCCGGGTGGCCCGCATCATCGGCCAGCTCTGCGAGGTGCTGCAAGCCGCCCACGACCAGGGCATCATCCACCGCGACCTGAAGCCGGCCAACCTGATGATCCTGGACCCGGACTCGCCCAAGGAGCGGGTCAAGGTGATGGACTTCGGGCTGGCCAAACTGATCGACGACAGCCCGGCCGAGCGGGTGACGGACACCAACGTCGATTTCGCCGTCGGCACCCCCGGGTACATCGCCCCGGAGCAGGTCCGCGGCGAGGCGATGGACCACCGCGGCGACCTGTACAGCATCGGGGTGATGACCTACGAGCTGCTGGCCGGCCGGCTGCCGTTCACCGGCACCAACAGCATGGACGTGCTGCTGGCCCACGCCACCGACCCGCCGCCGCGGTTCGCCGACCTGGGCCTCGGCGGGTGGGTGCCGCCCGGCGTCGAGCAGGTGGTGCGGGACTGCCTGGCCAAGCTGCCGGAGGACCGCCCGCAGTCGGCCCGGGAGCTGGCCGACCGGCTCGACCAGGCGGTGCGGCAGGCGCAAGCCGCGGCCGACGCCCGCGCCCCCCGGCCGCCGGCGGACGGCGGGTCGCGGGAGATGGTGGCGCTGGTGACGGCCGAGGCCGACACCCCGCTGCCGGGGTCGCTGGTGGCCACCCCGCTGCCGGCCCGGGACGACCGGGTGCTGCCGTACCAGATGGACGCCTGGATGCCTGAGAGCATCGCCCTGATGAAGCTGCGGGGGTTCGTCCACGACAGCGGCGGCGAGGTGATCGAGAGCGTGCCAGGGCTGGTGCGGGTGCGGCTGGCCCGCACGCCCGGCAGCGGCTGGCTGTTCGGCCGGCGGTCGAGCGGCCCGTTGGACGTGGAACTGCACCTGCACTGCCCGGACGACCGCCAGCGGAACCGGCTGAGCCTGCGGGTGCTGTTCCGGCCGAGCCACCCGAGCCTGCTCGCCGACGACCACTGGCGGGGCCGGTGCGAGAAGGCGTACGTCGAGCTGAAGGCGTACCTCATGGGCGGCGTGACGGTGTGAATGGTTCTCACCTCCCACGCCCTCCCCTGTGCGAACCAATCCGTGAGATGCGAACGTCCTTAGCCCGCCATCGGGTTACGTCGCGATTTGGTCGGCGATCCGACCCCGTCAGCCACCAAACCAGCCGGCGACGGCGTCGCGCAGTTCGGTTGCCTTGGCCGTCAGCGCGGTCACTCCGGCAGCGATCCTCCCGAACGACCGGACGGCCTTGTTAGCCTTCTCCAGCATCCCCGGTTCTTCCGTTCGCCTGGCCGCTTCCGCAACCACTTCCAGTTCCGAGACGGCGTCCATAACGGCGTCCTCGTCCAGTTCCTGTCCTTCCGCCGCCGCCGTGACCGCGGCCAGCACGGCTTCGAGCACTGACTTCAGGTCCGGGCCGTCCTTCTTCCGCGGCGGTGGCAACTGCCGCACCAAGTTCGTGACGCTCCCGCTGATCTGGCCCCAGTTAAGCGTCGAGCCGGTGATCGGGCTGTTCGTAATGGTGGTCTGATTGCCCTGGACTACGGTATGTTATTCGTAAAATTCGTAGTAGGTTTTTATTTTGATAAATGGTTTATGCGGACGATGAACCGGCAGATCAGCCCGTCCGGCAGCACGTCGTAATAGTACTGGAAGTTCAGCGACTCCTGCTCCCGCCAGTCGCGGTTCGGCTCATTCTTCGGCAACAGTTCCGGCACCAGCCACTGCTCGCCCTTGTGTTCGGGAAAATCGAAACATAGCTCGAACGTGTGCATCATGCCGACGATCACATCCTGTTTGTCGGCCGGGTAGGTGGTCTTGGGCAGCACTCGGGTCAGGTGGTCGCGGATGAGGACGCCACCACTGTTGGACAACTGATTGTCGTTGAGCAGCTTGTACACGCCGGCCGTCACCCAGTCCGGGTTAAGGATGGTGGTGTCCTGGAGTTGCTGTCGGTACGGGCTGGTGTCGTCGTTGAACTGGAGGACCACGCCGAGGTCGTGCAGGAAGCGGATGAGCGTCTTCTGGTCGATCGCCTCGATGAGAGTCTGCTTTTGGCACAGCTTCTGGTAACTGGTGTACGGCAGGTAGTTCTGCTTCTTAGCCTTCGCCTCCAGTTCGGTCTTGACCCGAAAATACGACTCAGGCACCTCGTCGAACACGTTGGCCAGCCGGGCCAGTTGGCCGCGAATCGCCTCGGTCAGTGCGTCCCGGCCGAACGGGCGATTGCACGAGACGCGGACCACGCCGGCGAACTGGCGGCCGTAGTCCTTGCGGAGCCGGATCTCGTTCAGGTCGAGGCGGTGCTGCTCGCTCTTGTTGACCACCACCAGCACTGGCGACTCGCCGCCGAAGCTGCGGATCACCTGGAACCAGTAGTTCAGGTTGTTCTGCTCCTCGTCCAGCCGGGCGTCGAGGACGAGCAGGTACAGGCTCCGCTTGGTGAGGAAGAACTGGTGGGTGGCGTGGTAAATCTCCTGGCCGCCGAAGTCCCACAGATTCAGGGCCACTTCGAGGGGCTTGCCGCCAGTCGGGCGGGACACGGCGAGGATGTGTCGGGAGATGTCGATCTTGGTGGTTCTCTCCTCCGACCCGTCGCACGCGCACCGATCCGCCAGTATTTGATGAGGGACGTTTTCCCGACCAAACCTTGACCGATGACCAGCACCTTGGCCTCGGCCAGCGGCCGACGCCCCCCGCGTTGCTGGCGGAAGAAAGCCAGAATGGCTTGTGCGTCCTGGCTCTCGCGGAGTTCGGGCGGCAGCTTGACCTGCGTGTCCGCCAGGTTTAGGTGCCGGAGGGGGATCTTGGCGTCGGCCAGCGCCCGCACACCGGCGTCCGTCACCTTCGTGCCTGTCAGGCTCAGGCTGAGTCAGTTCGAGCGATCCTCGGACGCGAGCCAACGGAGGAGTTCTGCATCCCCAATCGCCGGTCTTGAGTAGATGAACTCAATCGACGCTCATGACCACTCCCTACAGGCCACGGCCGGGAACGATCCGGCCGCTTCGAGACTCTCCACGACGGACGCTCCACCCGACGAAGCCCAATTCACGGCCGAGCCGGCTACGTTTCCGAACGCCAGTGCGGCCATGATATCGTTGCGGCGGAGGTCGAGCTGTGCCGAAAACCGCCGAAGTGATTTGGAGCCTGCACGGCGGCGGGGCCAACTTCGCCTTCTGCGACGGGTCCGTGCGGTTCCTGCCGTACTCGGCCGACGCCATCCTGCCGGCCCTGGCCACCCGCGCCGGCGGCGAGGTCGTCGCCGTACCCGACTGACCTTCCCGCCCCGGCCCCGGCGCCGTAAGCCGTCCGGGCGGACCCCCTCCCGCCCGGAACCTGCCCCATGTCCCGCCTGCTGGCCGTCGCCACCGCCGCCCTGTTCGCCGCCCCCGCCCCGGCCGACGACGCCCTGCTGGCCGCCGCCCGCAAGGCCAACCGGGCGGCCGTTGAGGCGGTCAAGACCTGGCGGGCCAAGACCACCTACCAGACCCGGGAAGAGCCGGACCCCGGCCCGGCCGTCGGCCAGTTCACCCGGGCCGGCCGGCAGGTCCGCGGCCGGGTCACGGTCAAGGGCGAGACGACCGAGGCCGTCCGCACCCCGGCCGGCCAGCGGGTGCTGGTGCTCAACCCGGCCGCCCCGGGGGACGCCACCAACTACGGCGAGGCCCACGCCGGCCCGATGCCCCTGCCGCCCGGCGACCCGTGGGAGTGCGGCCTGTTCGGCGTCCACGTCGACTCCCCCGACACCGCCACCCGGCCGCTGCTGGACGACTGGCTGGCCGGCCCGGACGTCCAGAACGTCACCGCCGAGCCGGCCACCCACGCCGGCCAGCCGGTGGTGCGGGTCAAGGTGGCCACCCGCCGCTGGGGGTTCGACCACGAGTTCGACCTGGACCCGGCGGTCGGCCACCTGGTGCGGGTCCACCGGGCGAAGTGTGACTCGCCGGCCCGGCGGGACGCCCCGGCCACCCCGATGGCCAGCGAGGCCGTGGTGACGGAGTTCAAAGAGGTCAAACCGGGGGGGTGGGTGCCGGTGGCGGTGACGTGTACCAACGTGGCCGCCGGCCGGCAGGTCGGGTACGAGTGGGCGGCCACCGAGGCGGCGGTCAACGACCCGCTGCCGGCCGACGCCTGGGAGCTGACGTTCCCGGCCGGGCTGCGGCTGGTGGACAACGTGAAAGAGGGGGTGTTCCGCACCGACGCGACCGGCCAGCCCGGGGAGTGGGCGCGGAACCCGGCCGGCCAGCCGTATCGGTTCGATGGCCAGTTGCCCCCCCCCGAGGTGGCGGCCGCCTCGCCCCCGGCGTCCCCGCCGGCCGCCGGCATGGACCCGACGGTGGTCTGGCCGATCGCCCTGGTGGCCGCCGTGGCGGTGGCGGGGGTGACAGTGGTCGTCGTCGGCCTGGGCCGGCGGCGGAAGTAGCCGGCCGGCCGGTGGCGCCGTAAGCCGTCCGGGCGGCTCGCCGCACGTCCCTTCCCCACACTCGGAGAGTGGATCATGGCCCGTTTGCTGACCGTTGCCGTCGCCGCCCTGGTCGGACTGACCGCGGCCGCCGAGGACAAGCCGAAGAAGGACGAGGTGCCGCTCAAGGGCACCTGGGTGAAGGAGGGGGATGTCGCCATCCGCTTCACCTTCACCACCAAGACGGAGGGCAAGTGCGAGGTGAAGGCCGGCGGGGCGTCGGTGTTGCTCACCCTCAAGTACGAGTACGCCGACGACAAGGTGAAGGCCGAGGTGACGGCGGTGAAGGAGGAGGGCGACTTCCCGCACAAGGTGCCGGTCGGCTACAAGATGAAGTTTACGATCAAGAAATCAGGCGACGATGTGGTAAAGATCAGCGACTACGAGGCCGACAATGCCGAGGAGGCGAAGGCCGTGATCGAGGGCGAGTACAAGAAGAAGGCGGGGGACTGAGGCGTTGGTTCGTAGCCCGAAGCGCGAGCGTGGAAGCCCCTTCCTCGCTCGCGCTTCGGGCCACGACCTTACGAACCGGCCGGTCACTTCGGCGTGACTTTCACCGTCTTCGTCTCGTCGCCGCGGACTACCTTCACCTCCACCTCGACGCCCGCCTTCTGGGTGGCCATCGCGGCCATGTACTCCTGGATGTTCCCCACCGCCTTGCCGCCGATGGCCTTGATGCGGTCGCCCTTCTTCAGCCCGGCCGCCTCGGCGGCGCCGCCCGGCACCACGTCCTCGACCAGCACCCCGCCGTCGGCCGCCTCGTAGTTCCCGGGCATGATGCCGATCTTCGGCCCGCCCCCCCGGCTGGCCTTCTTCGGCTTGTCCTCGGTCGGGTCGTACCAGCCGCCGGTCGTCGCCTGAAACGTCGGCCGCTCCAGCACCGCCGCGAAGTGCTCGGCCAGCAGTTGGCAGTAGTCCACCGCCTTCACCAGCCCCGGCAGGTTGACCTTGTCCGGCGTGTCGGCCGGCGTGTGATAGTCGCGGTGGGTGCCGGTGAACAGGAACAGCACCGGCACCTTCTTGAGGAAGAAGCTCTCGTGGTCGCTCGGCCCGCTGCCGGTGGGAATCTTGGTCAGGTCGAACCCGACCCGGGCGTTGAACAGCTCGGCGGCGGCCTCCAGCCCGGTGCCGGTGCCGGTGCCGTACACCACCAGCCGGTCCTTCGTCTTGGTGTCGTCGGCCGGGCGTGCCCGGCCGATCATGTCCATGTTCACCATCAGGACCACCGACGCCAGCGGCACCGTCGGGTTGTTGCAGAAGTGCAGCGACCCGAACAGCCCCCGCTCCTCGCCGCTGAAGGCGATGAGTACGATCTTGCGGCCGACCCGGTTCTTCACCGCCCCCAGCCGCCGGGCCAACTCCAAGAGTCCCGTGGTGCCGCTGGCGTTGTCGTCCGCCCCGTAGTGCAGCTTGCCGGCCGGGGCCGCGTCGCGGCTGGCCGCCCGCCCGCCCTCGCCCCGGCCGAGGTGGTCGTAGTGTGCCCCGATCACCACCGTCTCGCCGGCCAGCGGGCCGCTGCCCGGCAGCACCCCGACCACGTTCTTGCACGGGATGCTCGGGCGGGTGAAGCCGATCTCGGCGGCGGCCGTCCACCCGGCCAGCGGGAACGAGTTCGGCTTGGTGTCGGCGTCGATGCCGGCCTCCACGTCGGCCAGCTTCTTGTCCCCCAGCAGCTTCTCCAGCACGGCCCGCTTGATCTGCACCACCGGCAGCGGGGTGGTCGGCAGCAGGGCGGCGTCGGCCGGCTTGTCCCCGCCCTTGCCGTAGGTCGGGTCGTTGACGAACACCACCCCGGCCGCCTTCTTGGCCAGGGCGGTGTCCAGCTTGGCCTGGAACGACCCATACGGCGAGTCCGGGGCCGGGTCGAACGGCGTGTCGGTGTTGCCGGCCCGGGGGGTGCGGCGGAAGATCACCACCCACTTGCCGGCCACGTCCACCCCGGCGTAGTCGTCGTACCCCAGTTTGGGGGCCGCGATGCCGTAGCCGACGAACACCAGCCCGGCCGAGGTGGCCCCCTTGCCGGCCAGCGGCACGTACTCGGCGTCGATCTCCGGCACCAGCACCGGGCCGTCGGCCGGGGACAGGGTGAGGGTGTTGCCCGGCCCGCGGACCGCCTTGCCGGTGTACACCGGGAACGGCTGGAAGTAGCCGTCGGTGCCGGCCGGCTGGAGGCCGGCTTCCTTGAACGTGTCGGCGATGCGGCGGGCCGCCTTCTGGATGCCGTCGGTCTCCAGCCCGCGGCCCTCGCACTCCTCCCCGGCCAGGTAGAACAGGTCGTCCTTGACCCGGGCCGGGACGGCCGCCGGCTCGGCGGCGGGGCTGGGGCCGGCGGCGAACAGCAGCACGGCCGCGAGGGCGGAACGGGTCATCGGGTTTTCCTGTGGCGGCACACCCGGCGGGCGGGTGTTCCGGTATTATGGCTGAAGCTGCCGCGAAGGTCGAGCCGGCGAATTGTTGCGGCACGCCCCCCGCCCGCTTGGTACGCTAGAAGCTCATCCCGCCCCCGAGGCTGACCGCATGGCCATTTCTCTCACCTGTCCCGGCTGCGCCACCGGGTTCGCCGTGCCGGACACCCTGGCCGGCAAGTGGGTCAAGTGCAAGTCGTGCGGCACCGCCGTCGAGGTGGAGGCGGCGGCCCCGGTGGCGGCCCGCCCGGCCAGCCGCCCGCCGACCCAGGTGGCCACGCGGTCGGCCCGGCCGGCGGTGACAGCCGACGACGAGTATGTGGACGACACGACCCCGGCCCGGCGGCCGGCGAAGGCCGCGGGCGGCAGCAAGCTGCCGCTGATCCTGGCGGCGGTCGGGACGTTCGTGGCCGTCGGCGGCGGGCTGGGCGGCTACCTAGCCCTGTCCGGCGGCAAGGAGAAGGACAAGCCGGCCGAGGTGGCGGCCACGCAGCCGGCGGTGAACCCGACCCCGGCGATGGCGAGTGCGACCCCGGCGGCCGAGAAGCCCGCACCCGAGAAGCCGGCGTCGGAGAAGCCGCCGGCCAAGGTGGAGGCGGCCCCGGCGGGCAGCAAGCCGGCCGACCTGCCGGCCCCGCCGAAGGGCGGCAGCGGGCTGGTGGCCCCGCTCAGCCCGGGTGCGGTGGCCAAGCCGCCGGCCGATACGTCAACCGTCCCCACCCGGGCCGACATCGACCAAATTTCCTTGGACAAGAGCAAGGCGGCGGCGGTGTACATCGAGTGCGAGACGCACACCGGCGGGGGCGGGTCGGGGAGCGGCTGGTTCGGGCTGGAGCCGAACCTGGTTTGGACCAACGCCCACGTCATCAGCATGATCGCCCCGGGCAGTAAGAAGCCCAAGAAGTTGACCATCTGGACCAGCCCCGGCACGCCGCAGTCGCGTGAGATTCCGAACAACCGGATCGAAATCCTGGCCGTGGACCGGAGCATGGACCTGGCCCTGCTGCGGGTCAACAACGAGCCCAACCTGCCGCCGCCGATGCCCATCCGGTTGTCGTCCGGGCTGCGAGACCTGGAGAAGCTCGTGGCCCTCGGCTACCCCGGCGGCAAGCGACTGTCGTACCAGAGCCGCAACACCAAGCAGCCGCACGTGACGGTGAACGAGACGAAGGTGCAGGCCCTGGGCCGCGACGACAATGGCGACCTGTACACGGTGCAGGTGTCCGGGGGCATCTCCTGGGGCAACTCGGGCGGGCCGATGGTGGACGCCGAGGGGCGGGTGGTGGCCGTGTCGGTTCGGGTGGACCTGGACCCGCGGTCGGGCAACCTGACCGGCATCGCCTACGGGGTGCCGACCGAGTACGTGAGCGGGCTGCTGGCCGGCCGCATCGGGGAGATCGAGTACGGCCAGGCGTACAGGCTGGATAAGCAGGTGCACATCCCGGTGACGGTCACCTGCCTGGACCCGTTCGACCGAGTCTCCAAGGTGGGGTTCGGCTGCTGGGTGGGTGAGCGGACCGGCAAGCCGCGGCCGCCGGGGGCCAAGCGGACGGGCGAGGAGACCGGGGACACCGACTTCCGCGAGGTCGAGCTAACCTACAAGCCGACTAAAGACAAGAAGGTGGCCACCGGCGAACTGGTGCTGCCGGAGGCGGCCGCCGACCGGGCCTACTGGGCGCAGCCGTTCTACGCCAACGGCATCATCCCCAAGCACTGGATGGCCGGCAACGCGGTCAAGATGCTGGGGGCGCCGGTGGACCGGGAGGCCGTCGAACTGTCGGCCGTATTCAAGCCGGGCACCGTCCGGTCCGTCACACTGCAGAACAAGAACTCGCTGGTCGAGTTCGAGGAGGGCGAGGGGGCCGACCGGGAGGACCGGGGCCTGCTCATCACCCAGGTGACCGGCCGGGAGGCCACCCTGGCCGCCCCGAAGGGGACGGACTACGCCGCCCAACTGCGAATGCGGTTCGAGAAGGTGAGCCTGACGGCCGAGAAGGGGCCGATCAAGTACAAGGAGCAGCAGGTGCTGCCGAAGGAGATCCGCAAGGCGTTCGCCGAGGGCATCAAGCTCTGCGAGGGGTACGCCTTCCTGGGCAAGGCCGGGGACGTGCTGAAGACCCAGGCGGATGTCCGCCGGGTGCCCGGCGGGGATCTCAATCAGCGGGTGTACAAAGAGTTCATCATCGACCCGGTGATGGACTCCCTGCTCGAGGCAAGCGTTGGCCTGCCCAACAAGCGGGTGCAGCCGGGGGACACCTGGAAGCAGGTGAAGTCGTCCCGGCTGGCCGTCCAGTTCCTGGCCGACCCGCGGGTGGCCCCGAACAAGAAGGACGACGACGACGACGACAAAATGTCCCAGCGGCCGGGCCAGCCGAAGGCGCGGAAGCAGATCAAGGGGCTGCGGGAGTACAAGTACCAGGAGGAGACGACGTACAAGTACGTCGGCGTCCGCACCCGCCAGGGAGTGAAGGAGGCAGTGGTCGAGGTGAGCGGGGAGATCAAGCCGGCCGCCGGGGCCAGCGAGAGCGGCGGGGCCACCGGCAAGGTGAAGGGGTACGCCTGCCTGGACCTGGACACCGGCACCGTCATCGAGTCCGAGGTGGACCGGGAGTTCGAGATCGACTCGTCCATCGACGGCACCAAGCGGCGGCTGAGCGCGATCAACAACTACCGCATCACTCGTAGCACCCCGTCGGCCGGGACGAACTGACCTGATCTAGGCGAGCGGGGGGCGTAAGCCCCCTGTCGGCTACCGTGATCGTGAACCCGACTTGTTACCGACGGCGGTAGCCAACACGGGGCTTACGCCCCCCGCTCGCCTAGTACACCTATCCGCATGGACCTGCAAACCACCTGCCCCGGCTGCCGCACCCCGCTGCGGGTGCCGGCGGCGGCCGTCGGCACGGCCGTCGGCTGCCCCCACTGCACCGCCCGCTTCCGCCCGGCCGCCGACGGCTCGGCCGCGGCGCTCCCGCCCGACCGCCGGATGCCCCAGCGGCTGGCCCTCTTGGCCGTTGGCCTGCTGCTGCTCGGGGCGGCCGGGCTGGCGGTCAACGGCGACCTCGCCCTCCGCACGGCCAACGACCCGGCCGTGGCGCTGGCCGTGGCCCGCACCGGGGTGCAACAGGAGCGGCTGAACGAAGCGTTGGCGGCCCCGCCGACGGCCGCCGGCTTCCCGTACCCGCCGGCCGCCGCCGCCGCCGGGGTGGCCGCCGCCCACTTCACCCGCGACCACCTGGACGAGGAACTGGCCGCCGCCCGGGCGGCCGGGGTGTACCGGGTGAACGCCCGGTTCGCGGCCGTCAGTGCGGTGGTGGTGCTCGGCGGGGTGTGCGTGCTGCTCGGCCGGCTGTACCCGCTGGCCGTCCTAGGGTGCGTGGCGGCGGCGGTCAACTTCAACCACATGTGCTTCGTCCCCGGCCTGATGGTGGGCGGCTGGGGGGTGCTGACCCTGGTGCGGGACGACGTGCGGCCGTACTTCCGTCGGGCACGCTTCAGCGTGCCTCCGGCGACGACGGCACGCTGAACTGTGCCCTACCGCACCAGTTCCAGGGGCTCCCACAGGCTGGGGTCGTCGCTCACCGGGAAGTCGGTCCCGGCCGCCAGGTACTGGTCGCCGAGTTCGCCGTCGTGGACGTGGTACATGACGCCGAGCCGCGGGAACTGCTCGGGGTCGAACCCGGCCAGCACCGGCGCCGGCAGAAACAGTTCCAGCCGGTAGCCGTCGGCGGTGGGGGTGCCGCGGAAGGCCACGTCGGCGGCCGAACACAGCGGGGCGTCCTGCTGGGCGCGGTTGACCTTCCCCTGGCTGACGTTCGGCTGGTCCTTGTCCGGCCCGCCGCCGGTGGGCAGCAGGTGGAACTGGTGGCAGAACCGGCTGGCCCGGTGGCTGGCCCGGGCGTCGCGGGTGTCCAGCCACAGGGTGAGGCCGTCGCCGCCGTGGGGGCGGTCGGCGTCCGCCTCCGGCGGCTTCGCCTTACCGCTGATCGTGGCACTCAGCCCGAGGCCGCTCTCGTTCCAGCCGACCCGCACGTCGGCGAAGTCGGTGCGGCCGTCGATGCCGGCGAGGGTGAGCAGCCGGCCGGCGGCGGGCAGGTCGCAGAGCGGGTCGTCGCTCGGCAGGGCGGCGACGTAGGGGCACGGGTGGCAGACCCGGACGAGGAACCGGGCGGGGACCAGCAGGGGCATGGCGAGCGTCCTTTCAGTCAGCCCAGTTCTCGACCTTCAACCCGGGCATGCCGGCGAAGTCTTTGAGGTTGCGGGTGACGAGCGTCGCGGCCTGGGCCAGGGCGATGCAAGCGAGGAGCAGATCGGCGTGACCGCCTGACCATATCTTTCGGCCGGCCCGCAGGCGGTCGAGGTGGGCGGCCGCGGCGGTGTTGAACGGCACGAGTGGAAAGCGGGCGAGGTATGCCTCGGTGCCCCGAAGGAGTTCGATCGCCCGGAGGGCAGTCGCCCCGTCGGCCGCTTTGAGTACCGCGTCCGTGCGGCCCCTGAGAGCCTCCGCCCGCGTCACCTCGGCAACCCCGACCGTATCCGGCGGTCGAACCCCGTCGATCCGTTCCGTGACACTTCGGCGGTTGTACAGGCCGTGGGTCAGGGTGTCGCTGTCGAGGAGGTACGTCATCCGCCAGCCGCATCCCCGCGTTCGACGAAGCGGTTGTCCTCGGCGCGGAGTTCCCGCAGGTACTCCAAGTACGTCTCGCACTCGGCGTCGGAATCGTCAGTCGTCAGCACGGCCTGATGCCGCCGCAAGGCGGCCTCGGCCGGCGTGTCACCGGACACCCGCGGCGTGGCCGACAGCCAAGCCGCCAGCCCGGCCCGATGAAACCGCCACTCGCCGCCGAGCCGCCGCGCCGGCACACGGCCGGCCTGTGCGTCGGCCTCCAAGCTGTCCTCGGCGACCAACAAGTAATCGGCCGCCTGAGTGAGTGTCAGCACTTCGCCGAGCCTCGGCAGCTTCGCCGCCTTCGGCTTCTTTTTGAGTTTGCCCATGTGTCAGTCAGTCCCCCCGCGGGTGCGGGGCCGCGGCCGGCGGGTCGAGCAGGCTGCGGGCTAGTACCTCCCGCGCCCGGTCGAACTCCGGCTGCCAGCCGATCTCGGGCGACATGTTCGCCATACAGTCCCGCACCTTCTCCAGGGTGTTGCGGGCCATGTGCGGGCAGGCGTTGCACGAGCAGGCGATGCCGGCCACCCCCAGGTAGGTGTGCTGCGGGTGCTTGCTCTTGAGCGTGAACATCATGTTCGGCTCGGTGGCCACCAGGAACGTCGTCGGCACGGTCCGCTCGCCGACGTACCGGATGATGTTCTCCGTCCCGCCGACGTAGTCGGCCTCCTCCAGCATGTTGGCCGGGCACTCGGGGTGCGCCACCGTGACGGCCGTCGGGTGCTGCCGCTTCTGCCGCCGCAGGTCGTGGACGCTGAAAATCTCGTGCACCATGCACGCCCCGTCCCACAGGATCATCTTGCGGCCGGTCACTTCCTGCAGGTAGCGGCCGAGATGGCGGTCGGGGACGAACAGAATCTCGTACCCCTCCGGCACCCGGCGGACGATCTCCTCGGCGTTGCCGGAGGTCACTATCCAGTCGGACAAGGCCTTGACCGTCGCCGACGAGTTGATGTACGTGACCGTCTGGAAGCGGCGGCCGTTCTCGCGGAGCATCTCCTGGTAGCGGGCCAGCTTGTCCGGCGGACAGGCATCGACCAGGCTGCACCCGGCCTCCAGGTCGGGCAGCAGCACCCGCTTGGCCGGGTTGAGCATCTTGGCCGTCTCGGCCATGAACCGGACGCCGCAGAAGACGATGACCGGCGACGACACCTTGGTCGCCTCGCGGGCCAGCTTGAGGCTGTCGCCGGTGATGTCGGCCAGGTCTTGGATTTCGCCTTCTTGGTAGTAGTGGGCGAGGATGGTGGCCCCGACCTCCTTCTTCAGGCGGCGGATGTCGGCGGTCACGTCGTCGAGGACGGCGGCGGGCATGTGCGGCTCCCTTGTTTTTCGCGTGGCGGAGGGTGAACCCACGACACCGGCATTGTACGGTGGACGGGCCGGCCGGTCCGTGGTTAGATGAAGGCTGGTCCGCGGGGGAGTCGGGTGGACCTGGACGCCGCAACGATCTGCTGGGACAACGAAGACGACCCCGGCGGCAACACAGCCCACATCGCCCCGACCGGGCTGACGCAGGCCGAAGTCGAAGCCGTCATCCGCGACCCGGACCTACCCGTACAGCGGAGCCGGGCGAACAGCCTGCCGTGCAAGGTCGGGCCGACGGCCGGCCCGTCTTCGTTAGCTGGAAGGTCGAAAGCGAACTCCCGCCGGCCGTATCGCCGGTCACCGCCTACTACCTGAACCGATCATGAGTCACCCGCTCGACAACCTGCCCCCCGGCGTTCGGCCCTCGGGCGGCCGACCCGACCGCGGGCCGATCACCATCACCCCCGAGCAGCACGCGGAGACCCGCCGCCTGGCCGCCGAGTTCCGGGCCAAGTACGGCCCGAACCCGCCCCTGGAGGAGTTGCTCGACCCGGACCAGATCGCCCGGGCGTTCGCCGCCCTGGACGCCATACAAGGCGAGCGCAACGTTGGCCCTGGCCGTGGGCGCGGTCAAGGCGGCCCGGGAGGCGGCCGGGCTGTCGCTTGCCGAGGTGGCGGCGAAAGCCCGGGTGCCCGAGGACACGCTCGGCCGGCTTGAGGCCGGCACCTTGCCCGACCCCGGCTTCAGCACACTCGACCGCTACGCCCAGGCCGTCGGCCTCACGCTGACCGCTGCCCCGACGCACTAGCTACCGCACCCCGCTCCGCTCCCGGGCCGGGCGGAACTCGTCGCCGGGGTTCCACGTCGGCAACGTGTCGGCGTCGGCGACGCTGCGGGCCACGGCCGTGGCGAACCGGGCCAGCACCGGGAACCCGCTGAAGTCCCAGTCGGCCTTCAGCTCGTCCTGCGGCGAGTGATACACCCCGTCGGTGAACGCCTTGTACGCCGCCCGGCTGACCTCGGCCGACTTGCCCCGCAGCGTCATGCCGGCGGCCACCGAGAACGCCGGCACCCCGGCCCGGGCCAGCGAGAAGTGGTCCGAGCGGTAGAAGATGCCCAGGTGCGCCCGCTGGTCGGCCTCGATGGCCAGCCCGGCGGCCTTCGCCGCGGCCTGGACCAGCGGCCAAGCCGTGGTGCGGTCGGCCCCGGTCACCACCACCGACTCCGGCACGCCGAGCGGCAGGATCATGTCGAAGTTCAGGTCCAGTGCGGTTCTGCCCAGCGGCACCGCCGGGTGGTCGGCGTAGTACTTCGACCCGAGTAGGCCCTTCTCCTCGGCGGTCACGGCCAGGAAGATCGCCGACCGCTTCGGCTTGGTCGGCTGGGCCGCCCACTGGCGGGCCAGCTCCAGCAGCAGGCCGCAGCCGGTGGCGTTGTCGGCCGCCCCGTTGTAAATGCTGTCCCCGAGCACCGCCCGGCCGACCCCCAGGTGGTCCCAGTGGGCGGTGAACAGTACCACCTCCTCTTTCAGCTTCGGGTCGCTGCCGTCCACCCGGGCGACCACGTTGTGGCTGGTGAACTTCTCCACCGTCGTCGGGATGTCGGCGGCCAGGCTGAACCCGAGCGGGGCCGCCTGGAACCCCTTGGTGTCGGCCGCCTTCAGGGCGGCGTCCACGGTCCGGCCGCCGAGGGCCAGTAGCTTCTCGCCCGCCTGCCGGGACAGCCAGCCGGCGAACGCCAGGGCCGGGGCGTTCGGCTCCCGTTTGAGCTGCGCCCCGTCCAGCGGCCGCACCACCGAGTACGGGTAGCCGGCCGTGTCCGGGGTGTGGACGATGAGGCACGCCTTGGCCCCGCGGCGGGCCGCCTCCTCGAACTTGTACGTCCACCGGCCGTAGTACGTCAGCGCCGTGCCGCCGAAGAACTTCGGGTCGTCCGACGGCGGCTCGTTGGTGAACAGCACCACCACCTTGCCCGTCACGTCCACGCCGGCGTAGTCGTCCCAGCCGAACTCGGGGGCGGTGATGCCGTGGCCGACGAACACCACCTCGCCGGTGAACTTCACGTCCCCGGCCTGGGTGTGGCTGGTGCCGGCGAAGTCCTCGTCCGCCTTCAGCGTGACACCGCCGGCCGTCAGCGTGGCCGTCGGGCTGGTCGTCACCTTGACCAGTGGCACCGGCTGGAGGAAGCCGCCGCCCGGCGCCCCCGGCAGCAGGCCGGCTTTCTGGAACTCGCCGGCCAAGTGGTCGGTGGTCAGCTCCTCGCCGCGGGTGCCGGGGCCGCGGCCCTCCAGCTTGTCGCTGGCCAGGTAGGCCACGTCCGCCTTGATGCGGTCGGCCGAGAAGGCCGGCGGGTCGGCGAGCAGCAACAGCGGCAGCAGGCAGTAGGGCACGGCAGGTTCCTGGCGGGTGTGATCCGCCCATTATGGGCCGGCGGGCGGCCGGTGGCGAGCCGGGGCCGCCCGGCATACACCAACCCCATCCCCCACGGGTTCCCCGCATGAGACTCGCGCTGATGCTCGCCGCGATCGCTGCCCCCGTTGCCACCGGGGCCGACAAGCGGCCGATGCAGGTGGACGACCTGTTCAAGTTCAAGCGGGTGGCCGACCCGCAGGTGTCGCCCGACGGCGCGCTGGTGGTGTACCAACTGACCACCGTAGACCCGGACGCCAACAAGTCGTCCACCGCCCTGTTCCTGGCCGCCACCGACGGCAAGACGCCGCCGCGGCAGCTCACCAGCCCGAGCGGCAAGAAGGACACCCACCCCCGCTGGTCGCCGGACGGCAAGAGCATCCTGTTCGAGTCCACCCGGCCGGGCACGCCGCAACTGTTCGCCATCGACCTGGCCGGCGGCGAGGCCCGCCAACTGACCACCATCAGCACCGGGGCCGGCACCGCCGTCTGGGCGCCGGACGGCAAGCACGTCGCCTTCGTGTCGGCCGTGTACCCGGAGTTCAGCACCTTGCCGTTCGCCGACAGCGATACGAAGAACAAGGACAAGGACGCCGAGCGGGAGGCGTCGCCGGTGAAGGTGCGGACCAGCGACCGGCTGTTCCACCGCCACTGGGACAGCCAGGTGGACAACAAGCGGCAGCACCTGTTTGTGATGTCGGCCGACGGCAAGACCGTCCGGGACATGACCCCCGGCGACCGCGACGCCTACCCGACCAGCACGACGTTCAGCGTCGGCGACGACTTCACCTTCTCGCCCGACTCGAAGTTCCTGGTGTTCACGGCGGTGCCGAGCAAGGGCGAGGCGTGGTCCACCGACCACGACCTGTGCCGGGTGCCGCTGGACAACACGGCGACCGACTGGCCGTCGCTGACCAGCGACAACAAGGGTGCGGACAACTCGCCGCGGTTCTCGCCCGACGGCAAGAAGCTGGCGTGGCGGTCGCAGAAGAAGGCCGGCTACGAGGCCGACAAGTGGGAAATCAAGGTGGTGGACGTGAAGCCGGACGGCACGTTCGCCGGCACGCCGAAGGTGCTGACGAGCGGACTGGATCGGTCGGCCGACGACATCGTGTGGTTGGTCGACGGCGAGTACTCGGAATACGTGGCGTTCCTGTCCGAGTCCGAGGGACGAAAGCTCATCTACAAAGCGTTTCTCGGCGACCGGACGCGCAAAGCGGAGGTGTTGCCGGTGCCCGGGACTGAGCTACCCGGCTCGGTGACCGGGCTGGCGGCGGCCTCCGGTCCTGTCCGTAAGGTGGGGCCGGCACAACAGGGGGCCGCCCTCCTGATCGCCCGCTCCGACTCGCCGCCGGAAGTGTATTTCATCGGCATGGTGGACGCCGGTGGTCGTGGCACCGGCCCGCGCGTCCCGATCAGTAAGGCCAACGACTCCCTGCTCGCCGAACTCGATCTGCCCAAGCCGGAGTCAGTGAAAGTCAAAGTCGAAGACGGCGAGATGCAGATGTGGGTGCTCAAGCCGCCGGGCTACGACCCGAAGAAGAAGTGGCCGGTGGCGTACCTCGTCCACGGCGGGCCGCAGGGCGCCTGGGAGGACGGCTGGAGCTACCGCTGGAACCCCCAAGTGTGGGCCGCTCAGGGCTATGTGGTGGCGCTGCCGAACCCCCGGGGAAGCACCGGATTCGGTCAGACGTTTGTGGACCAGATCAGCGGCGACTGGGGCGGCAAGTGCTACCGCGACCTCGTCGCCGGGGTGGAGTTCCTGAAGAAACAGCCCTACGTCGATGCCGCCCGCATGGGGTCGGCCGGGGCCAGCTTCGGCGGGTACATGCAGAACTGGTTCGCCGTCTCGCCGGTGGCCAAAGAGTTCAAGTGCCTCATCACCCACTGCTCGGTCTGGAACTTCGAGAGCATGTGGGGCACGACGGACGAACTCTGGTTCGACGAGTGGGAGCACCAGGGGCTGCCGTGGGAGAAGCCGGGCAGCTACGCCGAGTTCTCCCCGCACAAGAAGGCCAAGGCGCTGGCCGAGTACAAGGTGCCGATGCTGGTGGTCCACAACGACCTGGACTTCCGCTGCCCGATCGGCCAGGGGCACGAGCTGTTCACCGCCCTCCAGCGGCAGGGGGTGCCGAGCCGGTTCGTCAACTTCCCGGACGAGGGCCACTGGGTACTCAAGCCGCAGAACAGCAAGTACTGGCACAAGGAGGTGTTCGGCTGGCTGACCAAGCACGTGCCGCCGGGCGGGCGGTGACGAAGTCCGAGGCGAGCGGCCGGCGTGAGCCGACTGAGGGGCTCGTGGCGAGGGTGCGAGGGCATCTCCCCACCCCGTTAGCGTCCCCTCAGCCGGCTTACGCCGGCCACTCGCCTCGGATCAACACTCCCGCAACTGTTTGCTATTTGACCGGCCGCCGTGGCGTGGGTATGCTCGCACCCGCCCGCCCCCCCCCGAGGTCGCACGATGAACTGGTTTACGGACGTTTTGACCAAGAAGTACACGCAGTTCGACGGCCGCGCCCGTCGGCAAGAGTTCTGGATGTTCACGCTCATCAGCTTTCTGATCAGCTTCGGGCTGGCGATTGTTGACAGCGTGGCCGGCCTGACCAAGATGGCCGGCGGTTCGATCAGCCCGCTCCAGACCCTGTACGCCTTGGGCGTGCTGGTGCCGAGCATCGCCGTGGCCATCCGTCGCCTGCACGACATCGGCAAGCCGGGGTGGTGGATCCTGATCGGCTTCGTGCCGTGTGTCGGGGCCATCGTGCTGATCATCTTCTACGCCCAGGACAGCCAGCCGGGAAGCAACGACTACGGCCCGAACCCGAAGGGCGACAGCGACCGCTACTCCGACCACGCGTAGAGGTCGGAACGGTTCGTAGCCCGACGCGCTAGCGAGGACAACGTTGTCCTCGCTAGCGCGTCAGGCTGCGATCCAAAGAGGCCGACGCCAGCCCCGGCAGCGGCCCACCCGCCAGCCCAGCTAGCCACACGCCCAGCCCGGCCGGCGGCCAGCGGTCGGGCAGCTTCAGCGCCTTCAAGTCTGGCAGGTACTTCGCCCCGAGGTCGGCCGGCACCCGGTCCGGCGGCGGGGTCGGCGAGCCGTGGCTCGGAGGCGGCAGCGGCGTCGGGAAGACAGGCGGCGGCACCTCCGGCAGAGGCAAGTGGCCGCGGTCTAGCCACGTCTCCGGTGGCGGCGGGTCCACCACCGGCGGGCGGGGCAGGGTGGGGGCCGTCGGCCGCAGCAGTTGCTCGGTCAGCCGGCCGGCGGCGTCACTCGGGAGTGTCACCGGCACCGGCCGCAGCCCGCCCGGCGGCACCCCCAAGCTGAGCGGAACCACCGCGGCCAGGACCGGCACCGGCGGCTCGGCCGCGACGATGACGACCACGGGCACTGGCACCTCGACGACCACCGGCTCGACAGCCGGTCGGACACAGCCGACGACCGCCGGGAGCAGAAAAATTCGCCGGCGGGCAAAAGTGGAGAACATTTCGCTTGTTCCGAAAGAATGTCGCGGCTACGCTCTCATCACCTCTTCATGACGGCGGTGCCCGACTCGCACTCGGCGGCCGCCGGTCATCCGTCCCTGTCCTCCCGGTCTCATCTTACGGGGGTTAGTCATGGTTCGTTCGCGTCGCGGTGGGTTCACCCTCATCGAACTGTTGGTCGTGATTGCGATCATTGCAATCCTCATCGGGTTGTTGCTGCCGGCGGTCCAGAAGGTCCGCGAGGCGGCCGCCCGCATCAAGTGCGGGAACAACCTGAAGCAGCTCTCCCTGGGCATGCACAACTACCACTCGGCCGTCGGCAACTACCCGCCGGCCATCCGCAACTCGGCTCGCAACTACAACCCGTCCACCGGTGTGAACGACATCTACCCGGGCTGGGGCTGGGGGACGCTCATCCTCCAGTTCGTCGAGCAGGAGGCGCTGTTCCGGGTGCTCGACCCGGACAACCGCAACTTCGGGTCGAAGCCGGCCGTCGGGTACGAGACGGCCCGGCCGTCCATGCACCCGCTGATCGGCAGCGTGCGGTCCCCGCAGATGACGCTGTCCATCTTCCGCTGCCCGTCCGACCCGGCCCCGGACCTGAACTCCCACCGGCTGGGCAACGGCACCACCCCCGACCCGGACGGCCCGTTCGCCCTGACCAACTACCGGGCCGTGTGCGGTACGGACACCACCGGCTACTTCTACGCGAACGAAGACCGGAACGGGGTCATGTACCAGAACAGCAAGGTCAAGATCGAAGCCGTGACCGACGGTTCGAGCAACACGGTGGTGATCGGGGAGTCGGTGTACGAGGCCGCCCCGCCGCCGCCGCGGTCGCCCAAGTGGGCGGCCATCTGGGCCGGCCACACCGGCTACTACTGCGCCCCCGGCGGGGGGTGCGGGGTCCGCATCAGCGACAACATGTGGCACCTGGACAACGACACGGCCACCATCAACGGGCCGGCCCCGCAGGCGTTCGGCAGCCGGCACACCGGCGGGGCCATGTTCGCCTTCGCCGACGGCAGCATCCGGTTCTTCAAGAACGGCGGCGACCCGTCCCTGGTCAAGTGGCTCGGTTGCCGGAACGACGGTCGCGTGATCTCGGTCGATTTTTGACCCGCGAGTAGCGTGTCAGGTTGGTGGGACCGGCGGCCTCACCAACCTGACACGCTACGGCCTGCGAACCACAACGAATTGTCTCGACCCACCCTTCGGAGTGCCCGATGCTGCGCCTGCTCGTGATCGGTTTCGCCCTCACCCTGGCCGGGTGTTCGGCCGACAGCAAGCCGCCGGCCCCGGCCAAGGCGGACGCCACGCCGCCGCCGGAGGCCAAGAAGGGCGGCAAGACGATGGACTAGCCGACCGGCCGGACCACGCAGCGGTTGCGGCCGGTCGTCTTGGCCTCGGCCAGGAAGGCGGCGGCCGCCTCCCGTAGTTGGTCGTACCCGACGGCCGACCCGGCAGGGGCGACCGCCAGGCCGACGCTCACCGTCATGCGGATGGGCTTGCCGCAGAACTCGGTGGCCCCGCCGGCGACGGTCGCCCGCAGCCGCTCGGCCAGCGTGTCGCAGCCGTCGGCGTCGGTGGCCGGGGCCACCACCATGAACTCCTCGCCGCCCACCCGGCCGACCGTGTCGCACGCCCGCACCGCCCCCTGTAGGGTGCCGGCCAGCCACGTCAGCACGTGGTCCCCGCCGCTCAGGTGGTGGGCACTGTTCACGTCCTTGAAGCGGTCGGCGTCCACCAGCCCGAACCCGATCGGCCCGCCGGTGCGGGTGCGGCGGAGGAACTCCTTCCTGGCCACGTGCTCGACCGCCCGGCGGTTGGGCAACCCGGTCAGCGGGTCGGTGAGCGACATCTTCTCGAACATGTGGTTCTTGAGCTGGAGCTGGTGGAGGACGTGTTCCAGCTCCCGGGTCCGCTCCTGCACCCGCCGCTCCAGGTCCTCGTTCAGCCGCCGGTAGTCGTCCAGCAACTGCTCGTGGTTCCGCTCCAGCAGCAGGCCGCGGGCCACGCTCCGCATGGTCACCAGCAGGTCGTCCGTCCGCCACGGCTTGAGCACCAGGCGGTGGACCCGGCAGCAGTTGATGGCGTCGGCCGCGTCCTCCACCCGGGCGGTGCCGGTGAGCAGCACCCGGGCCGTCCGCGGGGCGTGCTTGTGGACCCAGTCGAGCAACTGGATGCCGGTGCCGTCGGGCAGTTGCAGGTCGGTCAGGACCACGTCGGCTGGCTGGTCGGCCAGGATCCGACGGGCCTGTTCCGCCGAGCAGGCGGTCCGCACGTCGAACTCGTTGCCGAGCTGGCCGACTAGTAGGGCCAGCACGGCCGGCTCGTCGTCCACCAGTAGTACTGTGCAGCGGTGCCGCGACAGGACCGGGTGGGTGCCCGAGTCGGAATTCACACGGCGGGCCGCGATGGGGGAGAGGTCAAGGTCCACGCGGGGTGTCCTACGGCGGGTGCGGCCCGACATCCGTTGCTGGCCGCTTTGCCACTACAGTTTAACTCATACCCGGCGTCAAGCGAGCGAAAGCCGGGGATTTCGGTGGTCGCCCAGACTGTATCCCCAACCCATTACTGGTCAATTAGTTACGTCGTGGATTTAGGGCGAGGTGTCGGCTGGGCGGTGGTAAACCCGACAAGCCGGGCGAGAAAAACGGGCATTTCGTGGAAAGGATTCTTGATCGGCTTTTGTGATTCCCCTATAATCAGGCGACTTCAACGACGGCGACAGCACCCCGGGGCCACCCACGCGACGCAGGCCGACCCCCAGCCACACCCGACCCCCACTCCCGGTCGGGTGTCGTGTTGTTTGGGGACCGAATCGGCCTCCGCACCCGTCGCCGTCATGGCGACCGCCCTGCCGGCAGTCTGTCCGCGTGTCGTCGGTTTCGCGCCCTGTCCGGTTGGACCGCGCCCGCCCCATCACACTTGCGACCGTCGCAACGTGGGGGTAGTGTCGCAGAGTCGCCGGCGGCCCCAACCACTCGCCCCGGAGTATTGCAGCCATGACCACCGCCAGGCGGACCCGTCAGGTGTCGTCAGCCCCGGTCGCCGACCCGCCCATCACGGCGTTCTCGTCCGACCTCCTCACCCCCGAAGAAGAGCGGGAGTTACTCACCGGCTTTTGGGACTGCAAGACGGACCTGATGCGGGTGCTGGTGCGGCACTTCCCGGACCTGCGGGCCAACAAGCCGCCGCTCGAACCGTGGCCGATGGCCCAGTTCATCCGCGACAACTGCACCGCCGAGACCCGGTCGGTCATGGCCGTCCGCCGGCTCCACGACCGGTACGTGCATTACAAGCACCGGCTGGCGTCCGCCAACATCCGCCTGGCCGCCCACGTCGCCAAGCGGTTCCGCCACCACTCGCTCAGCTACAGCGACCTGCTCCAGGAGGCCGTCTGCGGGCTGATGCAGGCCATCGACCGCTTCGACGTGAGCCACGGCACCCGGCTGGCGACCTACGCCACCTGGTGGATCCGACAGACGCTCCAGATCGCCGTCGCCCGGCAGAGCCACCTGGTCAGCCTGTCCCCCCACCACTTGCAAGAGCTGGGGCTGCTTCAGCAGGAGAGCGAAGCGCTGGCCCACGGCGGCAAGCACCTGCCCAGCCCGGCCGAGCTGGCCGCCCGCACCGGCAGCAGCCTGGAACACCTGGCCCACCTCCAGACGGCCACCCGCACGCCGGTGTCCCTGAACGCCGTCCTCGACGACGACAGCGACTTCAAGCTGACGGAGGCGATGCCGGACACCCAGACGCTGACGCTGCACGAGAACAACGAGCGGCAAGAGGCCCTGCGGTTCCTGATGGACAACCTGCGGCCCCGCGAGCGGCGGGTGCTGGACCTCCGCTTCGGGCTGACTGGCAGCGGCACCCACAGCCTGCGGCAGATCGGTCATCTGCTGCGGATTTCCAAGGAGCGGGTGCGGCAGATTCAAAACCGGGCGTTGGAGAAGCTGCGGGCGAACGCCGAGCGGGTCGGCTGGGAGCCGACCCTGCTGCTGGAGTAGAGGCGTGGTTTTTGGCGAGCGGCCGGCGTGAGCCGGTCCGGTCCGGGGGTTCCCGGACCGGACCG
>JAYVUZ010000081.1:0-24835 GCA_043787415.1 Fimbriiglobus sp. | reverse complement strand
TGCGGCCGTCCAGATGCACCAGCACCACGGGCAGTCGCAGGCGGTCGGGGAGGCGGTCCAGCTCGGCATCCAGGGCGGCGAACAGTTCCAGGTCGGCCGCTCGCCCGGGCTTTGACCGCACACCGATACGCCACCCGAGCCAGCCACCCCGGCAGTGCCGCCGGGTCGCGGACGTGGTCGGCCCGGCGGGCCAGCAGCAGGAACGCCGCCTGCGCCGCGTCCTCGGCGGCGTGGTGGTCGCCGGCGGTACGGCGGCAGACGCCCCGCACCAAGCGGTCGTACCGCCACACCAGCAGTTCGAACGCCGCCTCGTCCCGGTGGCGGGCGAACCGACGCAGCAACTCGGCGTCCGGCACGCGGCCGGGGGGCGGGCGGGTCATGCCCTATTAGTGCCGACCACACGCCCGGCGCATCACGCGAATCCGGCGGCGGGTCGCCCGATTCGTGTCCGGTCGGCGGTCGCCGCGTCGCTCCAACCGGAAGGACTTGCCGAACCGCCCGGGGGCCGTCGTGCCGAACGAACTCTGCTTCGCCATTTACTACAAGGTGCCGGACCGGGCGTTCGAGCGGGCCGCCGCCACCTGGGTGGCCCAGGAGTGCGGCAACCGGCCGGTGCTGACCGAGGTGGTGGCCACCGAGGCCGACTTCAAGCGGGCCTGGGACGCGGTGGCCCTGCGGGCGCGGACGGCCAACGCCCGGGTGGTGCTCGGCCAGGTGTTCTCGCACTCGTCCAAGGGGGGCGACTCGACCGGGCTGGAGTTCAAGCCCGGCGGGGGGGACGACGGCACTCTTACGCAGGCCGAGATTCAGTCGCTGCCGGTGCTGCCGTGGGCGGCCGGCGGCCGGCTGATCCTGTCCGGCTGCAACAGCGGGCTGACCGGCACCCGGGGGTGGGCGCCGGCCGGCGCGTTCGCCAAGCGGCAGGGCGTGCCGACCGTCGGCATGGCCGGGTACGGCTACTTCTCGACCGACAAGGACAAGTACGTCGAGATCAAGCCGGCGGACACCACCATCTACCTGTGGGCGTATAAGCGGGGGAAGAACGACAGTTACGTGGGCAACCTGTTCGGCAGCGGCGGCCGGATGGCGGGGGTCGAGTTCCAGCCATAATGAGGCGGGTCGGTGGCCGGTAGCGCAAGGCGGCAAAATGATGAATCAGCTCGACGACTCTACTAGACGGCTGATCGCCAACACTACCCAGGCTCGTAGCACTGCCCGGCCGGTTGCGACCGTTCGTCCCAACTCGTCCTCGCCCGGCATGGGGTCAAACCACTTCTCTCCTACGATCATCTCGCGGGTTGGCTCCGGGTGGAACTGAAGTCCGTATGTCGCGGCTGACGGTGGGCCGACCCGAAACGCCTCGCAGTGGCGAGCGATCCCGCCGCCTGACCAGACGAGTGCGGTCGCTCCGGCCGGCTCCTGAAATGAATCGACATGAGACATCGAGGCAAACGGCCAATTGGCGAGTGGGGCGGTCACTGGATCAGCTTGTCCCTCCTCGGTGAGTTCAACTGGGCACACACCGTTGTGTTGACTGGACAAAGATTTAAGTCCACTACCGCGTCGCTTCTTGTGCCGGCAAGACGCTAAGAGCTGGGCACCGAAGCAGATACCGAGTACTGGCCGCCCGCTGTCCAAAGCGGCAACGGTCCACGCCCGCTCGCGGTCATGCCGCTTGTCTGTGGCCCAATAATCCTCGGTGTCCCCGAGGACGATCAGGCCTGCATGTTGTGTGGGGTCAAAGTCAGCACGGGATGGCCGGACCCAACGGGCGGTGAACTGACACCGCCGCCCGTACTCTTCCAGCACTTCGCATAGCTGACCAACGTCTTTGTCACGCTCACCGCTTACAAAAAAAGGCAGAGGAGCGAAGGCGGGCATGGAACTGATCTCTTCTTTGATGGTGACTGCATGGCCATCACCCGGGCGGCGGGAACAGCTCGGCCAGCGGCAGCGTGAACCCGGGCAGCACCGGCCCGCCGTCCAGGCTGTCGGCCCGGGTCAGCACCCGCACGCGGTCGGCCGCCTCGTACACGTCGGCTAGACCGAGTTCCGGATACAGCACCCACACCAGTCGCACCCCGGCGGCAACGTACTCGGCCACCTTCTCTCGCACGTCGTTCGCCCGGTCGGTCGGGCTGACGAATTCGACGCACAGGTCGGGCAGAACTTCCCAGGCGTTGCCGCGGGGCACGGGCCGGTCCCGAGGCCAGCGGCTGTACGGCACGAACGCCACGTCCGGCCGGCGGTTCCGGTCGAGCAGCAGCGGCAGCTTGATCAACACATCCGGGTGTGCCTCGCCGACCCCGGCCGGGTCGGCGAAGTTGCTCATCCGCCGGGCCAGCCGGCCGGCCAGCACTGCATTACTCGCGCTCATTGGCGGCAGCTCCACGCGGACGCCGTCGAGGATTTCGTACCGCTCATCGCCGTCATCCTCGTCCGCCCACGCCGCCGGGGCCGGCCGGTCTAGCACCGTACTCATGCGTCACCTCCGCTGCCAGTATACCCGCCCGGGTCACGTCACCGGCATACACACCTGTTCGAGCAGCCGCTCGGCTTTCTCCTGGATCAGGTCGGCCAGGTTGGGCAGCGGCACTCCCGCCGGCAACCCCTCCCGCACCGCCGCCAGCCAGCGGGGGAACGCCGCCACCGTGGCGAAGCCGTCGAGCGCCAGCGGCTCCAGCCGGGCGTGCTTGCCGGCCTTCTGCGCCTCGGCCCACAGCGTCTTGCTCTTGCCGGTCAGCGTCAGGTCGTCTTCCGGCCGCAGCAGGATGAGGTGATCGACGGTCGCCGGCTCGACGCTCATGGCCCCGAGCTTCACCTCCAGGTCTTTCGGCTTGCCGGCGCCGCGGGCCAGGAACAGGCCGACGGCCACCCGCCACGGCGGGCCGTCCTTGCACGCCCAGTGCGCCAGGCTGACCGCCCCGTAGGTCGGGTGTTCGCCGAACGGCCACTCGGGCACGACGTGCTGCAGCCGCCACGCCCCGACCTTCACCCCGTGCTCGTGGCAGACGCTCAGGAAGCTGCCGAGCGCCGCTTGCAGCTCCCGCGTCGCCCCGGTCAGGGCGCCGTCCGGCTCCAGCCGGCGGCGGGCGGCCCGCACCTCCTGGTCCCACAGGTCGCCGAGGTTGGCGGCTGGGGCCGCCGGCACGATGTCCACCGCCTTGAAGGTGACGGCCGCCGCCTCCAGGTCGGCCTTGCCGAGCAGGGCGTCGATGCGGTTCTGCTTGTCCGTCGGCGTCATGAACTCGGGGAACGAGTCGGCGACGCCGACCGCCGGCGAGGCGAACGTCGGCTCCGGCTCCACGACGGCCGCGATGCGGTTAGTCACCGGGGCCGGTTCCGGCTCGTCGTACACCAGGTGGTCGAACAGGTGGCGGAACTGCTGGAGCATGTCCCGCAGGGTCGGCTCGGTGGCGGCCACGCGGCCGATCTGCTCGTCGCTGAACGGGTGGGTGTCCGGCAGGCTCTGGCCGTCCGGCACCTCGTCCAGCACCGGCCGCAGCCGGGCCTCCACCACCCGCCGCACGAGGTCCGCGGACGGGGCTTCGAGGCGGACCGCCTTCACCGTGCCGAACCGCGGCACATGGACCGGGTTGTTCAGCCGGTCCTGGATGTACCCGTCCAGGCTGGGCACGAAGCGGTTCCACAGCCCCCGCTCGGCGAACACCAGGAAGCACAGCCCGTCGATGCGGTGCATGACCTGCACGATGCCGGCGAAGAACGCCTCGGCCGTCTTGTGGGCGTCGTCGGTGCGGCGGGCGAGCAGCAGGTCTTCGAGCTGGTCGAAGGCCACCACCACCGGGATGCGCAACCCGCGGAGCAGCCCCATGAGCGCCCCGAACAGGCTCTGCACCAGCTCCTGCCGGCCCGGCCGCACCTGGTATTCGAGTTCGGCGAACCCGTAGGTGAGGAACCCGGCCAGCTCGGCTTCGTCCCGCATGAGCACGGCTTTGGCGAAGCCGCTGAGCAGGCTGCGGCGCATCTGGCCGGCGGCGTCGTGGGTGTCGGTGCGGCCGGCGTGACGGACCACCAGTTGGAACGCGCGGTCCGGCGGCAGCCCGGCGTCCGCCAGCGCCTGGGTCAGCGGGATCGGCAGCCCGTTGACGCCGGCGGTGCCGGCGAGGGTGTCGGCCAGCCACTCGGCCCGCTCGGCCGCCTGGGTGTTGCCCAGCCCCAGCCGGCGGCCCCAGCGGCCGATGCCCGGCGGCGGGAACAGCTCGATCTTGTCGTCCGGGGTGAGTTCCCGCAGCGCCGCCGCCAGGTGCCGCCGCACCAGTTGCTGGCCGATGTAGTCGAGCGGCCGGCCGCCCGCTTGTTTGCCGCCGCCGAGTAGGGTGTCGATGATCTGGAACAGCAGGTACTCGGGGAAGTCGGTGTCCTTCTGGTACACCCCGGGCGTCACCAGCAGTTGCCACCGGCCGCCGCCGCCGCCGTGCTTGACGCTGTGCAGCAGGTGCGTCTTGCCGGCCCCCTTGTTGCCGAGGATGGGCACCACGGCCGGCCGGGCGGTGTCGTCGTAGCGGTACAGGTCGATGACCGCCAGCAGCAGCTCCCGCTCGGCGGCGTACAGCTCCGGCACGTGGCACCGGCCGCAGGCTTCGTCGTCCGGGTTGCGGGCGAAGTAGTTGCGGAACGGGTTCCCGGCGCGACGCAGCGCCGAGATGTCACGGGTCAGGGTCGCGGTCATGGGAGTCCTTCCCTGGGCGGTGTGGCTCGTTGTGTGGCCGGCCGGACTTACCGGAGGCTCGCGTAGTAGGCGACGTTGTGCCCCACGAGCAGGGCGAAGCTCGGCTCCGGCAGGGCGTACAGCGGGCCGGTCCACGGGTGCAGGTAGACCTTGTTCGCCGCGTGCAGGCCGCGGAGCGCGTCGTGGAACTGCCCGACGGTCGGCGGCACCTCCCGGCAGGCCAGGGCGCGGTACAGGTCCGGCAGCGGGCAGTCCTGGCCGGCGGCGGCGCTCAGGCCCCAGTCCGTCAGCCGGGCCAGGGTGGCGTCGGCCAGTTCGTCCGGGTCGAACGGCCGCGGGGCCGGCTTGCCGTTGGGGGCGAGGCGGCCGACCACCGCCTTCAGGCCGCGGAGTTCGTCGGCCAGCCGGCCGGCCGTGGTGACCAGCCCGGCGACCTCGGTCTCCCGGCTCTCCAGCACCCGCACGAAGTCGTCCAGCACCTGTTTCGGGTCGCCCTGGCGGGCCAGGAAGTCGAGGCCGGCCGGGGTGGCGGCGTAGCGTTCGGCGGCGACCGGGGCGAGCAGTCCGTCGGCGACGGCTTTGGTCATGGCTGGTTTGGCCGCCGCGGTGTTGGGGAACAGGCCGGTCGCCCGGGGGCCGGTGAGCGGGCTGCCGGCCGGGGCGGTCGCCGCCCGGGCCAGGGCGGTCAGCAGGAGCGGGGTGAGTTTGTCCGCCACGGCGTCCGGGCCAGGGGAATCGGGTACAGCGGCGACATGCTAGCCGCCGGCGGGTGGCGGTTGCAACCCCGACTCGTGAGCTAGAATGGCCTCACCCCCGGCGAGCCACGCCCCCATGACGCCCACCGCCCTCGACTCCACCGCCCTGGCCATCCTCAAGGAGGTCCACAACCTCGGGGCCGGGCTGTACAACGACGGCGACCCGGTCGGGGCGTTCCGCCTGTACGAGGGGGCGCTACGGGCCTGCTCGCCGTTCCTGCCGCACCGGCCGGCCGTGCAGCAGCGGATCCGGGACGGGCTGGCCGAGGTGGACAAGACGGACGGCGGCCGGGTGCGGGCGTTCCGGCTGCACGAACTCATGGAGGAGGTGCGGGCCGACCTGAAGGCCACCCGCACCCCCCGCGGCGTCCGGCCGCCGCCGCCGAGTACGGTGTGGACAAAAGACAACCTGACGGACGGGCTGATCACCACCGCCTTCGACCTGCCGGCCGACTTCCCCGGACTGCCCGGGGCGGCCGAGCGGCCGAGCTAGCCGGCCGTCAGCTCGGCCTGCGCCCGCTTCGCCGCTTCAACGATCTTCGCCTCCCACTGCGGGTCGTCCGGGTGGAACGGGAACGTCACCCCGCGACTGCTGTTGACCACCGCACCGAGGCCGTCGGCCCGAAACGCGGCCCGCACGTCGGCGGCGGTGCCGCCCTGGGCACCGTACCCGGGCACCAGGAACCACACGTCCGGCAGGGCTTCCCGCAGTTCGGCGAGTTCCCGCGGGTGGGTGGCACCGACCACGGCCCCGATGTCGCCGAGGCCGCAGGCGCCGACGGTCGGGGCGTTCCACCGGGCCACCGCGTCGCCGACATGACGGTAAAGCGGCTTGCCGTCGCACACCAGGTTCTGGAACAGGCCGCCGCCGGGGTTGCTGGTGCGGACCAGCACGAACAGCCCGCCGTCGGACTTCCGGGCGGCGGCGATGAACGGCTGGACGGCGTCCTCGCCGAGGTACGGGTTGACGGTCAGCGAGTGGGCAGCGAAGTGGTTGAAGGCTGCCGATGCGTAAGCATCTGCCGTGCTGGCGATGTCGCCCCGCTTGGCGTCGAGGATCGAAACGAAACCTTGACCGTGCGCGTCCTCCAATTCGTCACGCAGCACGTCCACCCCGCCCGCCCAGCCCTCGAAAAAGGCCGACTGGAACTTGACCACGCCGGCGAACGGCTCGACCAGTTCCAGCACGCGGGTGATGAAGCGGGCATAAGCTGCCTGGGGCGGGTGGTCGTCACGTAGCTTGGCCGGCAGTGACTCCCACCGCGGGTCGATGCCGACGCACAACGGCCCCTTGCGGCGGACGGCCTCGGCCAGCCGGTCGGCGAACGCCATGCACACCTCGTAGGGCACGCTTCAGCGTGCCGTCGTCACGAAAACGGCACGCTGAAGCGTGCCCTACTTCAGCACGCCGGCGCTGCTCTCCACGATCCGCTTGCGGCGGGCCGCCCGCGGGGCCGGCGGCTCGGCGTGCAGCTTCTGGAGGTCGTCCAGGTTGGCCAGGCAGAACGGGCAACCGACCGTCTCCAGGTGGAACTGGATGTAGTCCGCCAGGTCCGGGTCGAGCGCCTGGAGCAGGTACGTCCCGAGTTGTTCGCGGCCGGGGCAGCTCAGCCGCTCCCGCCGCCACACGGCCCCGACCGAGTGTTCACCCCGGTCCTCCCCCTGACGCACTTCGCCGAACTGCGCCTGTACGGCCGGGTCGTCGCGGAGCGCCCGCTCGACGGCCGCCGTCTCGGCGTCCGGCAGGGCGTCGCTCAGGTATGCCCGGAGCGTCTCGGCGGTGATCGGAGCCATGCACGCATCCTATCAATCCAGCGGCGCCGCCGGCAGGTGGCGGATGGCCCGCCGGATGGTCCGCCACAACACCCAGAACACCATCGGCCCGCCGACCACGAACCCGCCCGCCATGGCGTAGTACGGCCAGTACAGGTCCTCGTAAATGACGATCGGCGGCCGCTCCACCGGCGACGGGTCCGGAGACGGGCGAAAGTACACGTCGGTGGGCGTCCGCCGTCCATACGGGTCTTCAAACTCGGTGAGCGTCCACGCCCGCCCGGCCAACTTGGCGGCGTCGGCGGCGGTCAGGCCACAGGCGACGGCCGTCGCCTCCACCACCGGCCCGTCCACCGGCCCGGCCCAGGCGGCCTGCAGTTCTGGCACGGCGAACGCCCCGCGGGCCGGGCCGCTCAGGGCGACCATCCGGGCCGGGGCCAGCACGAACAGCTTGAACCCCCGCAGGCCGGGCGGTCGCGGGCCGGGGGCGGCGGCCGGCTCGTCGTAGGGGTAGTACGGCCGTTCGGTCGGGAAGCTCATCCGCACCGCCTTCAGGTGGCCGCTGACCGCCGCCGCCGGGTTGTTGGCCAGCTTGAACGCGGTCAGGTGCCAGCCGTCGGCCGTGTACCCGCCGAGCCAGGCCGTGACCGCCGGCCGGCTGGCGAACCCGTTGGCCCCGAGCCAGTTGCCCAGCGCCGCCGGGTCGTTGGCCTTCAGCACGGCGGCGTCGAAGTCGCCCACCCGCCGCCGCTCCACCACCTGCACCGCTGGTGCGGCCGGCATGGCGGCCCCGACCGTGGCGAAGGTGCTTCGGGGGGCGCCGCAGCCGAACTCGGCCAGCCGCTTGCGGGCCTCCACCCGTGGCCCCGTCAGCGCCTCCAGCCGGTCGCTGATCGGCCCCGGGGCGTCGGCCAGGGTCGGCTGGCCGGGGGTCGGCACCAGGAACCCGAAGCCGGCCGTGGTGCCGCGGAACAGGGCCGACCGGGTGAAGTGTTCCACCCCGGCCGCGTCGTCCCAGATGACGACGGCCACCTCGCCGACGGCGACAGTGGACCCGCCGGCCGGCGACACCAGCCCGCACCCCGGGGCCGGGGCCGGCAGCAGGGCGACAGTCGCCGCCAGGGCGGCCACCAGCAGGGCGCGGGTCATGGGGCGTTCTCCCGGAGCGGAACGGCGGTCGGCTCGTGGTCGTCGTCCGGGCCGTGGCAGCCGTGCATCACCAGGGCGGCGAGGAGCACGCCGGCCGCTCGCCAAGACGATCGCGGTCGCCGTCACGGCTTCGCCTTCAGGTGGCGGTCGAGGAACTTCACCCCGCGGTCCAGGTTGTCCATCAGCTCCGGGCCGAACCAGCCGTGCCCGCGGCCCTTCATCACCACCAGCTCGCTCTCCACGCCGGCCTCCTTCAGCCGGGCGTGAAGTCGTTCGCTGTGCAGCATCGGCACCAGCAGGTCGGCGGTGCCGTGGAAGTGCAGGAACGGCGGGCTGCGACTGCCGACGTGCGTCACCGGCGACGCCTGCACGTAGCGGGCGTGGCGGCCGGCCGGGTCGCCGCCGAACACCGGCCCGAGCGACGCCCGCTCCACCCCCGGCGTCTCCTCGTACAGGGTCAGGTCGGCCGGGCCGAAGAAGTTGATGACCGCCGTCACCTTCGCCGACTGCTCCGGGTACAGCGTGCCGGCGAACTCCGGCACCGTGTCGGCCGACGTGCCCAGCAGGTTGGCCAGGTGGCCGCCGGCCGAGAACCCGCACGCCGCCACCCGGGCCGGGTCGATGCGGAACTCGGCGGCGTGCGCCCGCAGGTACCGCACGGCCGTGGCCGCGTCTTCGACGTGGGCCGGGAACTTGTGCTGCGGGGCCAGCCGGTAGCCGACGCTGGCGGCGGCGTACCCCTTCTCGGCGAAGATGTCGAGCAGGCTCTGGCCGGACGGCCGCCGGCCGGGCCAGATCGGCTCGGGCCGCGGCAGCGCCCCGACCAGGCCGAAGTCCACCCACGCCACCGGCCGGCTCAGCTCCTTGCGGGTGCCCACCTTCCACGCCCCGCCGTGCAGGCACACCACCAGCGGGAACGGGCCGGGGCCGGGCGGGGACACGAAGTCCAGCCGGAGCGTCTCGCCGGCGGCGGCGGCGTACGGGTGGTCGTACCGGCGGAGGGCGTCCGGCTCGGCGGCCAGCAGCAGGAGGGCGAGCGGCATCATACCGTTCAGCGTACCCACCGGCTCAGCCGACTGCCACCCCGGACCGGACGTGCCGCACCGCCTGCCCGAGCAGGGTGAAGTGCTTGGCCGCCGACAGCGACTTGACCTCGTGTTCGTTCAGCGAGGCGGCGAACAGGAACACGCCGACCGGCTGGCCGCCGGCCGGGTCCGGCTCCTCGTCGATCATCTCGGCGTACAACGCCCCGTACCGCACGTCGAAACTAATAGCGACGTTCTTCCCCTGGTGGGCCGGCCGCAGTAGGGCGTCCAGGTCCGGCCACCGCTTGACCAGGTCGGCGGCCAACGCCCGCCAGGCGTCCTTCTGGCCGGCGACGGCCGTCACCGGGCCGGCCCCGGCCGGCAGCCGGGCCAGCCCCCGCCGCACGTCCCGCTCGGAACACGCCTCGGCCATCGACTCCAGTTCGCCGGCCCGCACCCGGTACAGGGCGGCGAAGTCCAGCCCGCCGGCCCAGCGGACGTAGTGCCGCACCGCCCGGCTGTACTCCTTGAACACGTCCTTGGGGTTGGGCGAGAAGGTGCGCGGGCTGCGGGGCAGGAACAGCCAGCACCACAGCCAGGTGAGCAGAATGGCCAGCCCGAACGTGATGAGCGACACCGCCCCGACCACCTCCGGCTTGGCCTGCTCCTTGCCGATCAGGTCGTGCAGCAGGTCGAGGACGGGCACCTGGTGGCGGGCCTTGGCGTACCGCAGTGACGAGAACGCCCCGCCGAGCAGGACGGCGGCTAGCAGCGGCAGGAACCGCCGGCCGGGGTTGATCCACTCGACCAGCGGCCGGCCGCTGCCGAAGGTGATCAGGTAGTTAAAAATCAGGTACACGATGGCGGCGTAGCCGGCCGCCTGGAGCAGGTCGTTCATGGGCGGGGCGATACCGTCAGTTGTAGCTCAGCCGTCGAGCATTTCGGCGGTCAGTTCGGCGTTGGTGTACACGTTCTGAACGTCGTCGTGGTTGTCGAAGGCGTCGATCAGCCGGGCGATTCTGCGACCCGTCTCGACTTCCACGGCCGCCCCGGTCTTGGCGAGCTGCTTGATCTCCGCTTCGAGCGGCTCGAACCCGGCGGCGAGCAGCTTCTGCCGGACGGCGTCGAACCGGGTCGGGTCGGTGGTCACCTCGAACACGTCGCCGGCCCGCTGCACGTCGTCCGCCTCGGCTTCGAGGGCGGCCGTCATGACCGTGTCCTCGTCCGGGTACGCCTTGGCGTCGAGGACGATCAGCCCCTTCCGCTCGAACAGGTAGGCGACCGACCCGATGGCCCCCATGTTGCCGCCGGCCTTGTCGAACAGCAGCCGCACTTCGCCGCTGGTGCGGTTGCGGTTGTCGGTCAGCGTTTCGATCAGGATGGCCACGCCGCCGGGGCCGTACCCCTCGTAGGCGATCTCCTCGTACGACACGCCCTCCAGGTCGCCGGTGCCCTTGAGCACCGCCCGCTCGATGTTGTCCTTGGGCATGGACACGTGGCGGGCCTTGTCGATGGCGTACCGCAGCCGCAGGTTGGTGTCCGGGTCGCCGCCGCCGTGCTTGGCGGCGATCATGATGTACCGGGCCAGCTTGCTGAACACCCGCGCGCGGGCGGCGTCCTGCTTGCCCTTGCGGACGGCGATGTTGGCGCTGTGACTGTGCCCGGCCATAGACCCCGGTCCCCTGCCCGACGGTTGTGAATGGGGTACAGTATAGCAGCGAGGCCGGACCGGCGGAACGCGGGGGGCCGGGGGTGAACGAGAAGCCGGTGCGATTCCTCAGCGGGGCGATCAAGACGCCGCCGTTCACCGCCGCCGCCCGGCTGGAGGCCGGGCGCTTCCTGGGCATCCTGCAACAGGGCGGCCGCGTCGGCATGCCCCACGCCCGGCCGATGCCGAGCGTCGGCCCTCGCTGTCTGGAACTCCGGGTGCCGGACGAAGACCACAACTGGCGGGTCATGGTCCGGCCGGATCCGGACGCCGTCCTGGTCGTGGACGTGTTCGCCAAGACGACGCCACAAACCCCCAACCCGGTGGTCGCCGCCTGTCGGACACGGCTCGCCCGGTACGACCGCGACATGGCCGAAGGAGGCTAACATGGACCCCGATAAGCGGGCACGGCTGGAGGCGGCCGGGTACGTCGCCATCGACCCGTACGACTGGCTCGGGCTGACGCCCGAAGAGCGGGAACTGGTTGACCTTCAGGTGCGACTAGTGGGGGCCTTTCAACGCGCCCGCGACCGGCTCGGGCTGACTCGCCGCCAGATGGCGAAACGGACCGGGCTGACCGTCAAGCAGGTGGCCGACATCGACGCCGGCGGCTTCCCCATCACCCTCGACCAGTTCTTCCGCAGCTTGTTCGCCCTGGGTGTTACGCTTGCCGACGTGCTGCCCCCGGCCGCCGCCCCCGCCAAGCCCGCCCGCCGCCGCAAGAAGGTGCCCGCATGACCGCCCTCCTCCTGTTCGCCTTGGCTGCCGACCCCGCCCCGCTCAAGTCCGGGGTGCCGGTCGGCAAGCGGCCGGGGCCGTACAGCTTTCTAGTGGCCACCGGCCCGCAGCGGGGCCAGCAGACGTGCTACATCTGCGACCAGGCGGCCAAGCCGGCGTGCGTGGTGTTCGCCCGCACCCTCAGCCCGGAACTCGGCCAACTGCTGGCCAAACTCGACGCCGAGACGGCCCGCCGGACCGACGGGTTCAAGACCTGGCTGACGGTGCTGGCCGACACGGCGGACCTGGACGGCGTCGCCCGCTGGGCACAGGGCCAGGGGCTGAAGCTGCCGGTCGGCGTGTACGAGGGCGTCGGCGGGCCGCCGGCGTACACCCTGAGCCGCGACGCTGACGTGACGGCCCTGGTGTTCGTCCGCGAGAAGGTGACGGCCAACGTGGCGACGGCGAAGCTGACGGCGGAGCAGATCGCAGACGTGGCCCGCGTCGCGGGCGAGTGCAAGTGACTTCCGCTCTGGTGGCACGGGCTTCCAGCCTGTGCAGACGTCAGCACAGGCTGGAGGCCCGTGCCACCAGATCCGAGCACGGACGGTGCCCGCCCTACTTCTTGCCCGCCGGCGCCACCCACTGGCTCGGCCCCTTGTACACCGCCTCCGGCTTGGCCGCCGCCTTCAGCTCGCCGAAGCACTTCGGGATTTCGACGCTCAGCGCCTCCTCGAACGCCTGGTGCCGCAGCCCCTCGGTCACTTTGGCCATGTCCACGTCCGCGGCCGGCGGGATCACCTCGTGCAGCTTGATGCACACGTACCCGAGCTGGGTGTTAAGGATCTGGCTGACCTCGCCCGGCTTGAGCTGGAAGGCCGTCTCCTCGACGATCCGCTCCTCGGCCGGCATGTACCGGCAGATCGGCTTGCCGTGCCCGGCGGCAGCGGCCAGGGCCGGGTTGGCCTGCAGCCGGGCCGCCCGGTTGAACTCCTCCTGGCTGCCGCGGAGCTTCTCCCACGTCTTCAGGATGGCCTGCAGGTCGTCCCCCTTCGGCCAGAGGATGAGCTGGACCCGCCGCTTCTCGCCGTACAGCCGCTCGTACTGCACCTTCAGCATCTCGTCCGTCACTTTCACCTGCTCCTGGCACATCTTGCTGAGCAGAATGCGGGGGCGGATGACATCCTCCATCCACTCGTAGAGCGTCTTGCCGCGGCTGGCCAGCGCCACGTTGACGAACTGGCCCTTGTCGAACCCGAACCCCTTGAGGTCGTTCTCCAGGGCCGCCGTCATCTCGGCGTCGGTGACGGCGATGTTCCGCTTGGCCGCCGCCCGCTCGATGATCACCCGGTTGATGAGCAGGTCCAGCTTGTCGGCCCCGCCGCGGGCCATCAGGAACTCGCCGAGTTCCTGGGCGGTGACGGTCTGGGTGCCGCCGTACAGGTAGGCCACCGGCCGCAGGGCCGCCTCGGCGGCCGCCGCCCGCGGGTCGGCCGGGCCGTCCGAGTGGCCGACGCTGGCCAGCACCAGCCCGCCGGCCGCCGCCAGCCCGAGTGCCTGCATCCGCATGGGTCCGCCCTCGCAAAGTTGGCTCAAGTCCGTCCGGCGGCATACCGATGCCCCGGCGGCGATGCAAGCCATAAACTGTCCCCATGCTGATCCTCCTGTTCGACATCGACGGCACCCTGGTCCGCGCCGGCGGCGCCGGCAAGGCGGCGATGGAAGCGGCCCTGTGCGAAGAGTTCGGCGTGTCGCTGGGCGGCCGGGAGGTGCCGTACAGCGGCCGCACCGATCGGGCCATCGGCCGCGACCTGCTGACGGCCCACGACCTCGACCCGTCGCCGGCCAACCAGGACCGCCTCGTGGACGGCTACCTGGCCCGCCTGCCGGGGCGGCTGGCGGCCGTCGGCGGCGAGGTGTGCCCGGGGGTGCGGGAACTGCTGGCCCGCTTCCGCGGCCGGGCCGACGTGCGGCTCGGGCTGCTCACCGGCAACGTCCGCCGGGGGGCCGAGCGGAAGCTGGCGCACTTCGACCTGTGGGACTCGTTCCCCCTCGGCGGCGGGTTCGGCGACGACCACGAGGACCGGGACGACGTGGCCCGGGCGGCGGTGGCGGCGCTGCGGGGCCACGCCGACTTCCGCCCGGAGGACGTGTGGGTGGTCGGCGACACCCCGCTGGACGTGCGGTGCGCCCGGGCCGTCGGGGCGAACGTGCTGGCGGTGGCGACGGGGTGGCACCCGCTGCACGAGCTGACCGACGCCGACGTGGCCCTGCCGGACCTGGCCGACTGGTCCCGCCTGCCGCCGGCGTGGGGCCTGTAGGGTGGCGGTTGCGGCAGCGGTATGGCAGAATAGAACTGCCCTGAGTGAGGTGCCCAATGTCGACGAGCCGCGCTCCCGCACCGCATCTGACGGGCGAGGTGTACGTGTACAACCCGACGTCGCCTGCGCTCTGCGAATGCGTCTTCTCCGGGGCCGAGTTGGTTGCCGAGGTCCATGCCCGGTTACGGGCCGGACGGCCGGTCGCCTGCCTGCCGTTCGACACGATCCTGAGCGTGCCCGCGGCGGCCGATTTCCTCAACCTCCCACTTGACGCCACCCGCAAGTTGGTTGCCGACGGCATCGTGCCGGACGCCGGACACGGGGTGCGGGTCGGCGACCTTTACGAGTACCGCCGAGTGCTCGCCGCCGAGCGGCAGGCCGCACGTACCGAACTCGACCGCGTCCAAGCGGCACTTGGGTTTGAGGATTGAACATGCGGGTCGCGTTGCTCGACGCCAACGTCCTATTCCCGCTCAGCCTGTCTGACCTCCTACTCGATGTGGCACTGGTGGACGCTTACCGGCCGCTCTGGTAGGCGGACATCCATGCCGAGTGGATTCGAGGGCGGCAGCGACGACACCCCGATACCGCGTTGGGTGAACTGGAACGTCGTCGGGATGCGATGGACCGCATTTTCCCGTCCGCGGTCGTGGCCGGCTACGAACATCTGATGCCCGCGCTGACGCTTCCCGATGCGGGTGACCGGCATGTTCTCGTGGCCGCTATCGCCGGCGGGGCCAACACGCTGGTGACGTTCAACCTCCGTCACCTTCCGGTCGCCTCGCTTGTGCCGAGCGGGGTCGAGCCGATTCACCCGGAGCTGTTCCTGCTCGAACTGCTCCGCCGGGACGAAGCGGTCGCGGCCGCCGCGATCTGCTGGGCTGTGAAGCGGCCGGCACGGCTCGACGCGATCACGAAGCTAGGGCTGAAGGAGCTGGCCAACTACTGCCGTCGTCTACTCGGTATCCCGTCGGGAACACTCTGTCCTCCCGGGTGACGCGGCCCGGTACAATTCCCTCACCCCTCCCGCCCCGTGTCGGAGCCGACCCATGCCGTTCGACGCCGCCAAGCTGCACGCCGACGTGAATGCGTTTTGTGACGAGCTTCGCCCCATCGAAGAGCTGTGTTACGTCGAGCACCAGTACAACGCCGAGCTGCCCAAGCTGGCCAAGAAGCACGACCTGCTCGGCATGAACGTGGACCCCAAGTACGGCGGCCGGGGGGCCGACGCCGTCAGCTACTTCACCGCCCTGGCCCGCATCGGCCGGGAGGGCACCGGCCCCCGCACCTTCTTCAGCGGCCACTTGAGCATCGGCGCGTACCCGATTCAGACCTGGGGCAGCGAACCGCTCAAGCAGAAGTACCTGCCGAAGGCGACCCGCGGCGAGTGCGTGCTGGCCTTCGGGCTGACCGAGCCGGACGCCGGCAGCAACCCCCGGGAGATGACCACCACCTTCCGCCGCACGAGTGACGGCTACCGCCTGAACGGGGTGAAGTACCTGATCTCCAACGGCGGGGTGGCCGACGCCTGTATCGTCTTCGGCTACCCGGCGGACGTGCCCGACGGGCCGGACCGCCGCATCAGCGCGTTCGTGGTGGACTGCCACCAGCCGGGCTTCGTGGTGGAGAACCTGACGGCCAAGATGGGCATGCCCACGTCCAACACGGCCATGTTCGAGCTGCACGAAGCCCACGTACCGGCCGAGAACCTGCTGGGCGAGATGGGGGACGGCTTCCGCATCGCCATGGGTACGCTGGTGAGCGGCCGGCTGAGCGTGGCCGCCGGCTGCCTGGGCGTCATCGAGGACTGCCTGGCCGAGGTGCTGGAGTACAGCAAGCTGCGGGAGCAGCACGGCAAGCCGATCGCCAAGCACCAGCTCGTGCAGGCCCACATCGCCCACATCGAAATCCACCGGGTGGCCAGCGAGTCGCTGCTGCTGCGGGCCGCCGCGCTGAAGGACGAGGCCGCCGCGAAGCCCAAGGACAAAGCCCTCCAGCAGCGGGCCGACCTGCTGGCCGCCGAGTGCAAGTTCTTCGTCACGAACGCCGCCTGGGACGCCGCCGACCGGGCCGTGCAGGTGTTCGGCGGCCGCGGCTGGAGCACCCTGTACCGCCCCGGCCGGCACCTCATGGACACGCGGGTGTGCCGCATCTATGAGGGGGCGGACGAAATCCTGCAACTGAAGATCGCCGCGGCGCTGCTAGGCAAGGAGTACGAGGCGTTCAAATGACGGGGCGGACGGGGTTCGTACCGTCCGTCCACGGCTTCCCGTTCCCCAACGGGTTCACCCCCGGGGTGCGGGTGCTGGGGCCGGTGCGGTATCCCGGCGGCGGCTGCTGCGGCGGCATGGTGTTCGCCGCCCTGGACGCGTTCCTGGCCGGAATGCCACTCCCGCCCGGCGAACCGGACGACCTGCTGCCGCACCTGTGGCGGCGGCTGCTGGCGAGCTGGAACCTGCCGTTCGGCGTGCTGAAGTACTACGACTGGCAGCGACGGGGCGACGCAGCGGTGGGGGCGCTGACGGCCGCCGACTGGCCGCGGATTTGGGCGGCGCTGGACGCCGGGTTGCCGGCCCCGCTCGGGCTGGTGCAGGCCGGCGGCTGGCACCCGCGGGGGCTGCCCCGGCATCATCAGGTGCTGGCCACCGGCTACGAGTTAGCTGGCGACGCCGTGGCGGTGGCGTGCTACGACCCGAACTGTCCCGGCGACGACACCGTGACGCTGACGCTCGACCTGGCCGGCGGGCCGGTGCGGGCCAGCCATTCGGACGCGGTGCGGGGCGTGTTCCTGACCGAGTACCGGCGAGCCGACCCGCCGGGCTGACCGGGTCAGTCGTCGTCCCGGTCGAAGGCGAACCGGTTGCGACTCTTGGACCAGTAGATGCGGTGGTCGCCGGCGGTCAGCTTGTGGGTGCGGCCGGTGGCCTGGATGGTCACGGTCGGGGCCTTGCCGTTCACCTCGTGCGACACCCCCTTGAACGTCTTGCCGGCCTCCAAGGTGTAGCTCTTGCCGCTCGGCTGCATGACGAACGCGACCGCCCGGCCGGCGTCGTTGTTGAGGGTGTACTCGACCTTCACCACCCGGTCGGCCGGCTTGCGGTCGGGCACGATCAGGGTGTGCCCGGACACCCCTATCGTCTCCACCAGCTTGCGGTACGGGTCGGGCAGCGTGCCGTTCTTGCAGGCCACGCACTTGCTGGTCATCCGCCCGCCGTTGCACCCGAGCGGGCACGCCTTCTTGCCGAACGGGGTGCTCACCTTGCCCTTGTTGCACAGCGGGTTGGCGCACTCCAGGTTGGTCATCTGGCCGTCCCCGCCGCACACCCCGCACGTCGGGTCCGGGATGCCGTTGCCGGCCAGGTCGTGCGAGAACGTCCAGGCCTTGTCCAGGGTGGCGGCGTCCAGGTCGTACACCTGGCCGGACGGGTCGGACACTTTGTACTTGCCGCCGCCGGCGGTGTACCCGAACAGCGTGATGTAGTGCCAGGCCGGGCCGGCCCCGCTGCGGACCAGCAGGATGCACGGCCGGCCGCCGTCGATCAGCCGACGCACGTCCGCCAGGCTGGCCTTGTCGTTGACGCCGCACGGCAGCCCGTAGGCGGCGACGGCGTCCCGCAGGGCGGTCGGGTGGGTCAGGCCGACCCGGACGTTCTTCCCGTCCGGCCCGGGGCCGCTGTAGAACTGGGTCTTGGCCTTCGTCTTGAGCGGCCCGATGCCGGCCTCGATGCCGTAGAATTTGAGGACCATGCTCCCGCAGGTGGGGCCGCAGCTGATGTCGTCCGGCTGGCGAATGTTGGGGAACTTGCCGTCGCCCAGCACGCGGCCGAACGACTCCGGCCCGACCAGTGAGAACTGGGCGGCGGCCGGGCCGCTGCCGGTCGTCACCCCCGCCAGGACCGCTTGACAGAACACCCTGCGTCGCATGGCCGCCCCCCCGCACCCCGGCCGGTCGATAATACCAGATGCCGGCCCCTAGCCTGCGCCTTTCACCGGCCCCGGTCTTTTGACCGGAGCGGCCGCGCGAAAGAATTCTGACCCACTTCGCCGCCCCGCCGCACTTATCTTGTGGGCGAAGGAGGAACCCGTGCCGTCCCCGCTGGCCCTGTTGCGGCAGCTCCGTCCGCCGGCCGACGGCGACCCGCTACGCCTGCACCCGCGACCCGCTGCTGCTCGACGAACTGGTGCGGCGGCACGGCGGGCTGGTGTGGGGCGTCTGCCGGCGGGCGCTGCCGCACCGGCCGGACGCCGAGGACGCCTACCAAGCCACCTGGCTGGTGCTGGCCGGCAACCCCGGGGCGGTGCGGTCGCCGGCGGCGCTGCCGGCCTTCCTGCACACTGTCGCCGTGCGGACCAGCCGGCGGGTGCGGCAGCAGCGCCCGCTAACAGCCGCCGCCGACCACCTAACGGCCCGCGAAGAGGTCGCCGACCGGGTCGCGCTGGCGGCGCTGGACGAGGAGTTGGCGAAGCTGCCGGACCGGCTCCGCCGGCCGGTGCTGCTGTGCCACTTGGACGGGGCCACCCAGGCGGAAGCGGCCCGCACGCTGGGACTGTCACTCAGCACCCTGAAGCGGCGGCTGGAGGACGGCAAAGACCTGCTGCGGACGCGGCTGACCGGGCGGGGCGTCGATGCGGCCGTGCTGGCCACGGCCGGGGTGATGGGCGTGGGCGCCCCGGCGGTGACGGCCAGCGGGGCGACGGTGGCGGCAACCATTCTTTCCACGGAGGTCGTGTCAGCCATGTGGGTGCTCAAGGCAAAGGGGTGGGCGGCCGGGCTGGTGGTGGCGGCCGGCGTGACCGCCACCGGCGGCGGGCTGATGCTGGCCAACGGCCAGGGGCCGGGCGGCGGGGGCAGTCCGCCGGTCGCGGCGAAGCCGGCCGTTCTGGAAGACAGAGGGTTGGGAGGAATGCCGGACGGTCCGCCGCCTGGCGTCGGCGGACGGCCGATCGCCCCCGCCCCGGCGGCCGACCCGACGGCCCAGCGACAGGCGCTGCAGGGTGTGGTGAACGAACTGGAGCGGGCCATCGGCGAGGCCGAGAAAGCGGCCGCGGCTCAGCAGCAGATCGTTGACGCATTGAAAGTGGCAGGAGTCCAGCAGAATGAACGGATGGCGGCTGAGGCGCTAGTCGCCCGCTACCGGGAAAGCGTCGCCAACCACCGGGTCGAGTTGGCCAAGACGCGGGTGGAGATCGCCAAGCTCGGCCCTGGAACGGAAACTCTATCGGTGGCGCCGCTGTCGCCGGCGACGGTTCGGCTGTTGAACGAGCGGATCGACCTCGGCCGCAAGTACATCCGCCTTGATCGTGAGATTCGGGAGATCGGGGCCATCCCCAAGGAGGAGGCCAGCTCGTTCGTGGTCAACCTGACGTCCAACGCCCGGGAGCTGTGTGAGGCGGTCGCGGCGGCCGACCCCACCCCGGCCGGCCGACTGGCCGCCGCCCGCGAGTGGTATGTCAACACCCGGGACGCCGAGCTGTACTACCAAGCCCGGTCTGCCCGCGGGCTGAACCGCGAGCAGGTCGGGATCGGGGCAGCGCTGGCCCGCAACCGTGCCCAGACGGCACTCGGTCAGGCGCTGGCAGCCGTCGCCCCGGCCGACCGCGACCGACTGGCCCCGTTCACTCCCGCGCCGGCCAGGTACGCCGGCAAGGTCGTCGTCCTCTACGACGGCGGCGGAGTGGTTAAGCCGGCCGCCGGGCTGAAGTCGCAGACCGCCGTGCGGGTGGTCCGCGGTGGCCGGCCGGTGGGTGTACTGGTGGTAACGCACTTGGAGACGCCGGACCGGGACACCCCGGCCGAGAGGCGAGACACGGCCAGTGGGATCATGCTCCCCAACCCGGACGGCACCCTCCCCAAGCTGCAAGCCGGCGATGTGGTCGGGCCGTAGGTTGCCCCGCCGCCGCCGGTCGGGTAACGTCAAGCTATGCTCCCGTTGCTGCTCCTCACGACCGCCGCCGGACCGGCCGACCACTTCGAGGCGAAGGTGCGGCCGGCTCTCGTCGAACACTGCCACAAGTGCCACGCCGCCGACAAACACAAGGGCGGGCTGCGGCTCGACTCCCGGGCCGCCCTCCTGGCTGGCGGCGACACCGGCCCGGCACTCGTGCCCGGCGATGTCGAGAACAGCCTCCTCGTGAAGGCGGTGCGGGGACACGACCCAGACCTCGTCATGCCGCCGACGGGCAAGCTGCCGGACGCCGTGGTGCGGGACTTCGAGGCGTGGGTGCGGGACGGGGCCGCCTGGCCCGGCGACAGCGGCAGCACCACGAAAGCCGCCTTCGACCTGGCCGGCCGCAAGGCGTCGCACTGGGCCTGGCAGCCCCTCCGCGACCCGCCCGGCGACCTCGACGGGTTCGTGCGGGCCAAGCTCAGTGACAAGGGGCTGTCACCGGCGCCGGCGGCCGACCCGGCGGCGCTGGTCCGCCGGCTGGCGTTCGACCTCACCGGCCTGCCGCCGACGGTGGAAGAGGCCGAGCGGTTCGCCGCCGACCCTTCCCCGGCGGCATATGCGAAGCTGGTCGATGGCTACCTGTCGTCGGTGCATTTCGGCGAGCGGTGGGGCCGGCACTGGCTGGACGTGGTGCGGTACGCCGACAGCCGCGGGCACGAGTTCGACTTCCCCATCCCCTACGCCTGGCGGTACCGCGACTGGGTCATCCGGACGTTCAACGCCGACCTGCCGCTCAAGCGGTTCCTCACCGAGCAACTGGCCGGCGACCGGGTCGGGGTGCCGGAGGCGGCCGGGTTCTGGCTGCTCGGCGAGGAGCTGCACTCGCCGGTGGACGTGCGGCAAGATCAAGCGGACCGCTTCGACAACCGGCTGGACGTGTTCGGCAAGGCGGTGCTCGGGCTGACGGTGGCGTGTGCCCGCTGCCACGACCACAAGTTCGACGCCATCAGCGCCAAGGACTACTACGGCCTGTTCGCCCTGCTCGAAGCGTCGGTGCCGACGCTGGCCCGGCTGGACGCCGCGGGCGACGGGGCGGTGGCGACCAAGCTGAGCGACTTGCGGCGGACCTGCAAGCTCGAAGCGCCAGCGAGGGTGAGTTTGACCGGGGGCGAACGACGGACCCTCGCTGGCGCTTCGGGCTTGCAGGTCGTGGTCGATTACGCCAACCTCCGGCCCGGCGACTGGCTGGCCGACGGCCCCGGCTGGGGCACCGGCCCGGTGCCGGCCGGCGGGGTGGTGTTCGAGCCGCACCCGACCCCGGTGGGCCGCGCCGCCGCCGTCTCGGACCGCCTGTTCGACGCCCTCGCCATCGACGGCCCGGAGCGGGTGACGGGCAAGCTGCACGCCCTCCGCCCCGGGCTGGTGCTACGGACGCCGGACTTCACCGTCACCACGGGCAAGGTGTTCGCCCTGGTACGCGGCGGCGGCACCAGCTACGCCGCCGTCGGGCACCACTTCCTGGTCGAAGGCCCGCTGCACGGCGGGCTGGTGACCGAGTGGAAGCCGCGGGCCGAGTGGCGGTGGGAGTGCCACGACCTGACGGCGTACCGCGGGCAGACGACCCACCTGCAACTGTGGCCGACCCCGGGCCAGGTGCTGGCGGTGGCCGCCGTGGTGCAAGCCGAGTCGGCCCCGCCGCTGCCGCCGGCGGAGCCGGTGACACCGCTCGACCCGGCCGAGGCCGAGCGGTTGGAGACGGGGTACGCCGCGCTGGCCGGGCAACTCACCCCGCGGTCGCCGGTCGCGTTGACGCTGTGGGAGGGCACGCCGCGGCCGGGCCGGGTGTTCGTCCGCGGGTCGCCGAAGGCACCGGGTGACGCCGTGCCACCGCGGCTTCTGGAAGCCCTGGGCGGAACGAAGCCGCTGACCGGCCGGCTGGAGCTGGCGGAACTGGTCACCGACCCGGCGGTGTCGCCGCTGACGTACCGCACCGCCGCCAACCGCATCTGGGGCCACCTGTTCGGCCGCGGGCTGGTGCCGTCGCCGGACAACCTCGGCGTCCTCGGCGAACCGCCGAGTCACCCGGAACTGCTCGACTGGCTGGCGTCCCGGCTCGTCACCGAGACGCCGAAACAGGTCATCCGCCGGATCGTGTTGAGCGACACCTACCGGCAGAGTGCCCGCGAGGTGGCCGCCGCCGAGGTGGCCGACCCGGACGACGTGCTGCTGCACCGCCAGCGGCTGCGGCGGCTGGAGAGCGAAGCCATCCGGGACTCACTGTTGTCGTTGTCCGGCCGGCTCGACCGCACCCCGTTCGGCCCGCCGGTGCCGGTGTTCGTCGGGCCGCACCAGGACGGCCGCGGTAAACCCGTGAGTGGCCCGCTCGACGGGGCCGGCCGGCGGACCGTGTACGTGAGCGTGCGGCGGAACTTCCTCAGCCCGTTCCAACTGGCCTTCGACGCCCCGAACCCGTTCGGGCCGGTCGGCCGGCGGACCGTGTCCAACGTGCCGGCCCAGGCGCTGGCCCTCATGAACGACGACTTCGTCCACCAGCAGGCGGCGGCGTGGGCGGAGCGGGTGAAGGACATCGACCAGTTGTACCTCGGGGCGTTCGCCCGCCGGCCGACGGCCGCCGAGCGGGCGGCGTGCGAGCGGTTCGTGAGCGCCGGCGACTGGGCCGGGCTGGGCCACGCGCTGGTGAACGTGAAAGAGTTCGTGTACCGCTGAGTCGGCGGGCTTCTGGTTTTGGTGGGACGGGCATATCTGCCTGTCCGGGACGGCGGCGGAGAGGGCGAACCCGGACAGGCAGAAATGCCCGTCCCACCGGACTGAGACCGACCGATGACCGGCTTCCCGTGCCGCCGCGAGTTCGCCCCGCCCACCCGCCGCGACTGGCTCCGCTCGGCCGCCCTCGGCTTCGGCGGCGTCGCCGCGTCGGCCCTGCACGCCGCCCCCCACCACCCGGCCACCGCGACGAGCGTCATCTTCCTGTACATGGACGGCGGGCCGAGCCAGATCGACACCTTCGACCCCAAGCCGCTCCTGGCCAAGTACGACGGCCAAGACCCGCACAAGGTGTTGCCCCGGGTCGAGCCGACGCAGTTCGCCAGCGTCGGCCGGGTGATGGCGTCGCCGTGGCAGTTCGCCCCGCGGGGCAAGAGCGGCCTGCCGATCAGCGACCTGTTCCCTCACCTGGCCGGCGTGGCCGACGAGCTGGCCGTGCTGCGGGGCATGACCAGCAAGTTCCCCGAACACACGTCAGCCAACTACTTCCTACACAGCGGCAGCGGCCTACAGGGGCGGCCGAGCGTCGGGGCGTGGGTCGGCTACGGCCTCGGCAGTGTGGCGAAGGAGCTGCCGGGGTTCGTGGTGCTCAACGGCGGCCTCATCCCGCCGGGCGGGCTGGACACCTTCGGCAGCGGGTTCCTGCCGGCCAGCTTCCAGGCGTCGGTGTTCGGCCGCGGCCCGGTGCTGCTGGCCAACGTGAAGCCGCACGACCCGGCCGACAAGCAGCGGGCCAAGCTCGACCTGGTGGCCGCGCTGGACACGCTCGGCCGCGACCGGCTGGGCGAGTCGGACGCCCTGGACGCGGCGGTGCGGAACGCCGAAACCGCCTTCCGGATGCAAACGGCGGTGCCGGAACTCACCGACCTGAGCCGGGAGACGGCTGAGACGAAGGCGCTGTACGGGTTCGACGCCGGGTCGAAGCAGACGCAGATTTACGCCCGCCAGTGCCTGCTCGCCCGCCGGCTGGTGGAGCGGGGCGTGCGGTTCGTGGAACTCACCTGCCCGAGCCTGAACGCCGACCGCTGGGACCAGCACGAAGACCTCAAGGGCGGGCACGAGAAGAACGCCCTGGCCGTGGACCAGCCGATCGCCGGGCTGCTGACGGACCTGAAGCGGCGGGGGCTGCTCGACTGCACGCTGGTGGTGTGGGCCGGCGAGTTCGGGCGGACGCCGTTCGCCCAGGGGGCCAAGGGCGGGCGGGACCACAACCCGTTCGGGTTCAGCGTCTGGCTGGCCGGCGGCGGGGCGAAGGGGGGCACCGTGTTCGGCGCGACGGACGAGTTCGGCTACAAGGCGGTGGCCGGCCGGCTGGAGGTCCACGACCTGCACGCGACGATGCTGCACTGCCTGGGGGTGGACCACACCAAGCTGACGGCCCGCACCGGCGGCCGGGACGTGCGGCTGACGGACGTGAGCGGCCGGGTGGTGACGGAGGTGCTGGGGTAGGGCCAACAACGGCTACCAACTCGAGTCGCGGGGCAGCGACCGCGAACCCCAATCCTGGGTCGCTGTCTGTTACCTAGGAGTGCCACCGATGCGAAGCAGGACACAGGCTTTGAATGAACGCCAGCCGTTCCCCAACCTCAACGCCGCCGCCGGACAGTACGACTTCTGGACTCAGTCCATTCACCTCAACAGCGTCACCGCAGCCCACATGGCCAAGGCGATTCAGCCGCAGAACTGGCCGGAGCGATTCCGCGTGCTACCCCTTGTGATGCACGAGCGGCAGCACTTCGTTGACCACATAACAACTCTTTGGGGCAGGCAGCTACTTCGTCAGGCTTTCGAAGTGTCTGCCACTCGAAACAGCCCCGACCTTAGTCGCGACCTCAGCCGCTACAACGCCATCGCACCGTTTTATCGAGAGCTGCGAACGGTTCACCTAGATCAGTATTACACCGACGAACACGACCAAGCAGCCGAGGGTAGTGGCCTCAGCGTAGGGATGCGTTGTAGTGGCGGATGAAGTACCACAGGGCACCCAGGTGGTTGCGGTCGCACTTGGAGCAGGACAGGGTCTTG
>JAYVUZ010000080.1:0-38648 GCA_043787415.1 Fimbriiglobus sp. | reverse complement strand
TGAGCCGGTCCGGTCCGTGGTCGCTCAGCCGGACCGGCTCACGCCCGCCGCTCGCCAGGGCCGCCTGTTCGCCGACGCCCCGGCCGACGCCGCCGGCTTCCAGCTCTCCGAAGTCCTCGCCGCCGACACCTGGGAGCAGCTCGCCGCGGTCCGCGCCGGCAGCCGCGGCCGGAAAGTCGAGGGCCTCATGCTCAAGCGCCGCGGCTCGCCGTACCGGGTCGGCCGGGTGCGGGGCGACTGGTGGAAATGGAAGGTGGCCCCGCTGAGCGTGGACGCCGTGCTGGTGAGCAGCCAGAGGGGCAGCGGCAAGCGGGCCGGGCTGTACACCGACCACACCTTCGCCGTCTGGGACGGCGGCGCCCTGGTGCCGTTCGCCAAGGCGTACAGCGGGCTGACCGACGCCGAGATCCGGCGGGCGGACGCGTTCATCAAGGCCCACACCACCGACACCTTCGGCCCTGTGCGGGCGGTGACGCCGGAGCTGGTTATGGAGATCGGGTTCGAGGGCATTCAGGCGTCGAGTCGGCACAAGAGCGGGGTGGCCGTGCGGTTCCCCCGCATCCTCCGCTGGCGGCACGACAAGACGCCGGCCGAGGCCGACACCCTGGCCGCCGTCAAGGCTCTGCTGGCCGCCGGGGGTGCGGCGTGAGAGGCGTGCCCCGGCCGCGACCGCCCCGCCGGAAGGCCCCGCCCGCCGCCGCCGTGGCCGCCCCGGCCGACCGGCTGACGGCGGACGGGTGGTTCGCCGCCCGCGGGTGGGAGCCGTTCCCGTTCCAGCGGGAGGCGTGGGCGGCGTACCGGGCCGGCGAGAGCGGGTTGATCCACGCCGCCACCGGCACCGGCAAGACCTACGCGGCGTTCCTCGGGGCGGCGGCCGACGCCCAGGCCGACGGCCCGGGTGCGGCGGCCCGGCTCACCGTCCTGTGGGTGACGCCGCTCCGCGCCCTGTCGGCCGACACCGCCCTGGCGCTGGCCGCCCCGCTCGGCCCGCTCGGGCTGGACTGGGACGTGGGCACCCGCACCGCCGACACCCCCCAGTCGGTCCGCCGGAAGCAGCAGACCCGCCTGCCGGCCGTCCTCGTCACCACGCCCGAGAGCCTGTCCCTGCTGCTCACCCAGCCGGACGCCCGGGAGCGGTTCGCCGGGCTGCGGTGCGTGGTGTGCGACGAGTGGCACGAGCTGCTCGGGTCCAAGCGGGGGGTGCTGACGGAACTGGCCCTGGCCCGCCTCCGCACCTTCGCCCCGGCCCTGCGGGTGTGGGGGCTGAGCGCCACCCTGGGCAACCTGGACGACGCCCTGGCGACCCTGGTCGGCCCCGGCCGGCCCGGCCGCGTCCTCCGCGGGCACGTGCCCAAGGCGGTGGCCATCGACGCCGTCCTGCCGCCGCGGATCGACCGCTTCCCGTGGGCCGGGCACCTCGGCCTGACCCTGCTGCCGCAGGTGGTGGCGGCGGTGGACGCCGGCGACTCGGCCCTCGTGTTCACCAACACCCGCAGCCAGTCCGAGGTGTGGTACCAGGCCATCCTGGCCGCCCGCCCGGACTGGGCCGGGCGGATGGCCCTGCACCACGGGTCGCTCGACCGCACGGCCCGCGACTGGGTGGAGGACCAGCTCCGGGCCGGCACCCTGCGGTGCGTGGTGTGTACGTCCACCCTCGACCTGGGGGTGGACTTCGCCCCGGTGGACCGGGTGCTGCAAGTGGGCAGCCCGAAGGGGGTGGGGCGGCTGGTGCAGCGGGCCGGGCGGAGCGGCCACCGGCCGGGCGTGCCCAGCCGGGTGACGTGCGTGCCGACCAACGCCTTCGAGCTGGTCGAGGTGGCGGCCGCCCGGGCGGCGGTGGCGGCCGGGCAGGTGGAGAGCCGGCCGCCCGTCCGCAACCCGCTCGACGTGCTGGCCCAGCACTGCGTCAGCTCGGCCCTGGCCGGCGGGTTCCGCCCGGACGAGCTGCTGGCCGAGGTCCGCACCACCCGCGCCTACCAGACGCTGGCCGCCGCCGACTGGGCGTGGGTGCTCGACTTCGTCACCCGCGGCGGGGAGGCGCTGCGGGCGTACCCCGAGTACCGCCGGGTGACGGCCGGGGCGGACGGCGTCTACCGGGTGGCCGACGAGCGGACCGCCCGGCGGCACCGCATGAGTATCGGCACCATCACGGCCGAGGCGACGGCCGACGTGCGGTTCGTCCGCGGCGGGCGGCTGGGCACGGTGGAGGAGGGGTTCGCCGCCCGGCTCAAGCGGGGGGACCGGTTCGCCTTCGCCGGGCGGACGCTGGAATTCGTCCGCCTGTACCAGATGACGGTGCAGGTGAAGCTGACCAAGCGGCCGCCGAACACGGTGCCGCGGTGGAGCGGCAGCCGGCTGCCGCTGAGCACCGAGCTGGCGGCGGCCGTGCGGGCCAAGCTGGACGACGCCCGCCGCGGGGTGTTCGCCGACCCGGAGCTGGTGGCCGTCCGGCCGGTGCTGGACGTGCAGGCCCGGTGGAGCCGCGTCCCCGCCCGGCACGAGCTGCTGGTGGAGCAGCTCGCCACCCGCGACGGCCACCACCTGTTCGTGTTCCCGTTCGAGGGGCGGACGGTCCACGAGGGGCTGGCCGCCCTGCTCGCCTGCCGGCTGGCCCGGGGCCGCCCGCAGACGTTCACCCTGGCGGTCAACGACTACGGCCTGTCGCTCGTCTCCCCCGACCCGATCGGCCTGGACTCGGCCTCGCTGCGGGTGCTGTTGTCGGCCGACGGGCTGGCCGCCGACGTGCTGGCCTCGCTGAACGCCGGTGAGATGGCCAAGCGGCAGTTCCGGGAGGTGGCCCGGGTGGCCGGGCTGGTCAACCCCGGGCTGCCCCAGGCGGGGCGGACGGCCAAGCAGCTCCAGGCGTCGAGCGGGCTGTTCTACGACGTGTTCCGCGAGTACGACCCGGACAACCTGCTGCTCCGCCAGGCCGACCGGGAGGTGCTCGACGGGCAGTTCGAGCTGACCCGGCTGCGGGCCGCCCTGGACCGCCTGGCCGGGTGCGACCTGGTGTTCACCGACCCGCCCCGGCCGACCCCGTTCGCCTTCCCGCTGCTGGTCGAGCGGCTGCGGGAGTCGGTGTCGAGCGAGACGCTGGCCGCCCGGGTGGCCCGGCTGGTGGCCGACCTGGAGCGGAAGGCGGGGCCGGCGTGAGCGACGCCTTCGACCTGTGCGGCGAGCGGCTGACGCCGCGGGCCGACCGCACCCTGCTGTGGGCGGCTGCCCGCACGCTCATCCTCGCCGACCCGCACTTCGGCAAGGCCGACGCCTTCCGGGCGGCCGGGGTGCCGGTGCCGGGCGGGGCCGACGAGGCCCTGGCCCGGCTGGGCCGGGCGGTGGCCGAGACGGCGGCCGAGCGGCTGGTCGTGTTGGGCGACTTCTGGCACGCCCGGGCCGGGCGGACGGCCCGGCTGGCCGACCAGCTCGCCGCCTGGAAGGCCGACCGGGCCGCGCTGGCGGTTGCCCTGATCCGCGGCAACCACGACCGGGCCGGCCCGCCGCCGGCCGGGTGGGGCGGGTGGCACGACCGGCTGGCGGCGCCGCCGTTCGAGTACGCCCACTTCCCCGAGCCGAGCGAAGCGGGGTACACGCTGGCCGGCCACCTGCACCCCGGGGTGGTGCTGCACGGCCGCGGCCGCCAGCGGCTCACGCTGCCGTGCTTCCGGTTCGGCCCCCGGGTGGGGGTGCTGCCGGCGTTCGGCCGGTTCACCGGGCTGGCGGCCCAGCCGCCCGGCCCCGGTGAACGGGTGTTCGTGGTGGCGGACGGGTGTGTGGTCGCGGTCCCGCCGCCCGCCCGGCACGAGCCGCCGGCTGACCCGCCCGGCTGACCCCGCTCCCCTGCCGCTGCCGACCTGCCGGGCGCCGCCCCCGTCGGGTAGGCTGGGCCGGCCCGTTGGTTCTCACGCCCCACGCACCCCCCGTGCGAACCAACCGCCCGGTGCGAATTACCCATGCCCGCCATCGACTTCCGGCCGATCCCCCTCGACGACCTGCCGTGCGAACCGTGCGAGTCAACGGCTGGGTTGTGGGCCGGCTACCTGTCCGCCGGCGACATCACCCTGCTCACCAGCCGGTGGAAGACGGGCAAGACCACCCTGCTCGCCGGCCTCTTGCGGGCGCTCGGCCCGGGGACGCCGTTCCTCGACCGGCCGACCCGCCCGGCCCGGGTGTGGGTGGTGTCGGAAGAATCCCAGGCGGTGTGGGCCGAGCGGGTGCGGGGCCGGCCGGTCGGCCCGCACGTCCACCTGCTGGCCCGGCCGTTCCGCGGCCGGCCGGCCGTCGCCGACTGGCTGGCCCTGCTGGACGCGGCGGCCACTGCCCGCACTGCCGGCCGACTGGACCTACTGGTGATCGACCCGCTGGCCTCGTTCCTGCCGGGGCGGTGCGAGTCGGACGCGGCCGGCCTCTTGGACGCCCTGCACCCGCTGCACGCGCTGACGGCGTCCGGGGCGGCGGTGCTGCTGCTGCACCACCCGCGGAAGGGGCCGACCGACCCGGGCAGCATGGCCCGCGGGTCCGGGGCGCTGCTCGGGTTCGTGGACGTGACGGTGGAGCTGACCCGGTACAGCCAACTGGCGACCGACGCCAACCGCCGGCTGCTGACGGCCGAGGGCCGACGGCCGGGGGTGCCGGCCCGGCTGGCCTACGAGCTGGACCCGGCGACCGGGGCGTTCCGGGCGGTGGGCGACCCGGGTGAGCGGCAGTTCGCCGAGAACTGGACGGTGGTGGAAGGCCTGTTGCGGGGGTGCCGGGGTGCGGTGACGTGCCGGGAGCTGCTGGCGGACTGGCCGGCCGAGGTGCCGCCGCCGTCGGACAGCACGCTGTACCGCTGGCTGGCCCTCGCGGCGGCGACGGGGCTGGTGGTGCGGGACGGCCGGGGGACGCGGAACCGGCCGTGGCGGTACCGGCTGGCCGGCGGCGACGTGGGGTGGGCAAACGGCCTGCCGCCACTGCCGGAGTTGGGGTGAGCGATAGTGAGGCAGAGCTGGGGGCGTGCAATGGGGCGTAGGTCCGGCTGTGCCGGACTTTGGATGCGCGTCCAGAGTCCGGCAAGCCGGACCTACGGACTACATGTCAGCTCAGACGCTCGCTCTCGTTCCAGACGGCAATTAACAGCCGTTCGATAACTTGAAACTGTAGTACAAAATACAGGTCTGGAATGGACGATGGCCTGCGGCCATCCAAATCGATGACCCTATAGGCGTCGAACCGCTCTTCCACCGGATCGTTGAGGGCCAGATGTGCCTCGTAATGCCGGTACACCTTGACGCGGTCGAGTGCTGTAAACAGGTCAGAGTATTCATCCTTGACTGCCCAGAAATCCTTCCGCTGCTTGAGCCGCTTGCAGCACAGCTCGATGGACTCGACGAAGCATCGGTTCATCGTGTGGATGAACTCGCGGAAGGTGCCGATATCCTCAGCGACTGGCATCCTGTGAAAATCGCGATCTTCGGGAAACGACGGTACCCCGAACAGGGCAAACCGGCGGGCGCCGTCAATTTTCCGCTCCAAAGAGCGGATATCGACTGCGAGGGCCTGTACCCGCCGCCGCAACCACGTTGGCCGTTCGACCGATGTCGGCAGCCAGCGATCGCCGACCTGCTCAGCCAGATAGCGGCCGATGACCGCGACGGGGATCGCCGGCCCGGCCGGCGTGTCGGCTAACAGCCCGTAGTGCCGGAGATGGGTGATGGCCGCACCACCACGACTCTGTTCGCGGAACTCCACCTCCCGACGAGTGGCCAGGAGTTCGAGAAGGGCGTATTCGTCCGGGTAGTAATCCTTCAGATCGCCGACAACCTGCTGACAGTAGGGGGCCAGCAACCCTTCCCGCAGCGCTTGACCCTGGGCAATCACGGCCGGAGTGACCGTGAGCGGTCGTTGCCCGACCGACTCGTCCGCCAACTGCTTGCAGGCCAGCCGGGTGAGGTAGGTGTTGCCTCCGTACCGAGTGTGAATTGCCCGCACGGCTTCCTCTTCGAATCGGATGCCGGTTGGTCTCCCGAGCGTGCGGAGCATCAGTCGCAGGTCGTCTATTGACAGCCCCGACAAGTATCGGACGCTGACGATTCCGAACAGCGGGTTGCCCACCCCCGTGTACTCTCGGGCTTCGGTCACGGCCGGATTTACCCCGGTCAGCACGAAGGCGAGCCGGCGGTTCTCGTCCAACACAGCCCGAATCACCTGCCAGAGTTCGATGAAGTCGGTCCGCCAGTGCTTGACTTGGAGGGCGAGGGGGGAAATCTTCTCGATCTCGTCGAACATGAACACCACCCGCTGGCCGTCGGCGGTTGCACGGGAGGCCGCAGCCTCGAACTGCCGGGCGGCAACGACCAAATCTGGACTCGTCGTCGGGGCGCCGCTGAGCAAATGGGTCAGTTCGTCGAGCAGATCAGTTGCCCGACCTTTCCACACTTCCGCCCGCTCACAGTTGATGCGATGAGCCGTAGCCAGCCCTTCGGCTTCAAGATCACGTTTCAGCTTGTAGAGAAGAGATGTCTTGCCGGTTCTTCGCAGCCCGAACAATCCTCCAATGCCGCCGCGCTGCACCAGTTGGCGAAGAGCCTGGACATCCATGCCACGACCGAAAAACCCGGCGTCGTCGGTGAGCGGTAGCAGATCGCCGAACAAGTCACAGGAATAGAGCTGTGCTGCCAACTCGTTGCGGACGTACCACGGGTCGCCGGCTTTGGCTCGGAGCTCAGACGCAGCGAAGGCGACGATCAGACGCTGCTCGCGGTTATCAGCCTGATAGGTCTTGACCCACCCGACGGGATCGGGTGCAGCCGATACGAGGAGTTGCACCCGGCGGTCGGCGCGTGGAACCTCGCCGTCGTTCAAGAACTCCTGCATCGCCTGGAGTGTGCGGGGCTGGAGATTGTCGAACTTGGAATAAGCTAGAAGCAATTCCTGATCGATGCCGAACGCTTCACGGATGTGGGGGTGCGGGCTGGCTAGGTAGATCGACAGAAAGGCGTTGGCAGATCGGTACTCTCGGCCGTAATTGATGTCGAAGCCGTGCAGAAACGGCTTTAGAAGCTCGTGCTCGCCGGGGTTGCGAGCGAGGTGGCCGTCCAGCACCTCTGGCTTGATTGCCACAGGACGCTCCAGACCAAAAGTTGTCGAGAGAGGAAGTGCCCCGAGTAGGACTTGAACCTACAACCCGCTGATTAAGAGTCAGCTGCTCTGCCAATTGAGCTATCGGGGCCGCACCGCCAAGACGCATTCAAGGGCACGCGGGTTCGCCCGTCAAGCCCGATTCCGAACCCTGCCGCCGCCTGCCCCGTCCGGTAACATGCCCGTTCCCGGCGAGGCCCCCCGATCATGCGCGTCCCCCTCCGCTGGCTGGCCGACTACGTCCCCCTGCCGGCCGATCCGGCCGACCTCCTCGACCGCCTCACCCGCGCCGGCCTCGAAGCCGCCGGCGTGCAGACCGTCGGCGTGCCCGCCCCGGCCGGCGTGCGGGTCAAGCCGGAGGACGCGACGCCCGTCTGGGACCGCGACAAGCTGCTCGTCGCCGACGTGCTGAAGATCGAGAAACACCCGGACGCCGACAAGCTCAAGCTGGTCACGCTCGCCTACGGGGCCGACCAGCCCAAGACGGTCGTCACCGGGGCGCCGAACATCGCCGTCGGGACGAGCGGCCAGCGGGTGGTGCTGGGGCTGGCCGGCAGCCGCTACCGCTTCGCCGATAAGGACGGGGCGGTGAGCGTCATGGCCCTGGTGCCGAAGGCGCTGCGGGGCATCCCGAACGACGCCATGTGCATGTCCGACTTCGAGCTGGGGCTGTCCGACGACCACGACGGCATCATCCTGCTCGACCCCACCGACCCGCCGCCCGGCACCCCGGCCGCCGACGTGCTGGGGGACGTGGTGCTCGATCTGGACGTGCTGCCCAACATGGCCCGCTGCCTGGCCCTGCTCGGCGTCGCCCGGGAGGTGGCCGCCCTCACCGGGGCGACCGTCACCGAACCCGACACGAGCCACCCGACGGCGGGCGAGTCGGCCCTGGGGAAGCTGACGGTTCACACCGCCGACGCCGTGCTGTGCCCCCGCTACTCGGCCACGCTGGTCCGGAACGTGACGGTCGGCCCGGCGCCCCGCTGGCTGCGGTCCCGGCTGCGTCTTGCGGGGATGCGGCCGATCAACGTCGTGGTGGACGTGACCAACTATGTCATGCTGGAGCTGGGCCAGCCGCTCCACGCCTTCGACTTCGACGTGCTGGTGAAGCGGGCCGGGGGGGCGCCGCCGGCGGTCACGGTTCGACCGGCCGCAGCAGGCGAGACACTCGTCACCCTGGACGGCCAGACGCGGGAGCTGCTGCCCAGCGACTTGGTGATTGCCGACGCCTCCGGGCCGATCGCCCTCGCCGGGGTCATGGGCGGGCGGGACACCGAGGTGACGGCCGGCACGACGACGGTGCTGCTGGAGTCGGCCGCCTTCGACCCGGTGAGCGTCCGGAAGACCGCCCGCCGGCTCAACCTGTTCAGCGAGGCCAGCGGCCGGTTCAGCAAGGGCGTGCCGGCGTCCGGGGTGCCGACGGCGGCGGCACGGGCGGCGCACCTGCTCCACCACCACGCCGGCGGCGAGGTGCTGGCCGGGGTGGTCGAGGCGTACCCGGTGCCGACCCCGCCGCGGGTGGTTGAGCTGCACCGCTCCGAGATCGAGCGGGTGCTGGGCGTCGGCCTGCCGGACGGCGAGGTGGAGCGGGTGCTGGCCGCGCTGCAGTTCCGGCTGGAAGACACGCTGTGGGGCTGGGCGGTGACGGTGCCGCCGCACCGGCTGGACATCCAGAGCGGCCCGGCCGACCTGATCGAGGAGCTGGCCCGGGTGAGCGGGTACGACCGGCTGCCGGAACGGCGGCTGGCGGCCGAGCTGCCGCCGCCGCTGGCGGACGTGGAACTCGAAGGCGAGGAGCGGGTCCGCGACCTGCTCGTGGACCTCGGGCTGACCGAGTGTGTGTGCTACTCGCTGACCGGCGAAGCGGCCGAGGCGAAGCTCGGGGCCGCCGGGCCGTTCGTGCGGCTGGCCAACCCCGGCAGCCCGGACCGGGCGGTGCTGCGGACCAGCCTGCTGCCGGGGCTGCTGGAGGTGACGGCCCGCAACCTGAAGGCGACGCCGGGGGTAGCACTGTTCGAGGTCGGGCCGGTGTTCCGCCCGGCCGGCGAGCTGCCGGACGAGCTGCCCCGACTGGCGGTCGTGCTGTGCGGGGCCACGACCGAGGCCGCCTGGGATGACGCTGCCGGGGCCACGCCGCCGGCGTTCGACGTGTTCGACCTGAAGGGCCGGCTCATATCGCTACTCGACGGGCTGGGCGTGACCGGCACGGCCGAGCCGGCCCGGGACGTGCCGCACCTGCACCCGGCTCGGGCCGGCCGACTGCTGGTGAACGGGGCGGCGGTGGGGGTGTTCGGCGAGTTGCACCCGACGGTCGCGGCGAACTTCGACCTGGCCGAGCGGGCGGTGCTGGTGGCCGAGCTGGACCTGCGGGCGGTGCTGGCGGCTGTGCCGGGGCGGGCGGCCTACCGGCCGTTCAGCACCTTCCCGCCGGTGACGCGGGATGTCGCGGTGGTGGTGCCGGGTGGCACCCCGGCGGCCGCCGTGGAGCGGGAGCTGGTGGCCGGCGGCGGCGAACTGCTGGAGTCGGCCCGGCTGTTCGACGTGTACCGCGGCGACCGCATCCCGGCGGGGACGGTCAGTCTGGCGTTCGCCCTCACCTACCGGGTGGCCGACCGGCAGCTCGCCGACAAGGAGGTGGACAAGGCGCACCAGAAGCTGGAGGGCCGGCTGCGGCACGTGCTGAAGGCGCAGATTCGGGGCAAGGACGGGGTATGATGACGACGAGAGAGGACCGGCCATGACCGAAGTGACACTCGCCGAAGCCCAGGCCACGCTACCCGCGCTGATCGCCGGCCTGCCGGCCGGGGGGACGCTCGTTGTCCGCGACGGCGGCCGGCCCGTGGCCACCATCACCGTCCACCCGGCCCCGCCGGCCGTCCGGCCCGGGTACGGTGCCGGTAAGGGCATGATTACTATCGTGCGGGACGACGACTCCCACCTCGAAGACTTCGCCGGGTACATGTGATGCGGCTGCTCCTCGACACGCACGCGCTCCTGTGGTACACACTAGCCGACCGAAGGCTGTCGGCCCCGGCGCTGTCCGCCATCTCGGACCCAACGAACGACGTGTCGGTGAGCGTGGCCAGCTTGTGGGAGATCGGGATCAAAGTCGCCAAGGGGTCGCTCAAACTCCACTGCCCGTTCCCGGACTTTGTTCTGACCGCGGTGACAATGCCCGGGTTCTGCTTCCTCGGCGTTAGCCCCTCTCATATCGTCGACCTGTTGACCCTGCCGCCGCACCACAAAGACCCGTTCGACCGGATCATGGTGGCCCAGGCCCGGGTCGAGGGGCGGACGCTTGTCACCTGTGACGACAAGATCGTCCTCTACCCGGTGCCGACCTTTTGGTGACTACCCGCCGTGTCATCGTCGTCGGGGCCGGCCCGTCCGGGCTGGCCGTCGCCTTCCGGCTCAAGCAGCGGGGCCACGCCGTCACCGTGCTGGAGGCGGCGGCCCGGCCCGGCGGCAACGTCGGCACGCTGCACGAGGGCGGCTTCCGCGTCGAGATCGGGCCGAACGGCTTCCTCGACGGCAAGCCCGCCACCCTACAACTGTGCCGCGACCTGGGCCTCGGCGACCGGCTCATCCCGGCCAGTGAAGGCTCGCGCAAGAGCCGCTACGTCTACCACGCCGGCCGCATCGAGAAGCTGCCGGGGTCGGTGGGCGACTTCCTCCGCTCGCCGCTGCTGTCGCCGCTCGGCAAGCTGGCGCTGCTGAGCGAACCGCTCCGTCACCGGCCCAACCCCGGCGACGATGAGAGCGTGGCCGCCTTCGCTCGGCGACGGTTCGGCCGCGAAGCCGCCGACGTGTTCGTGGCCGCGCTCGTCACCGGCATCCACGCCGGCGACGCGGAGCGGTTGAGCGTGCGGGCCGCGTTCCCCCGGCTGGCCGGCTTCGAGCGGGACCACGGCGGGGTGGTGCGGGGGGTGCTGGCCGCCGGCCGGGCGAAGAAGAAGGCGAACGGCGGGGTGAGGCCGCCGCCCCAGCGGACGTGGTCGTTCCGCGAGGGGTTGCAGGTGCTGGTCGATGCGCTGGCCGAGCGGCTCGGCGACGACCTGGTGTGCGGCGTGGCGGTGGGCCGGGTGGAGCGAACCGCCGGCGGCTGGGCCGTCGCCGGCCGCCCCGCCGACGCGGTCGTGCTGACCGCCCCGGCGTTCGCCCAGGCCGGGATGCTCCGCCACCTCGACCCGATCCTGGCGGCGGAACTCGACGCCGTCGAATACGCCCCGGTGGCGGTAGTCGCCCTCGGGTATCGCAAGGCCGACGTGCCGCACGAGCCGGACGGGTTCGGGTACATCGCCCCCGGCCGCCTGCGGCGGGACGTGCTCGGCGTGCAATGGTGCAGCCGCATCTTCCCGGACCGGGCGCCGCTGGGGTGTGTGCTGTGGCGGGCGCTGTGCGGCGGGGCCTTCCGCCCGGAGCTGGTGGCGCTGCCGGACGACGAGCTGGTGCGGCGGGTCCACGCCGAACAGGTCCACGCGATGGGCGTGACCGGCCCGCCGGCGTTCGCCCGGGTGGTGAAGTGGCCGCGGGCCATCCCGCAACTGACCGTCGGCCACCCGGCCCGGCTGCGGCGGATCGCGGCGCTGGGCGGTGCGCACCCGGGGCTGCACCTGCTGGGGAACTGGTCGGCCGGGGTGGCACTGAACGACGTATCCCTACAGGCGGCCGACCTGACCGTTTAGCCGCGGTTTTCCCGGCATTCCGTTTGCCCCATCCCCCCCCGCCCGGAATATCATCGCCTCCAGCAGATCGCTCCCGCCCACCCGGATGGACGTATGCCGGCCAGCAACCGACGGGTTCTCAGCCTCATCCTCGGCGGCGGCAAGGGCAGCCGGCTGTTCCCGCTCACCAAGCTGCGGGCCAAGCCGGCGGTCCCCGTCGCCGGCAAGTACCGGCTCATCGACATCCCCATCAGCAACTGCATCAACTCCGACCTCCAGCGGATCTACGTGCTCACCCAGTTCCTGAGCGTCAGCCTGCACCGGCACATTTCGAACACCTACAAGTTCGACATGTTCAGCCGGGGGTTCGTCGAAATCCTGGCGGCCATGCAGACGAACGAGGCCACCGATTGGTACCAGGGCACGGCCGACGCCGTCCGGCAGAACGCCCTGTACGTCAAGAACGAACAGTGCGACGAGGTGCTGGTGCTGTCCGGCGACCAGCTCTACCGCATGGACTACCGCTCGCTCATCGAGACGCACCGGAAGTCCGGGGCGGACGTGACCATCGCCGCCATCCCGGTGCGGGAGGATCAGACGGCCGGCTTCGGCCTGATGCGGATGGACGACACCGGCCGGGTGAGCAGCTTCGTCGAGAAGCCGAAGACCGCCGACGCCCGCAAGCCGTACCACACCCCGCCCGAGTGGATCGAGGCCCGCGGCATCCCGGCGAACGGCCGGCCGTACCTGGCGAACATGGGCATCTACCTGTTCAACACGTCCAAACTGATGGAGATGCTCAACACCCCGGTGCTGGACCAACTGCACGGCGAACCCCGGCTGCCGCACGACTTCGGGTCGAACGTGTTCCCCAACTGGGTGGCCAAGGCCCGCATCCAGGCCCACCTGTTCGACGGCTACTGGGAGGACCTGGGCACCATCAAGAGCTACCACGAGGCCAACCTGGCGCTGGCCGACGTGGAGCCGCCGTTCGACTTCTACCAGGCGGACGGGCTGATCTACACCCGGATGCGGAACCTGCCGGCGGCCAAGGTGGACGGCGCCAAGCTCAGCCGCACGGTGGTGTCCGACGGCTGCCGGGTGGGGTCCAACAGCACCCTCGACCACTGCCTGATCGGGGTGCGGTCCCGCATCGGCGACGACTGCCACCTGACCGACACCATCCTGATCGGGGCCGACCGCTACGAGACCGACCAGGAGCAGCGGGACAACCGCCGCACCGGCCACCCGATGCTGAACGTCGGGGACGGCACCACCATCCGGACGGCCATCCTGGACAAGGACTGCCGGGTGGGCCGGCGGGTGAAGGTGCTGAACGAGGCGAAGGTGCAGGAGTACGACCACCCACAGGGGCTGTGGTACATCCGGGACGGCATCGTGTGCGTGCCCCGCGGGGCGGTCATCCCGGACGGCACGGTGATCTGACCGGGCCGGCTGTAACGGTCGTGCGGGGTGTGGCCGATCTGCCGAGTGCGTGCCGCAAGCGGTGTCGGGTTTTTGGGCGGCCGGCGGTCAATTCCGCGCCGCCGCCCACCCGGTTTCCGTCCGGATGGCGTATCCTGGGACAGGCTTCCGACGAACATCCGAAGCGACCGGGCGATGGCCGACTACCACTCCCTCAGTTTCCTGGCGACGGTCATCCAGGCGGCCGGCACGGCCCTGGTGGCCGGGCTGCTGCTGCCGCTCAGCCGGGCCATGCCGGGCCACGGGCTGCGGCTGGCCGTTGTCGCATGGGGGTTCCAGACGGCCGGGCTGGCGGCGTTCATCCTGTCGGCCCGCGGGCCGGCCGAGCTGCGGCAGCCGCTCCAGTCGGCCTACCTGCTGGGCGGCCTGGCGTTCGCCTTCTTCCTGTGGGCGGCCTGCCGGGGGTTCCGCACCGGCCGCGACCTCCGACGGGCCGACTGGCTGCCGCTGGCCGTGCCGGCGGCGTTCGCCCTGGTCGGCCCGGCCGTCATGTCGCAGCCGTGGCAGGTGTACGCCGTCCACAACGGGGTGCTGGCCGGGCTGTTCCTGATGGCCCTGGGCGAGGCCGCGCGGTTCCCCGGCCGCGGGGTCGGGCGGTGGGTGGCGCGGCTGGCCCTGGCCGCCCTGGCGGGGCTGTTCGTCCATTACACGGTGGTCGTCGGGCTGCTGTCGGGCGGGTCGGTGGCCGGGTTCGACTATTTGGCGTTCGCCAGCCTGTACGACCTGTTCTTCCAGACCGCCCTGGCGTTCGGCATGGTGGTGCTGGCGGCCGACCGCACCCGGGAGCTGCTGGAAGACAAGAACCGCGCCCTGGCCGCCGCCGCCGCCGAGCTGGCGGCCGTCGCCCGCACCGACCCGCTGACCGGCCTGCTCAACCGCCGCGGGTTCGAGCAGGTGCTGGCCGACCACGCCGCCCGGCCGCACCCCGGGGCGGTGGCCGTCCTCGACCTGAACGACCTGAAGCGGCTCAACGACGCCCACGGCCACCCGGCCGGGGACGCGGCCCTGCAACTGGTGGCCCGCGCCCTGCGGGGCCGGTTCCGGGTGACGGACCCGGTGTGCCGGACCGGCGGGGACGAGTTCGCGGTGGTCATGCCCGGCTGCACGGCCCAGGAGCTGTGTAGCCGGCTGGCCGGGCTGGACATCGAGCTGGCCGGCCAGCGGCTGCCCGAGGTGGGGGAGTCGGTGGACTTGGCCGTGGCCTGGGGGGCGGCCGGGTTCGACGCCGACCTGTCCGCCGCCCACGACGCCGCCGACCGCACCATGTACACCCACAAGCGGCTGATGAAAGCCTCGGTCCGGCCGGCGGTATAGCCGGCAGCCTTATAATCTTGGTATCCTCTCATCCACCCTGGGTCCGTTCATGTCCTCCGTCCGCCGCCGGGCGGCCTTCACGCTCATCGAGCTGTTGGTCGTCATCGCCATCATTGCCATTCTCATCGGCCTGTTGCTGCCGGCCGTCTAGAAGGTGCGGGAGGCCGCCGCCCGCGTCCAGTGCCAGAACAACCTCAAGCAGCTCGGCCTGGCGGCCATGAACTACGAGAGTTCCTACCAGGGGCTGCCACCGGCCAGCGTCCAGCCGAACCCGACGGATCCGAGCACTTTCCCGCTGGCGTACAAGAGTCAGGGCTGGGGCACGCCACTGCTGAGCTACTTCGAGCAGTCGGCCCTGGACGCGCAGTACGACAAAAACACGTTCTTCAGTAACACCATGCCGGCCGCACCGGCGAACAACAACCAGTCGGTGAGTAACCAGCACCTGAAGGTCATGCAGTGTCCGAGCGTGCCGGCCCCGAACCGGCTGTACACGGCCCGCAGCTCGTTCGGCTTCCCGGGCATCACCAACCCGTGGACGGCGTCGGCGGCCGACTACTGCCCGATCCGCGGCACCAACCTGGACTACCTGCGGCTGGCCGTCACCCCGCAGCCGACGGCCGCCCAGGTGAGCCAGTACGTCGGCCCGCTGGTGATCAACAAGACCACCCCGCTGCTGGGCGTGACGGACGGCACGTCGAACACCTTCCTGTACGCCGAGGCGGCCGGCCGCCCGCAACTGTACCGGGCCGGCCGACTGGCCGCCGTCGGCCCGTACCCGGGGTCGAACAGCAAGACCGCCAACGACCTGGGCACCCCCACGCCGTGGCAGGACGTGTACGGCGGCGGCTGGGCCGACCCGAGTGCGGCCAACTTCCGGCTCACCGGGTCGGACGCCGCCGGCACCCCGGTGGCCGGCGGCGGCACCGGCGTCGTCGGCCCGTGCGGGGTGAACTGCTCGAACGACCTGGGGCTGTACGCCTTCCACACCGGCGGGGCCAACGTGGTGCTGTGCGACGGCAGCGTGCGGTTCGTCCGGTCTGCCATCAGCCCGCTGCAACTGGTGGCAGCCATCAGCGCTAAGGCCGGCGAGGTGGCGACGCTGGACTGAGTGCGACCGACCCGACCTTCCGGCCCCGAGGACCGTTGTGATGTGGCGTGGCGTACTGTTGGTCGGCCTGCTGGTGCTGGCCGGGTGTGGGGGCGGCCGGCCGAAGCTGTACCCGGTGTCCGGCTCCGTCACGGTCAAGGGCAAGCCGGCCGACGGGGCGGTGGTGCGGCTGTTCCCGGCGGCCGGCGGCGAGCACATGCCGGCCGGGGTGGTGCAGCCGGACGGCAGCTTCAAACTGACCACCTTCGAGCCGGGCGACGGCGCCCCAGCCGGCGAGTACAAGCTGACCGTCACCTGGCGGCCGGCCAAGAAGACCACCATGGACCCGGACGGCCCGGACAAGCTGGCCGGCAGGTACGCCGACGCCGGCTCGTCCAGGCTGACGGCGAAGGTGGACGCCGGCCCGACCACGCTGCCGGCCATCGCCCTGGAATAGCGGCGGCGAGACAAGTCGTTGGCGAGCGGCCGGCGTGAGCCGGTCCGGCCCGAGGGTGGACAGGCAGTCCGACCCGGGCCGGATCGGCTCACGCCGGCCGCTCGCCGTTTTGCATACGCCCCGCATTTCTGTGAATCAGTCCCGCCCCGGCGCGGGAGTATCTTGCGGACGCCGACCCCGGGACCACCCCCATGCCCCGCCTCCCGCTGGCCGCCGCCCTCCGGCGGCTGCGGCCGCCGGACGATGCCGCCCTGCTCGCCCGCCACCTCGGCGGCGACCCGGCCGCGTTCACGGCCCTGGTCCGCCGGCACGGGCCGATGGTGCTGGGGGTGTGCCGCCGCGTGCTGCCCGTGGAGGCCGACGCCGAGGACGCCTTCCAGGCGACGTTCCTGCTGCTGGCCCGCAAGGCGGCGGGGGTGCGGCAACCCGCCCGGGTCGGCAACTGGCTGTACGGCGTGGCCCGGAACGTGGCCCGGCGGGCGCGGGCCGCCGAGGCCCGTCGCCGGCGGTGGGAGCGGGCCGCCGCCGTCCCGGTGGCCGCCTTCGACCGGCCGGCCGAGTCGGTAGTGGACGACGAACTGCACCGCCTGCCGGATCGCTACCGGCTGCCGATCGTCTGCTGCGGGCTGGACGGCATGACCATGAAGGAGGCGGCCGCCGCCCTCGGCTGGCCGGCCGGCACGGTGGCCACCCGGCTGAACCGCGGCCGGGCGCTGCTGGCCGACCGGCTGGCCCGCCGCGGCGTCGTGGTGCCGGCGGTGCTGACGGGTGTGGTGTCCGAAACTCTGATCACCCGGACCGTGGCCGCCGGGCCGGCCCCGGCGGCGGTCCTGTCCCTCGCAACGGAGGTCACGCGAGCCATGTTCTTCGCCAAACTGAAAGCCGTGACGGCGGTGCTGGCGGTCGCCGGGGTCGGGGCCGGGCTGGTGTTCGGCCAGCCGCCGAAGCCCGCGGCCGACAAGCCGGCAGCGGCGGCAATGGAACCCATGCCCGAGGCCATCCGCGCGGAGGTGGTGATGGTGCAGGCCGGCCGGCCGCACCGGCTGCGCCTGCCGGGGTCGCCGCCGCGGGTGGGGTCGCTGCGGGTGGCGGACGAAGAGTTGTTGACGGTCGCCCACTCGCCGGACGACCCGGCGGCGCTGGTGCTGACCGGCCAGAAGCCGGGCACCTGCTTCCTGGCCGGCCAGCGGGCCGACGGCACCGAGTTGGGCGTGCTGGTGGTCATCAGCCGGCCGTACCTGCGGCTGTCCCCGACGGTGGGCGAAGTATTGACGCTTACTTTGCCGGGCGGTCGCCGGCCGGCTGAGATGATCCGGACAGACATACCGCCCGGCTTGCAAGTCCGCATCTTCGGTGGTGGTGGGTTCGAGTTGGATAACCCGGATGAGCCGCGTCGCATCCGGCTGGCCGAAGACGGTTCACACGTGATCCGGCTGTATGCGATTTCCAAGGGGGTGTACCCGCTCCGGATCGTTGACGACCGCGGGCTGGAGTGGCGGGTGGAGGTGGTCTACCGCGGGGCCGCTCGCCTTCGTCGTTGATCTCCTCCGGCTGCCGGGGTAAGCTGTAGCCCCGCCCCGGAGGTCACGTCATGCCCGCCGCCCCGTCCCTCGGTCGCCGGGCTGCCCTGCGGGTGGGCGGCGTCGGCCTGTTCGGCCTCGGCTTCCCCGAGTTCGCCAAGGCCGTCGAGGCGGCCAAGCACAAGGCCCGCGCCGACTCGGTCATCCTGCTGTTCCAGTGGGGCGGCCCCGGCCAGCACGAGACGTTCGACCCCAAGCCGGATGCCCCGGACACCGTGCGGGGCTGGGTGAAGGCGGCTTCCACCAGCGTGCCGGGGGTGCAGTTCAGCGACCGGCTGCCGCAGGTGGCCAAGATCGCCGACAAGCTGTGCGTGGTGCGGTGCATGAGGCACAGCGTCAAGATGAACAATCACAACTCGGCCGGGTACTACGCCCTGACCGGGGTACCGCCGCCGACCGACGACCAGCGGCTCCGCGACAGCCTCGACCTGTTCCCCGGGTACGGCAGCGTGGTCAGCAAGCTGGCCCCCGCCCCCCGCGGCACGGCCACGGCGGTGAGCTACCCCCACGTCATCAGCGACGGGTCGATCACGCCCGGCCAGCACGCCAGCTTCCTGGGCAAGAGCCACGACCCGCTGTTCTTCGCCGACGACCCCAACCGCCCCGGGTTCAGCCTGCCGGAACTGACCCTGCCGGCAGGGGTGACGCCCGAGCGGCTGGCCAGCCGCACCGAGCTGATGAAGCTGATCGACCGACAGACGGGGTTGCTCGACCAGTCGGCGGTGGCCCGCGGGGTGGACCAGAGCCACCAGGCGGCGGCCGCCCTGCTGACCAGCCCGAAGTTCCGCGAGGCGTTCGACCTGACCCGCGAACCCGACGCCACCCGCGACCGCTACGGCCGCACCACCTACGGCCAGAGTTGCCTGCTGGCTCGCCGGCTGGCCGAAGCCGGGTGCCGGTTCGTGACCGTCTACTACGCCCCGGTCATCGGCGGGGCGAAGGGCGGGTGGGACTACCACGGGTTCAACAAGGAGAGCGTCACCGGCCGGCTGGACGCCCTGCTGCCGCACGCCGACCAGACGCTGTCCGCACTCGTGAGCGACCTGCACGATCGCGGGTCGCTGGCCCGCACGCTGGTGGTGTGGGTGGGCGAGTTCGGGCGGACGCCGAAGATCAGCGGCAACGGCGGCCGCGACCACTGGCCGGCGTGCTACACCGCCGTGCTGGCCGGGGCCGGGGCGAAGGGCGGGTTCGTGTACGGGGCCAGCGACAAGCTGGGGGCACACCCGACGAGCGGCGGCGTCGGCCCCGAAGACCTGGCGGCGACCATGTTCGACGCCCTGGGCATCGACTCCGAGGCCGAGGTCCGCGACACCCTCGGCCGGCCGATGCCGGCGGCCCGCGGCAAGGCGATGCGTGCGTTGTTCGTATAAACCGCTCGAATTCAACCGCCAAGCCGCCAAGGCGACAAGGACGGCAGGAATGCAGTTCCTCCGAACAGTTCTACTTGCCTTCCTTGGCGTCTTGGCGCCTTGGCGGTTTCATGCCGCGGCCGACGACTTCCCCAAGCCGCACGACACCGAGAAGCCGGGCCTCGCCCCGATGCCCGCCGCCGAGGCGGCCGCGAAGTTCGGCCTGCCGCCGGGCTTCACGGCCGAGGTGTTCGCCGCCGAGCCGGACGTGCGGAACCCGATCGCCGCCTGCTTCGACCCCCGCGGCCGGCTGTGGGTGGCCGAGAACTACACCTACGCCGAACGCCCGGCCATGTTCGACCTGTCCTTGCGGGACCGGGTGGTGGTGTTCGAGGACGCCGACGGCGACGGCAAGCCGGAGAAGCGGACCGTGTTCATCGACACGGTGCAGCGGCTGACCAGCGTGGCCGTCGGCCGCGGCGGCGTCTGGCTGATGTGCCCGCCGCAACTGCTGTTCGTGCCCGACGCCGACGGCGACCTCAAGCCGGACGGCCCGCCGGTGGTGGTGCTGGACGGGTTCACCGTGCCCGCGGAGAACCACCACAACTTCGCCAACGGGCTGAAGTGGGGGCCGGACGGCTGGCTGTACGGCCGGTGCGGGGCGAGTTCCCCGGGCCGGGTGTTCGTGCCCGGCCAGTCGGCCGCTGAGGCGGTGCCGCTGGCCGGCGGCGTCTGGCGGTATCACCCGACGCGGAAGGTGTTCGAGCCGCTGTCCCACGGCACCACCAACCCGTGGGGCCACGACTGGACGGACAAGGGCGAGGGGTTCTTCGTCAACTCGGTGAACGGCCACCTGTGGCACCTGATCCCCGGGGCGCACTACCGCCGGCCGCACACCCTCAGCCCGAACCCGCTGGTGTACCGGCCGATGGAGATGCACGCCGACCACTGGCACTTCGACGCCGGCAAGGACTGGACCAAGTCCCGCGACGGCGGCGGCGACTCGTTCGGCGGCGGCCACGCCCACAGCGGGGCCATGATCTACCACGGGACGCAGTGGCCGGAGGCGTTCCGCGGCCGGCTGCTGACGCTCAACTTCCACGGCCGGCGGGCCAACGTCGAACGGCTGGAGCGGGTCGGCAGCGGCTTCGTCGGCCGCCGCGAGCCGGACATGCTCCAGAGTGCGGACCCGTTCTTCCGCGGGCTGGAGGTGCTGGAGGGGCCGGACGGCAGCGTGTTTGTGTTCGACTGGAGCGACACCGGCGAGTGCCACGAGCACAACGGCGTCCACCGCAACAGCGGCCGCATCTTCCGGGTGCGGTACGGCGACCCGAAGCCGGTGCCGGCCGTGGACCTGACGGCCAAGACCGACGCCGAGCTGGTGGCGATGCAGAAGGATGGGAGCGAGTGGTACGCCCGGATGGCCCGGCAGGTGTTGGCCGACCGGCGGGCGGCCGGACGGAAGGTGGACACGGCCGGGCTGGTGCGGTTGCTCGACGACCCAAATCCCGTGTCCCGGCTGCGGGCCATGTGGTCGATATCGTCCGCATGGGGGTTCGTGCCTTCGCGGCCCGTGTTCGAGGGCGGGGATGCCGGCGTTCGCCGCGTCTACGATGCACACCCGCTCTCCGATCTGGACGAGTCGATTCGCGCCTGGGCCGTCCGTCTGAGCGCCGACGAATGGCCTTTAGATACAGTGGGGGGAATTAGTCGGGCGGACAAGGCACTGGTGATTGATGTCCTGTTCAGTCGGCTTGTTGAAATGGCCCGCACCGACAAGTCCGGGCTGGTCCGACTGACCCTCGCCTCGACCTTGCAACGCCTGCCGGTCGCCCAGCGGTCGCAACTAGCCGCCGCGCTGCTCAGCCGGGCCGAAGACGCCGCCGACCCGAACATCCCGCTCCTCGTCTGGTATGGCCTCATCCCGGTCGCCCAGAAGCAGCCCCTCGTCTTGGCCAAGCTCGCCGCCGATGGCAAGTTCCCGGTGGTCCGCGAGTTCGCCGCCCGCCGCTTCGCCGAGACCATCGCCAGCGACCCGGCCCCGCTCGACGCCCTGCTGGCGGCCACCCGAACCGCCGCCCCGGCGGTTCGCCAGGACGTGCTGACCGGCCTCGCTGCCGGGCTGGCCGGCACCCGCAAGGCGACCGCCCCGCAGGCGTGGGCCGACTGGCCGAAGGACGGCGACCCGGCCCTGTTACGGAGCGTCGGGGCGGTGTTCGGCGACGGCCGGGCGCTCGCCGACTTGAAGGCGCTGGCCCTCGACCCGAAGGCGTCGCTGGAGGACCGCAAGGCGGCCGTCGCCGGGCTGATCGCCGCCGACCCGCCCGACCTCCGCAGCGTCTGCGAGCCGCTGCTCAAGGTGCGGTTCCTGAACACCGTCGCCCTCGGCGGGCTGGTGAAGTCGGACGACCCGGCGGTGGGCAAGGCGATCCTCGCCCAGTGGAACACCTTCCACCCGACCGAGCGGCCGGCGGTGGTGGCGGCGCTGGCCAGCCGGCCGGGGTTCGCCGCCGCCCTGCTGGACGCCATCGAGGCCAAGCGCATCCCCCGCGACGCCCTGTCCGCCGCCCAGGTCCGCCAGGTCCGCAACCTCGGTGACAAGGGGTTGTCAGCGAAACTCGCTGCCGTGTGGGGTGAGGTGCGGGAGAGTCCGACCGAGCGGGCCGCCGACATCGCCAAGCTGAAAGCCGACCTGACCCCGGCGACGCTGGCCGCCGCCGACGCCCGCCGCGGGCGGGTGGTGTTCCAGGCGGCGTGTGCGAGCTGCCACAAGCTGTACGACGCCGGCACCGACATCGGCCCGAACCTGACCGGGGCCGGCCGCACCGACCTCGACTACCTGCTGGGCAACATCCTCGACCCGTCGGCGGTGGTGACCAAGGACTACCAGGTGACGGTGTTCCAACTGGCCGACGGCCGGACGGTGACGGGGGTGGTGGCGAGCCAGTCGCCGGCGGCGGTGACGGTGCAGACGGCCACGGCGAAGGAGGTGCTGCCGGTCGGCGACATCGAGAAGCGGACCCCGAGCGCCAACTCGCTGATGCCCGACGGGCTGCTCCAGCCGCTCAGCCCGCAGCAGGTGCGGGACTTGTTCAAGTACCTCATGACGCCGGCCCAGGTGGAGCTGCCACCACCGTAAGGCGAGCGGCCGGCGGCCAGTACCTGACATGACCGCCCGGCTCCGCACCCTGCTGCGACTGCACGACCTCCGGGACCGCCCGGACGCCGACCTGCTGCGGCTGTTCGCCGACGGCCGGGACGAGGCCGCCTTCGAGCTGCTGGTGCGGCGGCACGGCCCGCTCGTGCTGGGCGTCTGCCGGCGGGCGCTCGGCGACCACGCCGCCGACGACGCCTTCCAGGCTACGTTTCTGCTCCTAGCCCGCCGCGGCCCGGCCCTGCGGGAGCCGGCCGGGCTGTCCCGCTGGCTGTACGGCGTCGCCGCCCGGGTGGCCCGCGAGGCGCAGCGCCAGGAGCGGCGACGCCGGCGACGGGAGCAGCGGGCCGCCCGGCCGGAGTCGGTTCACCCGCCGCACGACGACCCGTCAACCGAAGTCGATGCGGCCGTGCGGCGGCTGCCGGAGCCGTACCGCACGGCGGTGCTGCTGTGCGACCTCGGCGGCCGCTCCCGGGCCGAGGCGGCGGCCGAACTCGGGGTGCCGGCGGGGACGGTAGCCAGCCGGGGCGGTCGCGGCCGGCAGATGCTGGCTGCCGACCTGACCCGCCGGGGGCTGGCACTCGGGGTGCTGGCGGCGGCGGTGCCGGCGGGGCGGTGCGAATCGACGGCCCGCGTCGCGGGCTTGGTGGCGGCCGGCGAGGCGGTCGTGCCGGCGGCGGTCGGGGCACTACTCACACACGGGGGGCGAACCATGCTCGGGCTGAAGCTGGCAGTGGCGACGCTGGTGCTGGGCGGGGGTGCGGCGGTGGTGCTGCCGGGCGGGCAGAAGCCGGCCGTCCCGCCGGCGGTGGCGAAGCCGGCCGAGACCTACGCCGAGCGGCTGGCCCGGCTCAAGACCGAGTACATGAAGGAAGCGATCTCTGCCACTAAACAGCAGACCGACCCGAAGTCCGGCGAGGTGGTCGGGGTGTCGATGGACCCGGCCGACGAGAAGCGTATCCTCGGCACCTACCTGCCGCAACTGCTGGAACTGGGCGACTGCCCGGACGAGCCGACGGCGGTGGCCGCACTGGCGTATGCGTCCAACTTCACCAACCGCGGGTTCGGCCTCGTGCCGGACGCCGACGAGGCCTGGAAGCGGCTGGTCGAGCGGCACGGCCGCAGCCCCAGGCTGGCCCACTTCGCCCGGGAGGTGGCTAACAGCCGGTCGCCGGCCATCAACCACCGGATTGAGCTGCTGCTCACCTGGGCCAGCGACCACACCTCTCGCGGGCTGCTCGAATTCCACCTGGCGATGTCTGAAGACCCGGCCCTCATGCACATCAGCGGCGAAGTGCCGGCCAACCGCGACCTTCGCCGAGAGCTGGCCGCCGCCCGCTACCGCCGCATCATTGACCAGTACGCCGACGTGGACGGCGGCGAGTTGGCACGGCAGGCCGGACGGGGGCTACAGCGGCTGACCCCGGAGACGCTACGGCCCGGCAGGCCGGCCCCGAAGACCACCGGCACGGACCTCGCCGGCCAGCCGATAGACCTGGCCGACTTCAAGGGCAAGGTGGTGGTGCTGGAGTTCTGGGGGTCGTGGTGCGGGCCGTGCGTGGAGGCGACACCGGGGCTGAAGTGGGTGGCCGAGACCTACGCCGACAAGGGGGTGGTAGTGCTCGGGGTGATGGCCGAGACCGACCCGGCGGCGGCCCGCAAGTCGGCCGAGAAACTCGGGGTGCCGTGGCGGAACTGGCTGGACGTGCGAACCGAAGGGCGGTCGCCGATCGTGGCGGCGTGGGACGTGCGACGGTTCCCGACGACGGTGGTGCTCGACCGAGCCGGCGTCATCCGGGCAGTGGACCCGGGCCAGCGGGCCGAGCTTGCGAAGGCGGTGGACGCGGCCCTGGCCGGGCCGTGAGGCGGCTACAATGGCGACACCTGCCGGAGCCGAGCGATGGACCTGCCGGTGTGGTGGGACTGGGAGTTGGAACCCTCCCGGCACGTCCGACACCGGATGACGCGCCGAACCTTCTCGGAAACCGACCTACGGGTCATGCTGTCCGCGGCGACCGACTGGCGACCGGCCGTCACCTACGGTCGGTTCGTGATCGAGGTGGCCCACGACGGCCGACCCTGGGAGGTGGTCGTCGAACCGGACGAGTTGTCTGGTATGCTGGTGGTTGTGACGGCTTACCCGGTGACGTGAGCAGACGATGACCCAGACCTACCTCGAAGTGACCTACCGCCGCGGCCGGCCGTTCGCCGCCTACCTGCAACTCGGCCACCGGGACGGGGACACGGCCGCCCGGGTGGAACAGGCCAGCCCGACGGTGAACATCGATTTCGCGGCCGACGGCCAGGCCATCGGCGTCGAGCTGCTCGACCCGGCGGCGGTCACGCTCGCCGACCTGAACCGGCTGCTGGCCGAGCGGAACGTCCCGGCGGTGGCCGCCGCCGACCTCGCCCCACTCGCCCCGAGCTGACCCATGCCGCCCCCCGCCGACCGCGTCGTTCCCGGCCCCGGCCAGGAGTCCGTCTGGGACTACCCCCGGCCGCCCCGCTGCGAACTCACCACCAAACACGTCGTCGTCGTGTTCAACGGCGTCGTCGTGGCCGACACCCGGCGGCCCGTGCGGGTGCTCGAAACGAGCCACCCGCCGGTCTACTACCTGCACCCCGACGACGTGAAGATGGACCACCTCGAACCGGCCGGCGGCGGGTCGTTCTGCGAGTACAAGGGGGTGGCCGAGTACTACACCCTCCGCGTCGGCGGCCGGGCGGCCGGTACGGTGGCGTGGACCTACGCCGACCCGTCCCCGGCGTTCCGGCTGCTCGCCCACCACATCGCCTTCTACGCCGGCCCGCTGGACGCGGCGACGGTGGACGGGGAGAAGGTGACGCCCCAGCCGGGCGGGTTCTACGGCGGCTGGATCACCCCGGACGTGGTCGGCCCGTTCAAGGGCGGGCCGGGCACCCGGGGGTGGTGACGTCGCACCACGGCGAGCGGCCGGCGTGAGCCGGTCCGGTCCGTGGGCTGGCAACACGCCCCGCCCCCGGACCGGACCGGCTCACGCCGGCCGCTCGCCACGAACACTCACTTCGCCCAGCGGATACGGCAGCCGCGGGCGAGCGTCTCGGCCGTCGCCGGCTTCTCACCCTTGAGCGCTGCCGCGACGGCCTGCTCCAGGTACGCCGTGCCGGCCGGCTTGGGCGGGCTGGCCTCGTCCATCGCCCCGAGGTACACCACTGTCCGCGACTTCTCCAGCACCACGAACTCGGGCGTGTACTGGGCGCCGTACTTCCTCGCCACGGCCCCGGTCGGGTCGGCCAGGTAGGGGAACGGGAACCGCTTCTTCTCGGCCCGCTGCACCATCGCCGGCAGCCTGTCGTCCGGCACGCTGTTCGGGTTGATGGCCACCACCCGCACCCGCCCCCCGGCCGACTTGGCGAAGGCGATCAGCCGATCCTCGTACCCCTGCGCCGCCGGGCAGGTGTTGCAGGTGAACACCAGCACGAGCACGTCGGCGGTGTACTCGCCGAGCGCGTGAGGCTTGCCGTCCACCCCGTCCAGGCCGGCCCAGTCGGGGGCCGGGTCGCCGGGAGAGAGGGTCTTGTTGAACTGGCCCATGATTGCCTCCGGTGGTCATGCATGGCGTGACAGCGCCCGGCAGTCACGCCGGGCGTGACCTACGGCACCGGGACCATCCTCGTAAATGGTACGACGTAAGCTTGCAACACGGTGAGCAGCCCGACCACGCAGGCGAGGGCGGCGCTGTGGCCGACCACCGCCCGGAAGATGTCCGCCTCCCGGCCCCGCTGGTCGGTGCCGGCCGTGGCCACGCAGATGCTCTGGGCGTCGATCATCTTGCCCATCACCCCGCCGGTGCTGTTGGCCGTACAGATCAGCACCTCGGCCTGCTCCAGCGACAGGGCCGGCAGCACCCCGGTGGCGTGGACCTGGCCGGCGGTGATCTTCTGGAGGCTGCCGAACAGGGCGTTGGACCCCGCGTCGGTGCCGGTCAGGAACACGCCGAGCCAGCCCAGGATGGCGGCGAAGAACGGGTACAGCACGCCCGTCTCGGCGAACGCCACCCCGAGCGTGGCGTCGATGCCGCTGTACTTGGTGACGTAGCTCAGCCCGAGCATCAGGGCGATGGTGGGGATGGGTACGGTCATCTGGTGGGCGGTCCGTGCCAGCACCCGCTTGCACGTCGCCCACGACGCCCCCAGGAGCAGGGCGCTGAGTACGGTGGCCGCGAACACCGGCGTGCCCGGGGCGGTCAGCCACGTCAGCTTGAAGACGGCCGGCTCCTTCTTCTCGTCGGCGGTGGCCCCGGGCTTGGCCAGCCGGTCGGCCCGCTGCACCTGCTTGTGGACCGCCGGCACCTCGATGTCGAAGGCCGTCGGCACCCCGCCCAGGGCGAGCGGCCGCTTGAGGACCGCTTCCTTCTGCCGCACCACCACCACCAGCGCCAGGCAGACGGCCATGACGAGGAACGGCGACCACGCGCGGAGGACGCGGCCGGCGGTAAGTTCGGGGCGAGCGGCGGGCGTGAGCCGGTCCGGCTGATCCGCCTCGGCCGGCCGGACCGGCTCACGCCCGCCGCCCGCCTGCTCCGTCGGGAACCGCCACTCGTCCCGCGGCTTCCACACCCACCGCAGGAATCCGGCCAGCGCCAGCAGGCTGAACAGCCCGCCGCCGATGTCGGTGAACGGCCACACGCTCCACCCCGGCACCCAGCGGTGGAAGGTGGCGAACAGGTACTGGAAGGCGGCGAACGACCCGCCGCCGACGACCAGGGCCGGCCACACGGCCAGCGTGTCCCGCCAGGAGCACATGGTCTTCACCATGTACAGCGGGATCAGGCACGACAGGATCGGGAGCTGGTGCCCGGCCATCACGCTGAGCGTGTCCGGGTCGATGCCGGTGACTTGGCCGAGCGTCAGCGTCGGCACCCCGAGGCCGCCGAAGCAGACGGGTGACGTGTTGGCGATCAGGCACAGCACGGCCGCGCGGAGGGGCGGCACGCCCAGCCCGACCAGCATGGCCCCGCACACGGCCACCGGGGAGCCGGCCCCGGCCGCCCCTTCCAGGAACGCCCCGAAGCAGAAGCCGATGAGCACCGCCTGCACCCGGGCGTCGCCCGACAGCGCGCCGATGCTGCGGCGGATGACGGCGAACTCGCCCGTCTCCACCGTCAGGTTGTACAGGAGCATGGCCGCGAACACCGTCCAGCCGATGGGCAACAGGCCGAAGGCCATGCCATGTAGGAAGGCGAACCCGGCCTGCGGGACGGGCATCCCGTACACCCCGGCGGCGATGACGACGGCCGTGAGCGCCCCGGCCGCCCCGGCCAGGCTGGCCACCCACCGCCGGCCGACGAGCAGGTAGAAGAGGACGAGCACGGGCAGGGCGGCCACGAGGGTGGACAGCCCGCGGTGGCCGAGGGGGTCGAGGGTCTGGACGTACATGCGGGCCGGGGGTGGGGAGTGGGGGAGCGGACACGATCCTACCCGGCCGGCGGCCGGACGCAAGCGGGTGAAGTTACTCGCGGCCGAGAAGTGCGTCCACCACCCAGCAGCCGCGGGCGTGCCGGCTCCCTGCCCGGCAGTGGTCGAGGACTGCCGGCTCGTCGCACCCGGCATCCTCTAAAGCGTCGGCGAGCACCGGCAGCGAGGAGAAGTCGTTGGTTGAGTTAGCCCCGGCCGCGAGTGCGACCGCTGCCGACGATCGCCAAGCCGGCGCGAACGGTGGCAGGCCGAGCGGGCTACCCAGGAGGTCAGCGATCAGGCCGAGCGCGACCGGCCGGTGATCCAGGTGAAGCGGGAGCCAGCCGCCCCAGCAGTAGAACTCGCCCGAGTAGGTGGCGAGGTAGAAGTCGAGTACGTTCCGCAGGTGGAGGTTATTCGGGCTGAGAGTGTCCAGCCAACTCGCCACACCGTACCGAAGCTCGGACCCGGGCAACAGAGTCGGGTCGTAGCCGAACCGCTCTGCCTCAGCGAAGTACTCCGCCCACTGGAAATAGTTTTCCGCCCGGGCTACTGCGTCGCTCCCGGCCGCCCCATCGGCGTACTCCTCGAACCAGCGGACGGCTTGGTGGCCGTCCGCATGAACTTGCTTACGTTCTTCCCGCGAAAGAGTGTGTCCGGAGTATGGACCCGGCGAGATCGGGCCGACGAACCACGGTTGTTCGGCCAGCAGCTCCCAAAGCGTCTTTCCGCAGCCTGCAAATGGGGCATACCGGGCGATGGAACACTCCAAGAGGAGCAGCTTGCGGCGGGTGGCCCGGCGACGGTACGCCTCGACCATCAGCCGCTCCTTCGACGGCGTGTGGTCCCACCGAATGCGGCTCTCGTCGGCGTGGCGGTGACGGGACATCTGTCTTCACTCTAGTCCTTCACCCGCGCACACGCTGCGGAGTTGGGGTGGTCTGGAAATTCTGGGAGTTCTCGGCTGTTTGGGTGAAGTGTGACCACAGAGGTGCCGACGTAAAGATAGATGAGATTTTCCACGCCCAAACGTTTGCCGCTCGTCGCCGGAGACACACCAATGATTCGCACCGCACTCGTTGCCGCCGTCGTCGCTGCCGTGGTCGCCGGCGGCTGGGGCTGCACCCAGTCGCCTGGTGGGCTGTCCGCCGTCGGTCGCACCCCGGCCGCCCGGCTGGCCGAGATGGAGAAGCAGTTGGCCGAGTTGACGACCGCCCAGGCCAAGCTGGCCGAGGAGTCAGCGGCCGTGGCCGCCCGGCTGACGGCTGAGCAGGAGAAGGCGGCTGGGCTGGTTCGGGAGCGGGACGAACTGCGGACCGGGCTGGGCACGCGGACGACCGAACGGGACGCCGTCCGGGCCAAGTTCGACGGATTCCATCGGGAGCTGAAGGAGCTGCTGACCCGCGTCGAGGGCGGGGCACCGACGCCCAGCCCGGCGGCGCTAGGGAGTGTGGGGATGTTGCTCCCGAGCACGCCGCGCTAGCGGCATCGGCCGGTCCTCCGACGCCGCTAGCGCGGCGTGCTCGAATGATCGGCCAGCCGAGCGTCCAGCCGGTCCCGCACGGCCGGCCACTCGGCGGTCAGGATGCTGTATACCACCGTGTCCCGCACCCAGCCGGTGTAGGTCACCTTGTGCCGCCGTAGCACGCCCTCGCGGGTCGCCCCCAGCTTGGTGACGGCGGCCTGGGATCGTACGTTCCGTGCGTCCACCTGGAACTGCACCCGGTCCAGCCCGAGCGTCTCGAAGGCATGGCCGAGGATGAGCCGCTTGTTGGCCGGGTTCACGGCCGTACCCTGAGCCGCGACGGCGTACCAGGTGTTGCCCACCTCGACGGTGCGGTGGGACTCGTTCCAGTCGATCAAGCTCGTGCTGCCGACCAGTTCCCCCGCCACGGTGCGGACGGCAAAGGCGATGCGGCCGCCGGCGGTGGCGTCGGCGAACCAGCCGGCGAACGCCGGCCCGCCGCCGTCGCGGACGGTCAGTGCCCAGATGCGGGGGTCGTCGGCCGCCGCCCGCAGGGCGGCGAAGTGGCCGGCGGCCAGCGGCTCCAGGCTGACCCACTCGTTCCGCAGCGTGTCAGGCATCGTCGGCGTCCCACGGGCCGCCCAGCTTCTGCCAGTCCGGCGGTGACAGCCCGTTGTCACCCACCCGCTGTTCGCTCCGTACCCGGGCGAAGGCCTCCGCCAGGATTGAAGCCGCCGCCGCCCCGAGGGCCGGGCCGCACAGCACCCCGGCCGCGTCCCGGGTCCGCACGCACCGCAGGAAGTCGTCCCACAGGGCCGCGGTTTCGTCCACCGGCGGCACGTCCTCCACCCGACTGCCGTCGGCCAGCTTCAGCCCGCCGCGGACCAGCTCGACGGTGCCCCGCCGGCCGCGGAGCATTTCCGGCTGCTGCGTACCGCCGAGGGTGCTGCCGGTGAGGACGAGCTGGCAGCCGGGGAAGTCGGCGACGAGCGTGAGGGCGTCCGGCACGTCCCGGCCGTCGTGCTCGGCGAACAGCCCGCCGCCGGCCGTCACCCGCAGCGGCTCGCGGAGGTTCGCCGCCGCCAGCAGTCGGGTGAGCGGCTGCACCAGCAGATCGACCAGCGGGCCGCCGCCGAACGCCGCCTCGCACCGCCACTGGGCGAAGCTCGCCCGGTCGAACGGCCGGGGCGGCACGTCCGGGCCGAGGAACGCCGGCCAGTCCACCGTGCGGGGGGTCATCTGCCGGGCCAGGCGGACGAAACGGCCGTAGCCCCGCGGGTCGCCGCGGAAGATGCCGGCCGACAGGTGGCTGACTTCCGTCAGGTGTTGGCGAACCAGCCGCCAGTTGGGGTCGGCCAGCGACTGGCAGGCGACGGCCAGCACCCGGCCGGACTTGGCGGCGGCCTCGGCGACGGCCTTCGCCCCGGCGGCGGTGTGGGCCAGCGGCGGTTCCACCAGCACGTCCTTGCCGGCGGCCAGGGCGTCGAGCGTCAGCCGGGCGTGGGCGTGGTCCGGGGTGGCGATGACCACCGCCGCCACGTCCGGGCGGTCGAGCAGCCGGCGGTAGTCTTTCGTCACCCGGTCGCGGTCGGCCGGGTCGAGGCCGGCTTGCGCCGCGGCCGGCCGCAGCCCCTGGCGGTAGCGACGCTTCACCGCCCGGCCGCCGGCCGTCACCTCGTACTCGTCGTCCAGGCCGTCCCACACGTCGCAGACGCCGGCCACCGTCACGTCAGTTCGGGCCAGCAGCCGGTGCAGGTGAGCCTGCCCGCGGGCGCCACAGCCGATGACGGCGATGCCGAGCTTGTCACTGGCAGCGTGCGCGACGCCGGCGGCGGTCAGCGACAGGGCGCCGGCGGTGCGGAGGAACCCGCGGCGGTCGGGCGCGGTCATGGCAGCAACTCCGCGACGGCCACGCTGCCGACGATGGTGCCGCCGAACACCACGTCGGCCCGGTCGGCGGCGGTGAGGGTGACAGACTGGGTGTACTCGCCGGCCACTGGGGCCGAGTACACTTCGAGTGTGCGGTCCACCAGGTTCACGATCCAGTACGTCGGGATGCCGTTGCGGGCGTAGATGGACCGCTTCCAGGTGCGGTCCCGACTCAGGCTGGTGTCGGCCACTTCGACCACGAGCGGGGCGTCGGCCGCGGTCGGGTGGTCGGTCGGGTAGTCGCGGTGCCGGCCGCGAAACACGAACACGTCCGGCTCCGGCTCGCTCTCGTCCAGGCCGACCGGGTCTTGCACGCTGATCGACCAGCCGGCCGGGAGTACGCCCCCCAACGCGTCCTGCACCTGGCGTGTGGCGATCACGTGTGGGCGGTTCTTGGGCATTTTTTTCACCAGCAGGCCGTCGAGCAGTTCGACCGGATCACCTTCCGGCAGAATGCCGAGACTGACCAACGCACGGCAGTCGGCCCGGCTGAACCGGAACAGCTCGGCCGACGCGATCATCACCGGGGCGCCGGTCTTGGCAGGCGGCTGCGGGAGTACACCGGCCGGCGGCGGCGTGACCGCCCCCGTCGGGATGGCGACCGGCAGCGGCGGCGGTGTCAGAACGGTGGCGGCGGACATGGCGAACCCCTCGCACCCGTGGCGTGTCCTCGATTGTACCCGCCGGCCGGCCGGCGTTGACACCCCGGGGGCGGTCGGTACCATTCAGGTGGTCGGCCCCGTAGCCAAGTGGTAAGGCAACGGTTTGCAAAACCGTCATCCCCGGTTCGAGTCCGGGCGGGGCCTCTCGGGTCGGATTTCTCGGCCGCCGTGCCTCCGGCGGCCTATACTGTGCGTGTCTCGGGCTGGGGTTCGTCACGTCCTGCACGGCCGTCATCCCCCTCTGCGAGCTTGTTCCCATTCGTGCCTTCCCGGCCTCGTCGCCGGGGGAGAGGGTGTTTCCGTGCCGGACGTGTCCGTCGATCAAGTGAGTCCGAGTGGGTTTGCGAATCTGGGCCTCGACCCGCGGCTGTCGGAGGCCGTCATTGCAGCCGGCTACACCGAGCCGACCCCCATCCAGCGGGAGAGCATTCCGGTCCTGGCCGCCGGCCGCGACCTGATCGGCCGGGCCGCCACCGGCACCGGCAAGACGGCCGCCTTCGCCCTGCCGCTGCTCCACCGCATGACCCTGTCCCCGGACCGCAAGCAGCCCAGCGCGCTGGTGCTGGTGCCCACCCGCGAGCTGGCCGTCCAGGTGGCCAAGGCCGTCACCGCCTACGGCAAGCCGGTCGGGGCCAAGGTGGTGGCCGTGTACGGCGGGGCCGGCATGGGCGACCAGATCACCGCCCTGCGGCGGGGCACCGACGTGGTGGTGGCCACCCCCGGCCGGGCGCTCGACCACCTCCGCCGGGGCACCCTGTCCCTGGGCGGGGTGAGCACGGTCGTCCTGGACGAGGCCGACGAGATGCTGGACATGGGGTTCGCCGACGACCTCGAAGCCATCCTGTCGGCCACGCCGGCCGGCCGGCAGACGGCCCTGTTCAGTGCCACCATGCCCCCCCGCATCGCCGCGATCGCGGCCAAGTACCTGTCCGACCCGGTGCGGGTGACGGTGCAGGCCGACAAGCCGGCCGCCGGCGAGGCGGCCAAGGTGAAGGAGGTCGTCTACCTGGTCGAGCGGCGGGACAAGCCGGCCGCCCTGGCCCGGGTGCTGGACGGCGAGCGGCCGGCGGCGGCCATCGTCTTCTGCCGCACCCGCAACGACTGCGAGGACGTGGCCGGGGCGCTGGCCGCCCTCGGCCAGCGGCCGGTGGCCCTGCACGGCGGGCTGTCCCAGGAGCAGCGGGACGCCGTCATGGGCCGGTTCCGCTCCGGGTCGGCCAACCTGCTGGTGGCCACCGACGTGGCCGCCCGCGGGCTGGACATCAACCACCTGTCGCACGTCATCAACTTCGGGGTGCCCATCCAGGCCGAGGTGTACGTCCACCGCATCGGCCGGGTGGGGCGGGCCGGCCGGGAGGGTGTGGCCATCACCATCGCCGACCCGAGCGAGCGGCGGCTGTTGCAGGCCGTCGAGCGGCAGACCGCCCGCCGGCTGACCTACGGCAAGCTGGCGACGGGGGCCGAACTCATCGCCCGCGAACTCAACCGCACGCGGGATGCCGTGGCCGCGGCCGTGGCCGCCGGGGTGCCGGACAACCTGAAGGCGGTGCTGAAAGATCTGCTGGCCAAGCACGACCCGGCGACGGTGGCGGCCGCCGCGTTCTCGCTGGCGGTGCGGCCGCCGGCCGACACGGCCGACATTGCAACGCAGAGCGTGAGTGGCCCGTCGTCGACGCCGCGGCCGGCGCCGGCCGGCGCCGGCCCGCGGGGGGCCGTGCGGCCCATGCCGGCCGGTCGCGGCATGGGGCGGGTGTTCGTCGGGGCCGGGCGGCTGGGTGGGGTCGGCCGGCGGGAGGTGCTGGCGGCCATCGAGCAGGAGGTCGGGCTGGACGCCCGGGACGTGGGCCGCATCGAGGTGGCCGAGCGGTTCTGCGTGGTCGAGGTGCCGGCCGAGGCGGTGGACGAGGTGGTGGACCGGCTGGACGGGGTGAAGTTCCGTGGCCGCCGCACCCAGGTGCGGCCGGACCGGGCCGGCGCGGCGGTGTGAGGCCCCGGTTCGTGGCCCGAAGCGCGAGCGAGGTCGAGGTCCGGAGCCGCGGAGCGGCGGCAGTCCGTAGCCAGGGGTGTAAACTCCTGGTGGAAGCGGTTCACAGGTGAAGCCCCGGCGGGGCGACAGACTGAGGCCCTCGCCAAAGTCTGTCGCCCCGCCGGGGCTTGTTCGTTTCGGTCGTCGGTTCCAGGGGTTGGCGCCCCTGGCTACGGACTGCCGCCGCTCCGCGGCTCCGGACCTCGCTCGCGCTTCGGGCTGCGATCCAAAAACCCCACCGACCCAACCTCACCGCACCAGCAGGTCGGGGATTTCGAGCGTCTGCCCGCGGGCCAGCACCCGGCGGAACGGCCAGCCGGCCGGCGGGCTGACGCACCGCCCGCTGTTGCCGGCCACCACCACCGTATCGACCACCGCCGCCGCCCCCACCCGGGCCTGCCAAGTGATCGGCTGGCCGGCCAGGAACGGCTCGTCCCCGCCCAGCCGCCGCAACTCCTCGGCCGCGAACCAGCCGGCCCCGTATCCGGGCAGCGCCAGCCGCCACTCCTCGGCGAACGGCCCGCCGGCCAGCAGCCCCCGGCCGCCCTCGACGGCCGCCGCCACGGTGCCGCCCGGCACGCTCGCCAGCCGGTACAGGGCGGCCAGCTTCACCGCCGCGTCGAACTCGGCCCGCAACTCGCCGGCCGGCTCGCCGAAGCAGACGGTGCGGGAACACGTGGCGTGCAGCCCGTGCCGCACCGCCGTCGCCTGGACGAGACAGGTGGCGGTGGCCGCGGCGTCGGTGTACCCGGCCCGGCGGTAGGCCTTGCCCCGGCCGTCGGCGGTGACGCTCAGGGCCACCGGCTCGGCCCCCCGGCGGCACAACCGATGCGCCACCTGGCCGGCGATCTCGGCCTCGGTGTCGCCGGCCGCGCAGTTGCGGGCGGTCGCCTCGACGGCGTGGACCAGATCAGCCCCGAGGGCATCGTACCGCTCGGTGTCGAACGGCAGCAGCGGTCGCATGTCGGCCCGCAGCCGGTCGTTCACCAGCTTGAGGTTGGGGAACGGCCGGTCGGCGGCCACCGACTTGCCGCTCACCAGCTCGCCCAGCAGCACCGCCCGGCCGGTCGGCCATTGCCATTCTTTCAGTTGGAAGCCGAGCTGGTCCAGTTCCTCGTCGAACAGCCGGCGGGTGTCCGTGTTGGCGCACAGCAGCCAGCGGGCGCGGCCGGTGGAGTACACGCCGGGGCGGTCGGTGTCGGCGATCAGCCCGCGGCTGGTCATGCCGCCGGTAAACCAGGCGACGTGGGACGGCATGAGCAGGATGGCCCCGTCGCACGACAGGTCGGCCAGCACCGTGGCGATGAGTGCTTGCTTGGCGTCGATGTCGGCCCGGCGGCGGGAGACGGGGTCGGCGGGGTCGTCCGGGGCGTGCGGCTCCGGCGGCAGTTCCAGCTCGAAGGCGGACTCGTCGGCCGGGTCGTCGTCGCGGAGCATCGGAGTCTCCAGGCGAGCGGCCGGCGTGAGCCGGTCCGGCTGGATGAGGTCGCAGAGCCGGACCGGCTTACACCGGCTGCTCGCCAAAGCGAATGTACTCCCCGGCGGCGTGCCGCCGGGCCATCTCCTGGTACCGCTCGCACAGTGTCCGGGTGTTGGCCACCTCGGCCGGCGTGACGCCCCGCACCACCCGCCCCGGCACACCCATGACCACGCTGCCGGCCGGCACCCTCAGCCCTGGCGGCACCACCGCCCCGGCGGCGATCAGGCAGTCTTCCCCCACGTCGGTGCCGGAGAGCAGCCGGGCGCCGATGCCGACCAGGGTGTTCGCCCCGACCCGCACCCCGTGCAACACGGCCGCGTGGCCGACCACCACGCCGGCTTCCACCACCTGCGGGAAGCCGAAGTCGCAGTGGACGATCACCCCGTCCTGCAAGTTCACCCGCTCGCCGAGGGTGATGGACGCCACGTCGCCCCGCACCACGGCGGCGTACCAGACGTTCACCCCGGCGGCCAGCGCCACGTCGCCGACCACGGTGGCGGTGTCGGCCAGCCAGCACTCGCCGACGCGTCGCATGAACGGCATCGTACCCCCGACCGCTACAATCAGCCACCATGCGCAAGTCCGACCGGGCAACAGTGGTGGTGTTCCCGTTCGACCTGTACGGGTCGTCCGGGACCGGCCGGGGGGCCGAGCTGCTCGGCGACGCCGTCCGCGAGATGCTCGCCGACACCGAGGCCGAGGAGGTCGTCACCCGGCCGCACGCCTACGCCGGCCGGGTGGACGTGGAAGAACACCCGTTCGACACGCCGGCCGCCGTGCGCGACTGGCGGCGCATCGGTCGGGAGGTCATCGACCGACACCTGGCGGCCGGGAAGTTCTGCCTGTGGCTGGGCGGCAACCACCTGAGCGTGCTGCCGGTGTTCGACGCCCTCGGGGCCGGCGACCTGGTGGTTCAACTGGACGCGCACCTGGACTGCTACGCCCTGCACGACACCACCGAGTCGCTGAGCCACGGCAACTACCTGTTGCACGTCGAACCGCCGCGGCCGAAGGTGCTGGTGGTCGGCCACCGCGACCTGTTCCTGACCGCCGCCGAGGTGAAGCGGACCTTCGCCGCGGCGGTGCCGGCCGAGGACATCGAGTCGGCGGCGGAGGTCATCCGGCGGCACGTCTCGAAGGCGAAGCGGGTGTGGCTGGACCTCGACGCCGACGTGTTCGACCCGGCGTTCGCGCCCGGCGTGGGGGAGCCGCTGCCGTTCGGGCTGAACCCCCGCGAGGTGCTCAGCCTGGCGTTCGCGGCGTGGGGCGACAAGCTCGTGGGCGTGTCGGTGAGCGAGTTCCTGCCGGCCCGGGACCGCGACGACCGGACGCTCGAACTGCTCGGCTGGCTGGTGGAGCGGGTGTTGCTGAAGTGGGCGGAGTGAACTTTCCGCCGCCGCCGCGCAACCTGTCCCGTGGGATGACCGACCCCCTCGACCGCATCGCCTTCCGGCTGCTCATCCTGCGGTGCCAGACCGGGGACGCGGCGGCGTTCGCCGACCTAGTGCGGCAGCACCACGACCGGCTGGCCGGCTACCTGCGAGGGCTGCTCGGCCGCGACCCGGCGGACGCCCTGCAAGACGTGTGGCTGGCGGTCTGGCGGGGGCTGCCGCGGCTGAGTGACCCGGAGGCGTTCGCCGGCTGGGCCTTCCGCATCGCCCGCGACCGGGCGTTTGCCGAGCTGCGCCGCAAGGGGTTCAGGCTGGTGCCGCTCGACGACGTGGCGGCCGACGAGCCGGACGACTTCACCGACGAGGACGCGGCCGAGGTGCGGGCAGCGGTGGACCGCTTGCCGCCACTGCACCGGGACGTGCTACTGCTGCGGTACGTCGATTGGCTGAGCTACGAGCAGATCGCCGGCGTGGCCGGGGTGCCGGTGGGCACCGTGCGGAGCCGGCTGTTCCACGCCAAGCGGCTGATGCGGGAACTTCTCCAACCGGAGGGCGACAGATGACCGACCCGACAGCAGTGGCGTCCGCAGTGGTTGCCCGGGACGACCGACGAATCCGCTGGCTAGCCCGACTCACGGTCCTGTTGTGGCTGTTGGTCATGGCCACCGTGGGAATGGTGGCCGGGGTGCAGTACCGGGTCATCGCGCCGAAGCAGCAAGAGATGCACGCGATGGACGTGAAGGGGTCGGCTGCGAGGGCGGCCGACGACGCGGCCGGGTTCGAGGAGGCGAAGCAGAGGCTCGTGCTTCTGGCCGCGATGGTGACGATTGCCGTCTACTACGGCATCGCCGCCCTGACGCTGGCCGTCGGGCTGCTCGCGCTGGCCGTGGCCAGCAGCCTGTGGCTGACATTTGCCGTCCGCCGGGCGACGCTGCGGCAGATTCAGGCGTCGCTGGCGGCCATCGCCGGCCAGCTCGCCGACGTGCAGCGGGGCCGTGGGCCGCCCGCCGGGGGCTGACGGACGACCCCGCGAGCGGCGCGGTGTGGGAGTGGCACGCGGCGGCCGGCCGACGGACTGCCCCCGCGGCCGAGTGGGTGAGAGCGACGTCGAAACCACCCGGCGGGACCGCCGGGACGGCACTCCGGCCGGCGACCCGGTCCACGACGACTTCCCGGTTGCGGGGCGGAAGCCGAGCGGCGAGCGGCTCGTGGCGGACCCGGCCAGCGGACCCGGGCGCCGGTGGACCGCCGGCGTAAGCACGGTTTGCCCGACGCGGGCAAGCGGGGCACGCCGACGGGGCGCGCGTTAACGTGTTCCGCGGGCGGGTCAACGGGCCACGGCCGATAGCGGCTACTACAGCCGGGTGAGTAACCCGTCCGGCCACCGGGTACTCACCCGCACGGCCGGCATCAAGGGCCGGGAACCGATGGTGTCGTTCCACGAAGAGGTCTTCGAGGCGGCCGTCTTGGGGCAACTGAGAGGGCGTCTTGAAACTGGACGGGACGCCGTTGGCGACCCGGGCGACGCTTCCGGGCACGGCACGGACGCAACACCCGACGGACCTCGCGGACGCTCAGCGGGAGCGCCTCCAGCCGCTCCTACCGTCGCCCCGGTCCGGCACCCCCGGGCCGGCCGGCCCGGCAGACCGTCCACACCCGGGTCCGGCTGTGGCGGCTGGCCGGCGTCTGGGACCGGGCGCACGCCGTGCGGCCGGCGGAGGTGCGGCGGGACGCCGGCTGGCCGCCCACGCCGGAAACCCCGCGGGTGGGCGGCCAGCCGGTGAGGACCACCCGGCGGGGCCGGCCGAAGGGGCACGACGGGGGGAGAAAGGCCGTCGGCCGCAAGCGGTTCAGCGCCGTTGACTCGCTCGGGCCGGTGCGGGCGCTGTCCGTGCCGACCGCCGACGCGCGGGACCGGGACGGCGGGGGCGGGCGGCGGGCGGCGGCGGGTGCGGGAGGTGATCGTGGGCCGCGGGTTCAGCCGGCGGTTCGTCGCGACCGTCCGCCTGCGGGCGGGGTACGAGTACCTGCCGGAGACGAGCGA
>JAYVUZ010000079.1:0-18057 GCA_043787415.1 Fimbriiglobus sp. | reverse complement strand
CGACTTCGCCCGGCTGGCGGCGGCGCTGCTCGCCGACCCGAGGTACGGCGGCAAGACGGTCCTCGTGTGCTGGCACCACGGGAACATCCCCGAACTGCTGCAGGCGCTCGGGGTCGGCCCGAAGCCCCGGAAGGTCGACGACGCGGTGTTCGACCGGGTGTGGGTGGTGACGTTCGACCGGGATGGGAAGGCGAAGCTGGCCGTCCGGCCGCAGGCCCTGATGCCGACGGATGGGAGGAGGTAGGGGGGCTCATGACGGCGGACCCTGCCCGACGGCCGGTGGACGGCTCGGCCGTCGCTGCCGACGGCGGCCCGCGCGAGGCCGGTCAGGGCGCGAACGCCTCGCTCTCCGCCCATAGGTGTTGCCACTCCGCCTCGTACCGGGCGGCCACGTCCGGCATGTCACGGAGCACGACTACGTTCTCGGCGTTCTTCTCCGCAGCCGCTTTGGTGTAGTTGAATGACCCGGTCTCCACCGTCGCCCCGTCGATCACCAGGAACTTGTCGTGCATGATGGCGTACCGGGCGTCGATCCGCACCGGGATGCCGGCGCGGGCCAGTAGCGTCGCCCCGGAGTAGCGGGCCGTGGCGTTCGACCGGTCCAGCACCGCCTCGATCTCGACGCCGCGAGCCTTGGCATCGACCAGGGCCCGGGCGACGGGCCGGGAGGTGAACGAGTACGCGGCCAGGTGGACCGAATGCCGGGCGGAGCCGATGGCGGCGATGACCGATTGCTCGGCGTCGCCCGGAGAAAAGGCCACGGTCACGTCGGCCTGGGCGGGCGTGGCGAGCAGGAGGAGGGCGAGCATGGGCAGGCGGGTCATGCGGCCTCAGACTCGGGCCACATGATGGCGATCCCGTTCCGCCGGACGACGCGGACGTGGCCGCCCTGCCGGTTCCAGCTTTCCGACGGCGTCGTGGCGGGCCAGCCACACCCGCTGTCGGTGGCGTACACGTCCGCTTCACGCGGCCCCACCACCGGCAGGCTGTCGCGGTGGGTGGAGAACCGGCCGCCGAAGCGGGGGTGAGCGGAGCGTGTCACCTCCGCCCCAGCCGGTACTGCCCGCTCGCTGGAGTAGGCGGGTCGCAGCCGCATCCCGAAGTGCATGCGCATCCGGGCGGCCGCCAGCGGGCCGGTAGAGAAAAGTCGTCTGTCGGTCATCGTTCTCTCCCCTGTGATGGTTTAAAACAGGCTCGGCTGCTCGGTCCGTCGGCGGAGCTGACTGCGGAGTTGCCGGACCTCCTCGCGGCTGGCCCGCCCGGACCCGAGCTCGGAATCCGTGAGCCGGTCAAGCAGTTCGGCGACACCCGCCCCGCGGGCCGCCTGCTCCGTCGCGTGCGGGACGGACGCCCAGACGCCCGGGGCGTAGCCGAACCCGGATGCGGTCGTGGAGAACCGGCAGCAGTGGACGAACACCCCGTCCCGGACCCGGTGGACGCCGACCTCAGCCACGCCGCGTCCCACCCCGGCAACGGCCTGCATCCGAACGCTGGCGAACACGCCGCACTCGTTCACCTGGCCCTCGGCCCCCCAGGCGGCGACGGCCTCCCGGAGGGCCGCGTTGCCCACCCAGTAGTCGGGGTGGCGGGCCTTGATGGCGGCGATCTTCTCGCAGATGTCGTTGGCAGTGTCGTCGAGGGGTGTGGGAGCAGGGCGGGTCACAGCGACCCCGTCCAGTTGCCCTTCCACTCCTCGACCTCGGCCATCAGCCGACCGACCCGGTTCGAGGTCTCCTCCTGCTCGGTCAGGAAGTAGTTGTCCACGTCGCCGAACTCGGCCGACAGGGCGTACAACTCCCGCCGGATGCGGCCCATGCGGGCGAGGATGCCATTCACCTTCACCTTGGTCATGCGCCACCTCCCGCCTGCAGGGTTCGCCGATAGGCTTCGACGGCTTAGTGCATCCCGAACAGGCTCCACTCGATCACGGCCACCCGTGCGTAGGCGGCGAACGCCGCTCGGAGTGCCTGCTCCTCGATTTGTGGCGGGCCGTCGTGCGTTTCGATCAGGTCACGCAGCGCCGCCTGCGGGGTGGGGCCGTGGCCGTAAACCTGCCGTTGCTCCTCGCCCTCGTACAGGGCCACGTAGTCGAAGCGGCGGTCGGGGATGGGCGGGTGCTCGAAGTGGATGAGGATGGTCTTGGTGTCGCGGTAGGGCTTCCGGTTGGCCTCGCAGGCCTCCCACTGCTCCTTGGTCGGCTGGTGTTCGGGTTCTTCGTCAAAGCAGGTCATCGGCAATCCTTTCTGTTGAGTAGCAACTCCGTGTAATCCACTACTGCTAGCGTCACGTCCGAGAAGGGGAACAGCGTGCCGGTGTCGGTGTTCTTGTAGTGCTGCCGCTTGTAGTCGAGTTCGACGTTGCCGGCGGCGACCCGCTTCTCCGAGTAGACGTGGCGGGGCCTCACCTCGCCGTTGAACCCCTGCGGGCGCAGGAGGGTGCTGCGGACCCGTCCGACTTCCATCTTGCCGGAGCGGGAGGCGGTCTCTTCGTGGACGTGGGCGAGGTACTGGTCGAGGAGCGAGGTCATACCGCCTCGCCTTCCGCCTTCCGGCCAAACCGTTGTTCGACCCACTCGTCGAGCGCGGCCTCCACCTCGTCCTCCTTCTGCCGCTGGAACTTGCCGTAATCCCAGGCGATGTCGGCCAGCCCGTCGGCGACGACGCACTCGCCGGCCACGAAGAGCTTGGTCGGGCGGTCCCACCCACTTCCGGCCGTCATGTGCTCGCAGTACACCGCGTTCAGCACCTCCCGCAAGTCAGCCCCGGCGGGGTGTTCCTTCGCCCGCCCGCTGGCGGTCATCACCACGGTTACTTTTCGCTCTGAACTCATGCCGCCACTCCCCCTTCCAACTCCGCCAGCTGCTCCCTGAGCCGCCCGATCAGGGCATCGCGCTCGGCCTGCATTTCGGTCGTGGTTCGATTGGTTGCCGCTTCGCGTTCCTGCTTCAGCAGGTCGCGGGCATGGCGGAGGATGTCGTCGAGCCGCTCGACGGCACGGTGGGTGAGGCCGTTGAACTGGACGGGCGAGTGGAAGTACACCTCGACGCACTGGCCGTGGGGTCCGAACCGGACGGCGCGGAAGTTTGTGTTCGCGGCGAAGTAGCACCGCACGAAGTCGGCGTACTCGCGGGTGTCCCGCCCGTGTGCGTCCTCGGAGAACGACAGCCACTCGTGGGCGAGTGCCTCGGCCTGTTTCAGTTGGTCTAAAAAGTCAGTCATCGGTTCCTCCTGTGGTTGTTGTTAATTCTTCCTCCGGCTCGGGCGGCGGCCGCACACCGGACAGGCAATCTGCCCTGGCTGTTGCGACGCTGTACTCGCCGTTCAGCACGTCCGCGAACCAGGCGAAGGCGTGCTGGTCCCACAGCCCGCTGCCCCACCGCATCACCTCGTCGGCCGTGATCGGCTGATTGGCCGGCGTGCTGCTCATACGCCCCCCTTCCCCCGGCCGGCCGCCAGGAACTGCTCGTACAGCTCGGGCTTGGACCCCGTGAGGGTGTCCACCGCCGCCGTCACGTCGTCCGGCTTGAAGAACTGCGGGAAGGCCAGGGCCACGACGGCCCAGTCGCAGTCCTCCTCGTACCAGCCCAACCCGGCCCACGGCCGGAAGTCGCGGAGCGGCTTGGGCATGGCGGCGAGGCGGGCGGGCGACAGGTGGATGCCGCCGTGGGACGGGGTGCTGTAGCTGACGATGCCGGGGGCGATCTCGGTGACGTGGTCGGCAAGCCCCCACGGGGTTTCGACCGGCGGGGATTGGGCTCGGTTGCGTGGCGGGTAGTGGGCGTGCTCGCAGTAGTAGCGGTCACCCTCCTTCGTGAACTTCGACGTGATGTCACCGAAGCTGAACTCGGACATGAAGAACGTGCCGCCCTTCCACCCGAGCGGCGGGAGCATTTCGAGGAACTCCTCGTAAAGGTCGCGGTCGATCTCCCAGCGGTCGCCGATCAGCGACGGCAGTTCCCCGTCGGGCGGGGTGGAACCGATCTCCTTGGCGTAGTCGGCGTACTCGGCGGACTGTCGATACGAGTTCAAGCGGCGGAAGTATTCGGTCCTGAGCTGGTCGTGGGTCATGCGGTGTCCTTTCCGGTTACCTTGTCTGTTGCGGCGATCCCGTCCGTGTTCCAAAGGCGGTACACGTCGGAGATGAAGCGGCTGCGGTCGGCCTCGCTCGCGGTGGAGTTGAGGTTCGCCTGGACGGCACAGGCCGCCCGGACGTTGAGGGCGAAGGCCAGCAACTCGGGCGCGGCCTCGATCAGGGCGATGACGGCCTCCTGCTCGGCGGCCGGCACCCCGTCCGTGAACTCGACCCGGAAGTCGTAGTCGTCGCGGCCGGGGCGTTCGTAGGCGAAGCTGTGGTGCGTCGGGTACGGCTCGGCGACCCAGGAGGTGGGGAGGGTGAACCGGGTCATGCGGGCCTCCCGCCAGTAGCTTTGGCGATGGCGGTGCGGATGGCCTTGGTCGCCTGGTCGAAGCCGGTGAGCACGGACGAGGGGGCCGTGACCTGCGGCCGGACGTGTTCTAGCCAGGCGAGCTCGCGTTCCAGCTCGCAGAGCATCGCGGGGGCCTCGGCAATCAGCCGGGCGTTGGCCAGCCTCTCCGCCCACGGCATCTGGTGGTCACTACCGGCGTTGGCGACCAGCACCTGGTGGCGACCGTCCACGTGGGTGTGGCCCTGCCGGTCCGGCCCGTCGTTGATCTTGATGACTTGGGCCAGGTTGTGACCGTTGAGGTGCCAGGGGGCGGGGGTGTGAGTTGCGTTGCTCATGCGGCCACCTCGCTGCCACCGGCCTTCTCGAAGGCGGCCTTGAGGGACTTGACCGTCTCCGGGGTGACGGCCACCAGCGCCGTGGACGTGTGGCCCAGCCGCTTGCGGAGGTCGTCGGGCAGCGGGATCACGTCCAGCACGTCCTCGACGTAGCGGCACGCCTCCAGGAAGCCACGGAACTCGCTGATCCGGTGGTGCTGCTGCTTGTCGTTTTCGGCCTTGAGCTTGGCGTGGGCGTCGAAGGCGCTTTCGGCTCCGGCCGACACGGCGAACACGTCGCTGGTGCCGTAGCTACAGCCGCGGGTGTACGGCACGTCCGCCACTGCCGTGTCATGCGGGAAGGTAAACCCGTCCACCCGGCCGCTCGGGAACTGGAACTTCAGGCAGCGGTCGATCCGCTCCAGCTTGTACTTCCGCAGGATGGCCATGTCGGCCTCGGGGTACTTCTGACGGATCGTCTTGTTGGCCCCGGCGAGCAGGATGGCGAGTTGGGCCAGCTCCCGGACCCGGTCGATGCCGCCGGTGATGTGGGTGACGCCGAACCGCTCGATGAGTTCGCGGTGCTGCTTGGTGAGCTTGGTCTTCTTGGTCATAGGCGAGTCCTTTCAGTTGTGGCCCCGCCAACCGGGGCCGTGTGGGAGTCGGCCGAAGCCGGTGGGGCTGCGGCGTGCAGGGGGAATTGCGGAGGGTCCACGTAGTGGAAGCCGTCATTCCCCTTGCCTCGCCGTGGCTCCGGCTTCAGATTCCCCACCACGGTCCTCTGGCGGGGGTCGTCAGAACGGCACATCGGACTCGTCCTCGTAGACGGGCAGTTCCTGGCAGGCGACCCGCTCGCCGGCGTCGAGCCGCTCCTGGAGGATGCGGTCGGCGTGGGAGTCGGCGTGCTTGGTCGCCGCTCGGCGGTGCAGCCAGGATGTGGCTTCGTCTCTATCACCGCTGAAGTAGCGATCCGTGAACGCCTGAAATCCTTTGCGGCCGATGGCCTGCATGTGCGACTTGCCGTGCTTCCGATACGTTTCCCGCCCGCCGGCCTGTCCCAGCACACGTCAGTCGGTCGTCGGGTCGCCACGGACGGCGAGCGTGATGTCGCGGGCCAGCCGGTCCCAGTCGGCGCGGCGGTACTCGGGCAGGAGGTCGGTGATCTCGGCCGCGTCGAGCCGCCGGTGGTCGCCGCGGCGGGTCGCCTTGTCGCGGTCGAGCGGGGCGGTCATGGCTGGCTGCCGAGCTTGGCGAGGGCGTAGCGAGCACGCAGCACCGGACAGTTCTCCGGCACGTCCCCGCACTCATGGCCGCTGTGCTGGGTGTCTTCGAGTAGGTCGCGGAGAACGGCTTCGAGTTCCTCGACCTGACAGGAGGCAAGGGTTGCGGTCGCCAGGTGCCGGAGCCATGCCTGGTGGTCCTCGGCCGAGTCCCCCCGGATCGTGTTGGTGACAATCGCCGCCCGCAGCGCCTCGGCCACCCGGTTCACCAGCCTGCTGTTCGGGGCGGCGGTCATGGCTGCCCCACAAAGTCGGTCCTGATTTCTTCGAGCTTGAACGCCAAGTCGGTGCGGCCCATCCGGCGGAAGATGTCCGCGGCCTCTTCGAGCGTGTATCTCGCCGCCCGCTGCGGAATGCGGTAATCGGCCGAGTAGGCACCGAGCTGTCCCTTCGCCTGATTTCGGCGGACGAACTCCTCTTCGAGTTCACGGTCGGAGAGGTCGTCGAGAACGTCGCGGGTGTCGACGTGAACGCTTACATACGGCATGGTCCCCTCCCTACAGCGTCGCCGGCAGGCTGGTCGCCACCTGCACCTCGTAGCCGAGGGCCTTGATCTGCTCGACCTGGTGGCGGGTCAGGGACTTCTGGCCGACGAGCTGGCAGAACCCCTCCGACCGGGGGCAGGCCGGGTAGATGACCTCCCGCCCGAACACGCTCTTGATCTCGACTTGGATGGTTTGCACTGTCGCCTCCGTTCAGTTGTTAATCGCCTGACCGTGCCAGTGTTCCTTCCATGAGTCAAGCGGTTTATGCGGCAACGAAAAAACCCCGCCGGGGCGGGGCCGATCTGGTCCGGCTGTGGTGGCTCAGTTCACGCCAACGCCGTGTTCGATGTTCCGTTCCTGCCGGATCATCCCGGCCACGGTCTCGAACGTCCGCTCGCCGTGCAGGCGGTCCTGGGCGGCTGCCTGGTGGCCTATTGTCATCGTCCAGATTTTGTCGGCCGGTTTGTAAACGAACCCTGCCTCATGCATCGCGGTGATCACTGCTCCGCTCGGTTTCTCGTCGAACGCCATGACCACCTCGCGGACTTTATAATTGCCGACGAGCCGGAACCCTTCGCCCTGTCTCACGCCTGCGAGTACGTCGGCGCGGGCGAAGGTGAGGCCGGACTGGACGACGGGCTCCCGGCGGGTGACGCGGTCGGCGTGGCTGGTGTCGGGGGGCATCGCGTAGTGGTCGGCGACCTGGCCCACCACCTCGGCGGCGGTCTGCTGGCGTTCCAGCGTGGCCACGTCGAACGACGGGTCAATTTGCCTGTCGGGTTCGGCGGTGGATGGGTCTGGGGCCTTCTTCCTGGTTCTACCCATGCAGTTTTCCTTTCGTTCGGTTGAGCGTCCGCCGCGGCCGAGCGACCGCGACCGACGGGGGCGACCGTAGCGCCGATCCGGGCCGGTGTCAACCGGGTCGGGCGGAGGAGGGGGAGCTTGCGCACAAGCCCTTGCGCGCGAGTAAAACCGCCCAAAATGGGATCCATCACGATAGCCCGCGGTGTCGTCACGGGCATTAATACAGGAAGAACCCGAGCCGGAGCCGACATGGATCAGCCCCACGACATTGTGTACCTCCCGCAGCCGGTCCGAGACGCCCTGACCCGGCGGCGGCGGTGGCCTTCGCGTCGGGAGTTCTGCTCCTACTACAAGCGGCTGCGGCAGCCGGGCAACGCCACCTACGGGTACACCGCACTGCTCAACGAGCGGCCGGCCGAGCGACAGATCGTTCAGGCGTTCATCGACCTGAGTCGGGAGCGGGGGGTGGACGTGGGGCCACTCCCCCTCGTGTTCGGCGACCCGGAGGTGTGGATGACGTTCGACGGGATGATCGAGCTGGTGTTCGGGCAGCTCCGCGAGCGGACCAACGCCTGGGTTGATGACCCCGCGGCCGAGATGCCGACCATCGCCCGGTCCATTTTGGAACACGTCGGGCGGTTGCACGCCGACGCCGTGGACGACCAGTCGCTGCTCCGGCGGGGGGAGATGATCATGAACCGCACGGAGGCCGAGCTGTCCGCCTGGCTGACCGCCGTTCACGCCCGCAACGACCGGGCGGTGATGTACGCCCTCGACGGCAAGGGCAACCGGGTGTCGGTGATCGTCTCGTTCGCCACCACCCGCGAGGTGGCCGAACGCATCTGCGGCGGACAGATGCGTGACAGCGACATCCGGCCCGAGGACGTGCTCCCCGGCGGCAAACACATTTTCGACTTCGCCATCGCCCCGTTGGCCGGCGAGACCAAGGCCACCGCGAGCGTCCGGGCGGCGGCGGAGATCCGTCGCATCTTCTGCCAGGGTGGCCACATCACCCGCCACCTCAAGCCGTTCCGCCCGTTCGTCTTTTGCGTCGGCGGCTCGCCCCTTCTCGTCCAGCGGATGTGCAACCAAGGGTTCTCTATGACCGGCCACAACTTGATGGGCAGCGACAAGCCGATGCTCGTCCTGCGTCACCGCAGCGAGTCGCCGACCCGACTGCGGCACCGACAGGTGGTTGCTCACGGCCTGATGTGCCTCGGCCTCCGCGCCTTCAAGGTGGCGAACGGTCGTCAGTGGCAACGTGAGGACATGTTGAAGCCAGGTTAACCGGCCGCTTCCCTCTCACTTTCTTCTCTCCCCCTGACAGGGGAATCGGAGCCGCACCGCCATGCCCCAACTTCAACTGCTCCTGACCGCCGCCATCCTGACCGACCCGGCGACCAACCCCCGCACCTCGGTCGATGCCGAGGCCGACGGACTGCTGACCAGTTCCATCCGCACGCACGGCGTTTTGCAGGCCATCGGCGTGCGGCGGGACGGCGACGTGTGCCGGCTGGTGTGGGGCAGCCGCCGCCTCCGGTGTGCCGGGCCGGCCGGGCTGGACGCGATCCCCGCCGTCGTCCTCGACCGGGACATGACCGAGACGGAGTACAAGCTGCTGGCGTGGGCCGAGAACCACGCCCGGGAGAACCTGACCGGGGCCGAGCAGGCGGAGTTCATCGAAGGCCTGGCGCGGACCGAGCCGACGTGGATCAACTCGGTCCTCGGTGAGCGGCTCGGCCTGTCCGGCAGCTCCATTACCGCCTACCGCTCGGTCCGGGCCGCCCACCCCGACGTGTGGCAGGCGTTCCGCGACGGCCTGCCGCTGAACGCGGCCTACGACCTGGCCAAGCTGCCGCACGCCGACCAGCCGGCCGCCCTGCTGGCCCACCGGGCCAAGCCGAAAGCCCGGCGGGGCCGCAAGCCGAAGGCCGACGGCGGGCCGGCGGTGCGGGTCAACCGCATCAAGCTGATGCTGCCGGGCGACGGCCCGGGGCCGACCGCCACGGTGGTGGTGACGGCCCCCGGCCTCGACCTGGAGGGCCTCATCCACCTGCTCAAGCGGCTGGTGAGCGAGGCCAAGGCGGCGGACGACCGGCGGTACGACATCGCGGCCATGGCCCGCTCCCTCGCCGACCGCTGCGCCGGGCCGGGCGGCGACGGTGCGGACTGACGCCCCGACAGAGGTCTTTTTTTGAGTCACTTACCCCCCCCCCGACCCGACGGTGCCCCATGCGTAGCCACTCCCTCCTCCACGACACCGCCTGGCAGACCGCCGCGGCCGTCATCCGGTCGCTCCCGGGCCTGTCCGACGAGCAGCGGTGCGGGCTGTACCCGGCGGTGTACGCCGCGGTCCGCAAGGGCCTCGACCACTACGCCGACCGGGCCGAGTACATGGCCCGCCGCATGGGGGGTGTGGCATGACCGCGTACCCCGAACAACGTGAGGCCGGCATCCGGGTGGTGCGCGAGACCGACGGCGAGCTGGTGACGCTGGTGCGTCCGCCGTCCCCCGGTGCGAAGGAGGTCTGGTCGGTCCTCGGGGCCGTCCGCCGCGTCCGCCGCTGGCTGCCGGTCCGGCTGAGGCCGCTGTGCGGGCGTCTCAAGCCGCTGCGGCTGGGGGTGCCCGACCGCGTCCGGGTGCGAACGGGCGTCCGCCGCACCACCCGGGTGCTGCTCGGGGCGTCCGTCGCCCTCGGCGGCTACTCGGCCCTGGCCGGCGTCGCGCTGTGCGCCTGGCCCGTCGTGTACGGGGCGGTCGGGGTGGCGGTGTGGAAGCTGGCCCGGCTCAGGCGGGCGAACGGCCAGTTCGGGACGGCCGCGTGGGCGGGCGAGGCCGAGCTGCGTCAGAACAAGCTGTTCGGCGGCACCGGGCTGGGGGTCGGGGAGGTCGTGACCAGACCCGGGCTGCGGGTGGACGCCCTGTTCGACCCCGCCGTGGGCGACGAGCAGGCGATCCGGGGGGTCATGGACACGGCCCCCCGGCGGGAGACGGTGCGGGTCAACAACACGCCGCACGTGAGCGTGTACATGCCGACGGGAGCCGGGAAGGGGCAGAGTCTGATTTTGCCTTTCCTGTTGGAGTGTCCCGACACCGTCCTCGTCCTCGACCCCAAGGACGGGGAGAACTGCAAGGCGGCGTTCGGCCGCCGGTTCGTCCGCGGCATGGGGCGGCAGTTCTGGTTAGACCCGTATAAACTCGTCCACCCCGAGGGGGACTACCTGAACCCGCTGGACGGGCTCGACGAGACCTCGGCCCAGTTCGTCGACGACTGCTTTAGTCTTGCCGACGCCTTCTGCCAGCCGGAGCCGGGTGACGAGCACGGCAACTCCTCCTACTTCCTAAAAAATGCGGCGGCCATCCTGGCGGCCGGGGTCGCCGCCGTCTGCCTCAACCGCCCGGCCCCGCACCGCAGCCTCAACCACGCCTTCGCCATCGTGTCCTCGCCGGCCAAGTGGCAGGCGGCGGTGGCCTCCCTGACGGCCGGCGCGGGGCCGGCCGGGCGGCTGGGCGAGAGCGTCAGTCACGTCACCGGCCGGGAGCTGGCCAGCTCCATGGCCACCCTGGCCCAGCGCATCCGGTTCGCCCTCTCCCCGGCGGTGGCCGACCTGATGGCCCGGTCCACCTTCTCGGCCGAGGTGGTCAACCGGGAACGCTGCGTCATTTATTTGTGCGGCCCCGCCTTCCGGGCCGGCGAGCTGGCCCCGCTCACCCGCATGTACCTGGGGCTGTTCCTCCGCACTCGGATGCGGGCCGGGCTGGGCCACCCGGTCCCGCTGCACGTGGTCGCCGACGAGGCCCGCCTGCTCGGCGCGATGCCCGAGATCACGACGATCCTGACGATGGGCCGCGGTTACAACATCAAGCTCCAGCTGTACTACCAGGACGAGAGCCAGCTCCTCGAGTGCTTCCCCGCGGACAAGGGGGCCTGCGTCAAGGCGAACACGGCCCGGGTGTACGCCGCGATTTCTGATTATCAAACGGCCAACAGCGTGAGTCTGGCGCTCGGCGAGCACACGGCCGTCCTGCGGTCGGGCGGCACGTCGGTCGGCTCGTCCCGGCAGACGTCCGGGCAGGGGCAGTCGAGCAGCGCCAGCTTCAACTCGAACGCCAACTGGAGCCTCCACGGGGAGAAGCTCGCCCGCCCCGAGCAGCTCCTGCACGACTTCCTCCCGTCGACCGCCCTGGTGTTCACCCGGGGCGTGCGGCCGATCCTCACCCGACTCAATCCGCTGTACGATCGCCGCGCCCCGGTGCGCGAGCCGCAGTGGAAGCCGTACCGCGACCTGTTCGTCGCGGCCCTGTTGACCGCCTCGCTGGGCGGCATGGCCTACCTGCTGACCAGGGCGGTCGACGAACCCCGCGCCGCGTGGCGCGGGGGCACCCACTGAGGAGAGTCCAATGGGCGAGCAGAAGCCGACGGTCCGCGACAAGCTGACCGACATCCTGGCCGGCGTGCGGGACGTGGCCGGGAAGGCGTGGGACGAGCTGGCCCCGGTCGTCGCCCACGGCAGCGCCGAGGTGATGGCGGCGGCGTACACGGGGAACGGGTACGTGATGTACGGTCATTCGGACGTCAGTAACGACCTTTCGCAACACCCGCCGGTCGCGCCGGAGCACGACCACGGCATGGAACGCTGACACCCCGGAGGGTCTGCCATGAAAGCGTCGCTCGACACCCTGGCGAAGGCGGGGGCGTTCACGGCCCTCGTCCTGGTCCTCGCCGCCGCCCTGACCGCGTTCGTGGCGGCGGGAGCGGTGGCCAAGAAACTCGTCCACGCCGGCCTCGTCCACGAGGCCGGCGGGGCGGCCGCGGCCGCGTTCGCGGGCAGCTGGCGGTGATTCCTCGGGCGGGAGTACCCCGCCCCGTCCACACCCCTTCCAGAGGTAACTGACATGTCGGCACTCGGGCACGTGCTCGGCGAGCTGTTCGCCAACGCGGTCGGCAACATCGTGGGGGCCGCCGCGGCCGGCTCGCCGCCGGTCGAGCGGGTGGCCCGGATGGCCCGCCAGTGGGGGTATGCCGTCTCCGGGCGGTCGGACCAGTCGCTCACCCTGGTCGTCACCACCGCCCGCGGTCGGCGGGCGGTGACCGTCGTCCTCGACGACACGCTCGCCGCGTTCGCCACCTTCTCGGGGTTCGACCAGCCCTCCCACCGCGTCCCCGGCGAGCTGCTCCCCCACCTGCTGACCCGCTCCGGGAAGGCGGACGCGGGCGGGTGGTTCCTGGCCGAGCACGACAACGGCAACGCCTGCTTCGGGATGCGGTACCTGACGCCCACGGCCGGGCTGGACGCGGCCGTGCTGCGGTACGTCGTCGAGGGGCTGACCGGGGAGGTGGACGACTTCGACGCCCGGTTGGAGCAGGCCCGGCTGCTGTGAGGCGGCGGTTCACACCTTACTAGGGGGACTGGAACATGGACGGGTGCGGGATGGTGTTTTTGGGCATCCTGGTGGTCTACGGCATCGGCAAAGCGATCGAGAGCCGGGAAAAGTCACAGAAGGAGGCGAGAGCCAAGGCGGCGGTGGCGGCAGCCAGGGCGGCCGAGGAGGAGGCCAAGGCGGCCGAGGAGCGGCTGCTGCGGGAGCACCCGGAGGCGTGGCTGGCCCGGCAGCGGGCCGGGCTGGAGCGGGAGCGGCTGGCGGCCGTGAAGAAGTACGCGGACGAGGAGAGCGGCCGGCAGACCGCCGGGCTCGCCGCCGGCATCCTCCGGGCCTTCTTCAGATGACCGCGCGGCGAGACGACCGGTCCGAAGCAGACTCACAACCCGGGCGGGGGCCGGCCCCCGCCCCTCACCCGGAGACCCGCCATGCCCGACGACAAGGTGCCGACCCCGGCCGAGATGAAGGCGCTCAACGCCGAGCTGCGGGCCGACTACGCCAACGCGCGCCTGCGCGACACACACGGCGAGCGGTTCGAGCTGATCCAGCCGGACGCCCCGGCCCGCGTGGCCGGCCCGGCCCCCGAACCCGAGATCGACCACGACCACGGGATGGAGCGGTAGCCGTGGCCGTGAACCTTGCAAACCCAAAAACGTGGCCGTTCAAGATGGTGCGGCCGCTGGTCAAGCCCGACGGGTCGATGTTCCCGCCACTCGGCCTGCGGCTGGCGGGCGAGGGGCCGGTGGTGTTCGAGGCCATGCTGTCCGAGTCCATTCCCGAGCGGCGGGCCTGCTGCGGCCGGGACAGTTACCACGGCTTCGACGAGCTGTCGTGGTGCTGGCGGATGGACTGACCACGTACCCGAGTGGATCGAGAGGCCGGTAGAGCACCCCGCTCCGGCCAACCGCGAGAGAGGACGGCGGCAGACCAGCGAGCGACGCCGTCATTGGCCACGCAGCTACACCCCTGACTCATACCAGAGGAGCGACCATGCCCCGCGACGCGATCACCTACGACCTCCCGCACGGCATCCGACTGACCGTGTCGGACACGTCAGGCAAGCTGACCATCCGCGAGGTGGCCGACGTCCTCGCCGAGGCGGTGACCCACTTCAAGCGACATCGTGACGATCTGAAGGCGGCGACGTACGCACTCGGCGATTACGTCCGACCCGCCGCCCGGGGGCGGAAGGTGCTGGGGGAGGTCCGACTGTCCGCTCCGACCGCGGAGGCCCTTTCCCCAGACCAGTGGACGGCCGCCGTCATCCGGGCCTACGTGGAGGCGAACACCCTGGAGGACATGCGGGAGGAGTTGGCGGCGTACCGGACGGCGGCGGGGAAGAACGGCGGATGGCTGCTGGAGGTGGTGAGGCTGCTCGAACAGCGCCGCGACCTGGACGCCCTCCGGGTGGCGCTGGGGCGGGGGCGGTGATCGCCGCCCGTCCGACGGACTGACCCGACCCCCACACCGAAACGACCACCCCCCAAGACTCACAGCCAGGAGGCGGCGGTGAAGCTGATCAAACCCGTCGATTGCGCGGAGCAGGCCGGGGTCAGCCTCGGCACCATCTACGCCAACCTCCGCACCGGGCGGCTGCGGGGCTATCGCATCGGCAGCGGCGGCCGGGGCACGTGGCGGATCGAGCCGGGCGACTTCGAGCTGTGGCTCCAGTCGCTCCGGTTCGCGGACCTCACGCCCCCGGCCCCTTCCCCTGACCGTCCGGCCCGAGCCGCCGGGCCCTTTTCCGAACTGGACCCGGGGCGGATGGCGACGGCGTGGGCGAAGAAGCCCCGCTAACCCGCTCCACCGCCGCCGCCAGGTGGTCGGTCTGGTCTGCCAGGTGGACGTACACCTTGGAGATCATCTCCTGCGAGGCGTGTCCCATCAGCTCGGCCAGCGTCGGCCCGTCCACCCCGTTCAGGATGGCCCGGGTGCCGAACCCGTGCCGGGTCAGGTAGGCGGTCACGTCGTCGGCCAACTTCAGCTTCTGACGGAGGCGGACGATCTGCTGCCGCAGGGCGCTCATCGTCCACGGCTCCCCCTGCGTGTTGAGGAACACGTGCGTGTGGCCGTTGCCCCGCCGCCGGTCCATGATGTCGCGGGCGGCCACGGGCAGGTACACCACCCGCGGCTTGCCCGCCGTCTTGGCCGTCTTGTGCTCGTTCAGCACCCAGCGGTCGGCCCGCACCTGGTCCCACCTCAAGTCGCGGGCCTCCTTCGGCCGCGCCCCCGTCAGGTACAGGGCGAGCAGCAGGTCTTTGAGCGGACCGCCGGCGGCGGCGTACAGAGCCTTGAACTCGGCCTCGGTGAGCGCCCGGCGGCGGGACGGCGGCTTCGGGTTCTTCATCCCCTTGAGCGGGTCGGCGGCGAGCAGCTGCTGCTCGGCCGCCCACGCCGTCACCCGGGCGGCGGCCTTGCGGAAGTTGTGGGCGGTCATCCCCCGCCACCGCCGCTGGTTGCGGACCAGCACCCGGGCCGGGTCGGCCTTGGCGTCCACCACCCGCTGGAGGTGGAACGGCCGCAGCTCGGCGACGGCCACCAGCCCGCACTCCTCGGCCAGCACGGTCAGGTAGTAGTGGTAGATGCGGTGGGTGTCGGGGGCGTGGTGCAGGCGGCTGTGCCGGAGGAAGGCCTCGGCCAGGTCGGCCACCCGGGCGTCGGCCCCCTCGGGGGCGTGCCGGCGGAGCCGCCGCAGCTCGACCAGCTTGTCCTCGGCCAGCCGGCGGTGGAGTTCGTCCCTGGGGCCTCTGACCAGCTTGGTCTGTTCGCCGTCCAGCTCGACCATCCACCAGCCGGTCTGCTTGCGGTGCCAGGGGGTTTGGCGGCGGGCCACGGGTCACCTCGGTGTGCAGGGTGGAGTGCAGGCTATCCCTGCGAATCGTACCCAAACCTGCACTCCATGCGGGTTAAAACCCCATATTTTACGAGCGTTTTCGCATGTTCTTCGGCTACGGAACCGAAGGTTGGGGGTTCAAATCCCTCTGGGTGTACTGGCTTTACGACGGCTCCTGACGCGTTGGCCGCGAAAGAGTGTAGTACGTCCTGCCGGCGTCACCAGCGCCGGCGTGGGCGGCCACAAGCGAACCTCACGGCCCGCGAGCGGTGGACTCCCGCAGTCCCCGTTGAGGTTCCCCAGATACGACAGCGTAAGCCATTCTTCAAAACATCCCACAACGCCTGGTAAGTCGCGCTGGACCGTCGGCAGGCAAACCTCGGCGCGACTGAGGCCGAGGCGTGGGACGCCTACCACGAGTTGATGACTGCCCTCAAGAAGGCCGCCCGATTCGCCCCGCCGTGCGGCACCCCCTGCCCCAACACCCCACGGCCGGCTCTACCGGGAGTTCCTGGCCGGCACCTTCTCCGACCGCTCCGACCGCACCGACCGCTCCGACCGCACCGACCGCACCGACCGCACCGACCGCTCCGACCGCACCGACCGCTCCGACCGCACCGACCGCACCGACCGCACCGACCGCACCTGGGGCTGTTACGTCTAGAAACTAGAGCCGCTCATCTGTCACCTGGGTGACGAGTTTCCGGCCATGGACCTGAAGCCGCACCACGTCGAAGACTGGGTGGCAGTGGCCTCTCCGCCTTGACGGCGTGGGTTGCTCGGATGCGGGACGCTCTCCCACGATGTCCCCAGTGCGGGGCCGACCACGTCGCTCGCAGCGGTCACACCCGGGCCGGGACAGCCGTCGCCCTGTGCCGGGGGTGTGGCCGCTGCTTCGTGCCCGACCCGAAGCGGCAACCGATCACCCCCGAGCGGGAGGAGTTGGTCCGCCGGCGGCTGCTGGAGCGGGTCCGCCGGCGGGCCATCGCCCGCTCGGTCGGGGTGTACCGGGCGTGGCTCCAGCGGTTCGTCAACCGGCTGGACCGGGCGGACACCCCGCACGCCCCGGGGCGGCTCAAAAACAGCCCGGCGACCCGAACACCAACGCCGTCAGCGTCGTTTCTGCCCTCAACCTGGCCCCACTCGTACTGAATGTCAGCACCGCCGACAGCGTCTCGCAGGCGGTCACGCAGGCGATCGCCACCGGCGAAATTTCGACGCTCACCAACATGCTGGCCATCGGCGCTGAGACCGGCGGTCTGACGGCGGCGGAGACGGCGTTGCTCCAGGCCGCCGTCGCGCGGATTGCGGCCACCGCCGCCGGTGCGGCGGCCCGCCAGACCGCACTGACCCTGGCCCAGCGTGCCGTCCAGTACACCCTGGCGAACTTGCCCCGGGGGTCGGCCGCGTTTAACACCGCACGAGCGTCGATCACCAACGCCTTCTTCACGTACGGCTACCAGCCGACCGTCAACGCCTTCACAATCGCCATCATGCGGGACTACATCTCCAGGGCCTTGGATATCATAAAGAAGTACCAAGACGAGATTGCCAAGGTGGCGCCGAACGCCCCGGCTGTGGCCGTCTGGCAGCGGAACATCGACCTCCAGAACGCCCGCATCTCTCAGATCATGGCCTGGTTTCAGGCCAACGGCGTGAACCCGTAGCCGCCGCGAGGAGGGACCGATGCCTGCCGACATTTTGCACGGCCAGACGCTGTTGCGGATCGCCGTCTCGCCCGCTGGGGTGTCCCTCCGGCGGGTGTGCGGCGACGACCCGCTGGTTCAGGAGGTGTTCGGGGACACCGCCGCGCCCGACGCCCGGGACTGGGTGGTCGAGACCGGGTTCTTCTACGGCTGGCTGTTCGACACAGACGGCCGGCCGGTCGGGGTGGAGGCGATGTTCGACATGGGCCGGCTCACCCCGGCGGATCGGCGCACGCTTGGGGCGTCCGGGCGGGCGGCCGTGGGCCACTCTCTGGTCGTCCGGTTCACCGCCGAAGGCGACGCCGAGGCCCAGCCGGGGGCGGAGTGCGACAGCGCGCTCATCCGCACCTCGGAAGGCTTGGTGCTGCTGCTCGGGGACAACGCGGGGGTCGCGTGTGTCTGACGTGCGGCTGCTAGGGATGCGGTGGGTCATCCTTGAGCCGGGGGAGTGGGTGGGGGGCAGCATTAGACCCGCCCCGCCCACGTCTTCTTCGGCTCCCCCTGCTGCTGCCGATGCACGGCCGCAATCGCTGAAACGGCAAAAGGCCCGCTACTACCCCGTCAGGGGCGGCCGCGGGCCTTGTTCGTTCATGGTCGTGCTCAGCGGCGGCACGCCGCCGCCGGCAAGGAGGCCGGGCTGACTTGCCACGTCGAGCGGTTCTGGTGTACCGTCCGCCAGCGGTGCGGGCGGCTGGTCCGCAAGACCCTGTCCTCCTCCAAGTGCCCCCGCAACAACCTGGGGCCGGCGGTTCATTTTTACGGCCCCTCGCCGCCTTCGACCGTCGCCGTCGTGGGGGGGGGGGGGGGGGGGGGGGGGGGGGGGGGGC
>JAYVUZ010000078.1:0-17036 GCA_043787415.1 Fimbriiglobus sp. | reverse complement strand
ATCATTAGCACGCTTCGCGGTGCGGGATCAAATCCGCACGCGGTGGAGAGTCACCAGCCGTCGCCGTCGGGAGTCATCGGGGTTCACAAGCCCCGCGCCCCGATGACGACCGACGGCGACGGCTCCTCGCGTGCGGCTGCACGGGCGGAAGTGCTTCCCCCCGTGCAGCCTGAACCGGAGGGAGTCGGAGGGGTTTGACACCTCGCGCCGTTCGACCGGCTGGTCGCGGGTCCGCACCGAGGGCGCGTTGTGCGGGCCGCTTGATACTCCCATCAGAACCGTGCTATTCGGGCGACGACTCGATCCCGTCCTTTCCCATCGACTCCCGGTAGACGACTTCCCCGACTTCACGCCCCCCCGCCACATGCGGCCGGTCGAGAGGCCGGTCGTGCAAACACGGTTTGGTTTCTCATACCCCCTGTTCCCTTCCGAGGATTCGCCATGACCACGCAACACTTGACCCGCGCCAGCGGGGGACTGTTCCGCCGCGCGGCGGACGAGCGGTTCCCGTCGCTGGACGCCCTGCTCGCCCACTGCCGGCGGGAGAAGGACGAGTCGGCCGACGTCTGGGTCGCCCCGGTGCAACTCGTCCCCGAGGCCACGCCCGACGGGCGGCTCGGCCTGCGGGCCGGGAGCGATGGCCCGTTCGCGCTGAACGACTGGAGTTTCGGGCAACTGTGCGGGCTGGCCCGCGTCGGCAAGGAGACGGTTAACCGGCTCACCCCGGACACGGCGGCGCGGGCGTTCCGCGAGACGCTGCCCGACGGCCGGAAGCCGCTGCAACTGTACACCCACGGGGACGGCATCCGGTCGGTCCACGGGACGGCGTACACCCGGCTGCACAACGCCGACCTGGTCGGCATGCTCAAGGAGTACGCGACCGACTTCACCCCGCCCCAGGCCGGATTCAACGGGGCAACGGGCCTGTACTGCGGGGAGCAGGACCTGTTCTGCTTTCTGATCGACCCGGCCGGGTGGGCGGAGATCGACGGGGAGGCGTTCGCCCCCGGCTTCTTCGTCTGGAACTCGGAGGTGGGCAAGCGGTCGGTCGGCATCCGGACGTTCTGGCTCCAGAAGGTGTGCGCGAACCACATCGTCTGGGACGCGGTGGAAGTGATCGACTTCGCCCGCAAGCACACGGCCCGCGTGGGCACGGCGCTGGACGACATCCGGCGGCACGTCGAGGCGCTGGTGGCCAAGCGGGACGAGCGGCGGGACGGGTTCGCCCGCGTGATCCGCAAGGCGATGCGGGAGAAACTCGGCAGCGACGCCGAGGAGGTGATGAAGATGCTGGCCAAGCACGGCCTGAGCCGCGGGCTGGCGAAGCAGGCGGTCGAGAGCGTGGTCGGCGGGCGGTTCACGATCTTCGGGCTGGTGGACGCCCTGACCCGGCTGGCCGGGCAGGTGGGGTTCGCCGGCGACCGGGCGGCGCTGGACGTTCAGGCCGGCAGTCTGCCCGCCCTGGCCGCGTGAGAACGGGTCGGCCGTCGGTCGATTCGGACTGTCCTCCGGAGTCGGCAGCTCACCGGTCTACGCCGCTCCACTGACACGCGAGAGGTTGGTCCCTGCACCACCGCCCTCTCGCCGTTTCCGACCATCCACATCGCAGGATACTACCATGGAGATTTATACCGGACGCCGGACGGACGGCGGCTGTGCCGTCACCGTCTCGGACGGCAACCACACTCATGCCCTTGACCCTCGGTTCGACCTCCGCAAGCACTCGCTGACCGGGTTCGAGTGGGGGTACGGTGGCAGTGGTCCGGCGCAACTGGCGATCGCCCTCGCCGCCGACGTGCTGGGCGACGACGAGGCCGCCCTCGACGTCTACCAGCGACTCAAGGTCCGCCTCGTCGGCCGGTTCCCGACGGACGGCTGGACGCTCACGCAAGTCGAACTCGCCGAAGCCGTCCGCGCACTCGCCCGCACGGGCGGTGAGTGACGGACGCGGTCCGAAAGTAGATGTGACGGTTTGACCGGTGGAGGTTCGTCGCACCACCGGTCGGTCACGATCCCGCCCGTCCTGCACATCGAACTGTCCGGCGTCGGTGCCGCGGATCGCGTCCTCGACTCGTCCCCGGTCGAGGGTGGCCCAGTCGTAGTGGCTGAAGCGGATGCCGACGACGAGGTCGTCCAGGGCGGCGAACCCGTCGTCGTCCAGGCCGACGCCGAACCGGAGCGGCCGGTGCCGCAGGGCGAACGTGAGAATCCGGACGATCCGCTGCGGGTCGGATTGCTCGTTCGTGACCGCTTTCCAGAACGTCAGTGGAGTAGCGGGCGGACCGTTTCGCTGGGCAGGATGCGGCCGATGTCCTTCGCACTCGGGTCGAGCAGGGCGAGGGCTTCCCGCCGATACCCGTGGTGGAACAAGACCTGGACCGAACAGGCGTCGTCGTCGCCGAGGACCGCCCAGAAGCCGACGCGACGCCGGTTCAATTCGACGTACCGCTCGACCGCGGAGCGCGTGTCGTCCCGTTCCGGCTGGAGGACGGCGAGACCGTGGGGGGATGCGATTCCGACATAGGCTTTCGGCATCTCACTTCCCTACCACGGTTCGCCGGGCGGGCTCAACCGCCGAACACGGACAGCACCGCCTGCCGCCGCTGGTCGGGGTACAGGTGCCGGTACCGCTTCTGCATCTCGACCGTGGTGTGCCCCATGAGTTCGTCGATCACCCGCTGGTCCACCCCCGCGGCCGCCAGGTTCGAGGCGAACGAGTGGCGGAAGGCGTGGTAGCCCCGCAGCACGTGCCACCTCGACCCCTTCACACCCATGCGGAACGCCTTCCACGTCTGCCCGTCGGTGAGCGTCCGATCCGCTACCGAACAAAACGCGACCGCCCCGCCGGGGTGCCCGTCGGCGAAGTAGGCCCGCATGACCGCCTCCACCCGCGGGGTCATGTCCACCGTGCGGAGCGTGTCCTTGTCCCGGCTCCGCTTCTTCTCCCGGCGGAGGACGAGTTTGGCGTCGAAGTCGAAGTCCTCGACGCGGGCGCGGAACAACTCGGCCCGCCGCGCACCGGTGTAAGCGGCCGTCACCAGGAACGGGTGCAAGTATTTGGTATTCGGCCTCCGCCGGACGAATTCCAGTACCGCGGCCACCTGCGTCGGGTCGAGGAACAGGCCGTCCCAGAGTTCGCGCTCCCGCCGCGTGTCGATGCCGCCGCGGGTGGTGTCGCTGCCCTGGCCGTGCCCGAACGCCGAGTACGAGGCCCGGTTCGGGGCAGCGGTGGCTCAGGCGCGGGCCGACGGGGTGACGGCGCTGGCGTTCGGCGACCTGTTCCTGGCCGACGTGCGGGCGTACCGCGAGCGACAACTGGCCGGCACCGGGGTCGGGCCGCTGTTCCCCCTGTGGGACAACTCGGCCGACACCCCGGCCCTGTCCCAGGCCATGCTCGCGGCCGGGGTGCGGGCCACCATCACCTGCTTGGACCCGCGCCACCTGATCCGTGAGTGGGCCGGGCGAGAATGGAGCGACGGGTTGCCGGCCGGGGTGGACCCGTGCGGCGAGAACGGCGAGTTCCACACCTTCTGCCACGCCGGCCCGATGTTCGCCCGCCCCGTCACCGTCGTCCGCGGCGAGGTGGTCGAGCGGGGCGGGTTCGTGTTCGCCGACCTCCTTCTGACCGAGGAACCGTGCTGACCGCCGATGAGACTCGCCGCCACCTGGACGCGCTGGCTAAGTCGCCCAGCAGGCCGGGCCGGCTGGAAGACCTGGCCGCCAAACTGTGTCTGAGCCAGCAGACCCTAGCCCCGCAGACAACCCCCCGGCGGGCAGTGGTGTTCGCCGCCTACCACGGGGTCGTCGCCGCCTGGGTGTCAGCTTGGCCGAGCGTGGTGACGCGGGTGGTCGATGTCGGGGTGGACCCGGCACCTGCTCGCCGAACCCGCTTTGACACCTGACGAGTTCGGGCGGGCGTGGGTCGACGGGGAGATCGAGGCGGATGCTGCAGCCGACGCTGGGGTGGCGGTCCTGATCGGCGGCGAGGTGGGCATCGGCAACACGACCCCCGGTGAGTTGCCTCACGGCCTTGCTGGCCGAGGTGCCCGCAGAGGGGGTGGTCGCCATGGGGCAGGTGCGGACGACGCTACCGTGGCCCGCAAGCAGGCGGTGGTAGCCGACGCCGTCGGGCGGGAGCGGCCCCGGCTGGCCGCCGACCCGCTAGCCGCAGTCGCTGACGTCGGCGGGCTGAAGGTCGCCGCCCTGGCCGGATTCTTCGCGCGGGCGGCGGAACGGACGCTGGTAGTGCTGCTCGACGGGTTCGTTGCCACTGCTGCCGCGCTGGTCGCTGACCGCCTTCGTCCGGGGTGCTGGTGACCTATTCCCTTAGAGGGTGTCCAATTAGGGGGTAGCGGGCTACCCTTGCGGGCATGAGCAGGACGCCCGACCCGTCGAGTATGACCGACGCCCCGTGGGCGAACATTGCCCGGCTGGTGCCCCCGCCCCGGCCCGGCGGCCGGCCGGCCAAGTACGACCGCCGGGACATCGTGGACGGCATCCGGTCCGTGGCCCGGACCGGCGGCGCGTGGCGGTCGCTGCCGACCGACCTGCCCACCGACCGCATCGGCTTCCACGACTTCCGCCGCTGGCACAAGGACGGCACCCGGGCGGCCATCCACGCCACCCTGCGGGAGAAGGTGCGACGGGCGGCCGGCAAGACGCGGCGGCCGGCCACCGGCATCCGGGACCGCCAGTCCGTGAAGACCACCGAGCGGGGCGGCCCCCGGGGCTTCGACGGGGGGGAAACGGTGTCCGGCCGCAAGCGGCCCGTGGTCGTTGACACGCGGGGGCTGGTGTGGGGGCTGCTGGTGACGCCGGCCTCGGTGCAGGACTGGGACGGCGGCCGGGAGGCCATGCTTCGGGCCAGACTGGCAGCCCCGCGGATGAGCCGGGTGTACGCCGACTCGGCCTGCCGGGCGTGCGAGTTCTGGGCCGTGTGGTTCGCCCGGGTGGTGCGGTTCGTGGTCCGCCGGCCGGCCGGCCCGGGGCTGACCGTGCAACCGAAGCGGTGGGTGGTGGAGCGGACGTCCGGCTGGCGGGGGCGGCGGCGGTCCACGGGCTACGAGCGGACGTGCGAACGCAGCGCGGCGTTCGTCACCGTGGCCATGATCGGCCTCATGGCCCGCCGGCTGCGGCCGGCGGCCGCCGCGACAACCTGGCGGGGCGAACCCCGGGAGTGTGCATGCGGCGGCGGCGGAGCGCTCCCGCCGGCGTGGTCGCCTCGGCCCTCCTGGTCGGCGGGTGCTGGGTCCGGTTGTGGCCGACGACCACCACCGCGCCGCCGATCGAGCGGCGGGCCGAGGCGGCCCGCCCCGTCGGCTCGACCCGCCCCCGGGTCGAGGCGTGGCTCGCCGCCCGGGGGTTCGAGTTCGGGTTCACCGACGACCCGAGGGAGCACTCCCGGGTTGCCGAGCCGTTCCCCGACCCCCGCCCGCACCCGACGGCGGTCGTCGGCCTCCTGCGGGATACCGACACCGACTTCATCGTGACCGGGAGCATCCCGGTGTGCTTCCTGTTCGGCCCCGACGGGCGGCTCGCTCGACGGCTCGTCTGGTGGGTTGGAACTGGCCCGTGAACTGGCACTCGACACTAATTGGACACCCTCTTAGGCTTTGTCTGACGGATCGATTCCGGCCCGGACCAGCACCCGCAAGTAGCTGCGGATCATGGCCAACTGGACGGTGGCTCGGAAGTTGACCGCCAGCGTGTCGAACCGGGTGCCGACCGCCCGATGTTCCTTGAGCCAGCCGACGCACGGCTCGATCCCGGCCCGGCGACGGTAGGCCGCCCGGTCGAACCGGTGCCGGCCGTCCCCCGGCCGCTGGTCGGACCGGCGGGGGATGACGGCCTCGATCCCGTGCCGCCGGAGCCACCGGCGGCTGTGCGGGTAGCTGTACCCCTTGTCCCCGGCCACGGCGGCCGGTCGGCTGCGGGGTCGCCCCCGGCCCGGACGCCGCACCCGGACGGCGTCCATGACCGCCTCGAACTGGGTGCATTCCTGCCGCTGCCCGGCCGTCACCACCACCGCCAGCGGCAGCCGGTTGGCATCGCAGACGAGGTGGAGCTTGCTCCCGAACCCGCCCCTCGACCGCCCCAGGGCGTGGTCGGCCGGCTCACCGGCGGGACGGGCTTTTCCCCCCACCGGCCGCCCGGGCCGCCCGCACGTTGGTGCCGTCCACCAGGTGCAGCGTGTGGTCGATGAGGCCGGCGGCGTCCAGCCGGCGTTGGAGCCGCTCGACCATCCGGTCGATGGCCCCGCTCGCCCGCAGGGCGTTGAACCGATGGTACGCCGTCTGCCACGGCCCGTACCGCTCGGGCAAGTCACGCCAAGCCGCCCCGGTCGCCAGCCGCCAGAAGACGGCGTCGGCCACCGTCCGGTCGTTCCGCCACCGGCCGCCCCGGCCCTGTCGCCGGGGCGGGAAGAAGTCGGCCAGGAGTGCCCACTCCCGGTCGGTCAGCTCGTGCCGCTTCATGCCGGTAGAGACGGCGGAAGGCCACCACACGATCCATCAGACAGAGCCTAAGCGGCTGGCTGGCTGTCACGCCGTCACGCCGTCACGCCGTCACGCTGTCATGCCGACAAGCCGGCCGTGTGGCAGGAAAGCCACACGGCCGGACAACATGCTGGCTGGCTGCACATCTTGCTTGCCAGCTTCGTCGGGCCGCGCTACGGTCGCCGGATGATCATCGTCCTTGCGAACTCCAAGGGCGGAGTGGGCAAGATGTCCATCTCCGTCCACCTGGCCACCTGGCTCGCCGAGCAGGGGCACTCCATCGTGCTGGCCGACTGCGACGCCCAGCAGTCCTCCTCCGAGTGGCTGGCCGAGGCGGCCCCCGGCCTGCGGACCGTCCGCCTAGCCGAACCGACCGCCATTTTGGATGCGCTGCCACAACTGGCTCAAGAAGCCGACTACGTCGTCGCCGACGGCCCCGGCAGCAACATCGAGACCAGCCGAGCTTTGTTGCTCCGCGCCGACCTTGCAGTGGTGCCGTGCAAGGCATCCATGCTCGAAATCCGCGCCCTGGCCCAGGCCACCGCCGTACTGCGGCAGTCGCAGGACATCCGACAGGGTAAGCCCGATGCGGTGATCGTGCTGAGCATGGTGGGCAAGACATACCGGCTCACCCAGGACATGAAGGACGCGGCCGCCGCCCTCGGCCTGCCGCTGGCCAAGACCGCCCTGACCCTGAAATAGATTTACGCCGACGCCCCCGGCCAAGGGACGGTGGTGTGGCGGATGGGCAGCCGCGGCCGGGAGGCCGCCCAGGAGACCGAAGCCCTGTTCCGCGAGGTGCTGCCCGACGCCGTTCGTAAGACCAAGCCGAAGCAGGGGAGGGTGTGATGGCCGACCGCCGCACGCTCATCGACGGCCTCAAGCCACCGGCCCCGGCGGTCGATCCGGCCGTCGAGACCGCCTTCGTGTTCGGCCCCAAGCCGCCGGTCAAGGCGGACGACCCGCCGCCACAACCTCAGCCGCCGCCGGCCCGGTCGCCGCTCACCACCCGCATCCGGGCCGACGATGCCGCCGCCCTCAAGCGGGCCAGCCTGGAGCGGCAACTGAGCGGCACCACCCCGAGCACCCTGCAAGAGATGCTGGAGGAGGCGTTCGAACCGTGGCTCAAACGGCACGAGTACATCCCGTGACCGACTGGCCGGTCGCCCTGACCCGCAAGCAGGAGCGGCTCGTCGCCGCCGCCGGCGACATCCGCACCTCACGACCCACCGCCGTGGACTTCCTGCACACCGTCCAGTGCCAGTGCGGCCTGCCGGACACCAACCCCGGGGACGACGTCCGGGAGTGGGACCGCAGGCAGGGGCACACGTCGCTGCGGATCGAGGCCGGCAGCGCCCTCGACCCCCGCACCGGCGAGTTCGTCAAGCTCGGCCTGCCCTACGGGGAGAAGCCCCGGCTGGTCCTCATCCACCTGGCGACGGAGGCCGTCCGCACCGGGTCGCCGGTGGTGGACGTGGAGGACTCGATGACGGCCTTCACCCGGTCCCTCGGGCTGGCCACCAACGGCCCGCACCTCAAGCACCTGAAGGACCAGCTCGCCCGGCCGGCGGCGGCCACCGTCCGCATGGGCTTGGTGGAAGGCGGCCGGGCGGTGCAGGTGAACACCCAGATCGTGGGTGCCTTCGACCTGTGGTTCCCGGAGGCCGCCGACCAGCGGACCCTGTGGCCGAGTACCGTCCGGCTCAGCACGGATTACTTCCACTCACTGAAACAGCACGCCGTCCCGCTCGACCGGCGGGCGGTCGGGGCACTGGCCAGTTCGTCTCTGGCCCTGGACCTGTACGTGTGGCTGGCCTAGCGGCTGCACCGCGTCCCGAGCGGCAACATGCAACTGGTGCCGTGGACGAGCTTGCAGGAGCAGTTCGGCCCCGGGTACGCCCGGCTGCGGGACTTCCGCCGCGGGTTCCTGGACATCCTCCGCCAGGTCCACGCCGTCTACCCGACCGCCAAACTCTCGGCCGACGAGCGAGGCCTCACCCTGAAGGCCAGCCCGCCACCGGTCTCCAGCCGAACCGATCAGATTCTGCGCGGCTGACCCACGTCACCGGGCAATGGTCTCGCAATCGCACAGAAGCAGCCCTGCAAAGCGATAATGGCAATAGTCGGCTAGGTTGTAGCCAAACGACTCACTCTTACGCTGTAAACAGCCTTTCAATGGCAAGACAGTGAATGCTGTCTCCGAACCCACCCACCACTCCTCCTGAATGCCCCTTCCGACCTCACCCATCCACAAACCGACGGGTTATCCCTGTAATCCCCGGAAATCGGGCCACCTATACAGGAAGAGTTGTAGGTATTATAAGTTTGAGCGACTAACTGTACGTTTCGACCCCCGCGGAGTTACGTCGGTCGCGCGACTAACTGTACGTCACCCCCGCGACCAACTGTGCGGGGACAAGTTGTCGGCCGCGACCAAATGTCCGAGGATAACTCCGCCGCCGCGACCGACCGCACTTGGACGACGGCTCGTGACCGGTGTCTGTCGACTCGGAGGTAGCACACGACCGCCAGTCAGATCGCCAATCGACGGCGACTCGGGGGCCGGAACTGGACGGCGGTGTTGGGTGTGAACGGCCGCGGAACCCTGCCGTCGTTCGGCCGATCAGCCGACCACGATCGGAGCAAGCAGGTTGTCCTCCAACTCGACCAACCGCACCCGCGTCGAGCCGGCGGCGTGGTCAACGTAAGCGGCCCACGGCCGCGCGACAGCCGGGCCATCTGCCGCGTCCGCAAGGGGTCCGAACGGGCCGCCGGTCTGAATCGGTCGGGCGCTATCACTCGAGGGCCGGTACGCCACGACCGTCTCGGCCCCGTCGGTCATCGGGGTGGCCAGCACCGCCGCCTGGTCGGCCCCGGCCAGCGCGGCAACCTGCACCCTCACGCCGGTACGGTTGCTCGGGTCGAACACCATTGCCCCACCCCGGTCGGCCAGGTCGAGCCCGCCGAGCACCCGCACCCGGGGTCCGCCGCCGGCCCCTGCCCCGACCGCCAACTCGGCCCGGCCGTCCCCGTCCAGGTCGCCGGCGTCCAGGCTCACCCCCCCGCGGAAGGTCTCCTCGAACACGAACTGGTCCGACACCACCTCCCAGGTGGCGGTGCCGTACACCCGCACCCGCGGACCGCCGCCGGCCCCGGCCCCCACGATCACCTCCGCCCGGCCGTCCCCGTCCAGGTCGCCGGCGGCCACGTCCACCCCGCCCCGGAACGACTCCTCGAAGGCGAAGAAGTCGGCCACTACCTCCCTAGTCGCCCCGTCGTACACCCGCACCCGGGGGCCGCCGCCAGCGCCCGCCCCCACGATCAAGTCTGGCACCCCGTCCCCCGTTACGTCCGCCACCGCGACGTCCACCCCGCCCCGGAACGACTCCTCGAATGCCAAGAAGTCCCAAGTGAGCTGGCCGGTCGCCCCGTCCCATACCCGCACCCGCGGTCCCCCGCCGGCCCCGGCGGCAGCCACCAAGTCTGGCGTCCGGTCGCCGGTCAGGTCGGCCAATATGGCCGTCACCGGCCCGGCGTACCCCTCGTCGAACGTCACCCCGACTCCGGCGAGGGAGGCGGTCGGCGCGCTGACAGCCACCACAGGTAGCCCTATCGCCTCGGCCCGCACCCCGCCGTCCAGGTACACCGGCCGTGGCCAGCCGGTGAACCCGGACACCGTCCGGCCGTTCACGGAGTAAGCCGGCAGCCCAAACCCCTGGGAGAGCAGTGCGTACCCGGCCGGTGGCGCGACCGACAGCCTCCAGGTGGTCGCCGCCGTCGCTGTCAACTCGTACCGGCCGTCCGGCCCGGTGACGCACAGCACCGCCTCCCCAGCGTCCAGCAGCCCGTTCCGGTTCTGGTCGTCGAACACCTGCGCCCCGGCCACCCCCGACTCGCCGGCGTCCCGGCGGCCGTTCCGGTTCTGGTCGTCGAACACCTCCCCCGTCACCCGCCCGCCGGCCCGGGCGAACTCCAGCCCGGCCACGGCCTGCCCCTCGCCGAGGGTGACGACCAGCGGCTCTTGGGTGAAGCTGGTGGCGGTCGCCAGCTTGAGGGTGTTGGCGAAGTAGTCGCCCCAGCCCCGCAGCAGCAGCCCGGCGGCGTAGGTGCCGGCCCCCAGCCCGTCGAACCGGAACTCGTAGCGGTTGCCGGCCGCCGTCCGGGCCAGGGCGGCCGTCCGCTCCCCGTAGTCGTACCGACCGTTCCGGTTCTCATCCAGGTAGGCCGTCAGGTCGGCGGGGCTGACCGTCTCGCGGATCAGCACCCCCCGACTATTCAGATAGCCGTACCGGATGTCAGCCGGTACCCCGCCGGCGAGGCCCCCGCTGCCCCGGCTGCCGACTTCGGCCACGACGGATGCCCCGCTGGCCAGTTCAAGGAGCTGGCCCGTGCCGTGGGGGGCGGTGTTCAGACCCACCCATCCGGCCGGTCCGGCCGCCGGGCCGGGAAACACCAGGTCGGGCAGCCCGTCCCGGTTGAGATCGCTCACCACCGCCTGGCCTGTGCCGCCGGGCGGGGCGGCGGCGGTCAGCTCGACCCACGGCCGGAACCCGCCGCCGGCGTCGTTCAACAGGGCCACCACCAGCGGCCGACCGCTCTCGGCCGTGCCGGTCACCAGCAGGTCGGCCCAGCCGTCCCCGTTCAGGTCGGCGGCGGCCAGCGTCCTGCCGGTCATCGGGGGGAGGGGGTACGATCCGAACCGGCCGGACAGGTCAGCGGCCCGGAATTGCCCGCCGCCGGCGTTGAGCCCGACCAGCACCTGCTCGTTGGCCGGGTCCAGAATGGCCACGTCCGGCAAGCTGTTGCGGTCGAAGTCGGCGGTGGCCAGCGGCCCGCCCGCGCCGGGCACCTGCTGGAACGTCTGGGTGGACAAGCGTCCGGCGCCGTCACGTCCGAGCGTCACCAGCCGCGTATCTCTGGCCGTCCGGGCCTCGACGAGGACGTCCGCCCGCCCGGTGCCGGAGAAGTCGCCGACCAGCAGCCCGCCCACCCGCGTCCACGGCTCAGCCGGGTTGGTCACAGGCACTGCCTCGAACGGGGTCCGCCATTTGTCGAGGGTCGAGGACGTGTAGCCGACGTCGGCCGCGAACCGGTTGAGCAGCACCACGGGCTGCGCGTCCGCCGCCACGACCAGGTCGGGCCAGCCGTCGCCGTTCAGGTCGGCCACCACAACCGAGGGGGCGGTCGCCCCGGCCCCGCCGAGGGTCAGGGTCTGGGTGAAGTAGACGGTCGCGCCGTCGGCCAGCCCGGTCCCGTTTTGACTTGGGAGTTGCCGCTCGAACAGCACCACCACGTCCAGCAGGTTCCGGCCCCCGACCCGGTACGACGTCACCAGCAGCACGTCGGGCGGCCATCGCGGTTCAGGTCGGTGACGCCCAGCCACTGCCCGTACACCTGGTCCGGGGCGACACGAGTGTTGCCCCGCGAACTCGACTCGTAGGGCACCGCCGAGACGGCCGGTCGAAAGGTGCCGTCCCCCACCCCCCGCAGCACGTTGACCGGCCAGTAGCCGTCCCGGTACGACTCCTGTACCAGACCGGCGGAGGTGGCGACCAGGTCCGGGATGCCGTCCCGGTCGGCGTCGGCGGCGGTGAAGGTGTACGCCGCCCCGGCCGGCAGCCCCAGCCCGTCCAGCGGCCGGGGGGCGGCGAAGCCGTCCGGCTCGACCGCCCCGGACACCGCCGCGTACCCGGCCGGTGGCGTCTGCACAACCCGGTAGTCGCCCGGGGGAAGGGGACTGAACTGATACAGCCCGTCCGCATCGGCAATCGTCGTCATCGCCTGGCCGTCGGCCCCGACGACCGGCCGCCCGCGGCCGTCCAACAGGGTGAGCAGCGTGCCCGGCAGCGGAGTATCCACCCCGGGGGTGTACCCGTCCCAGCCGCCCCGCTCGACGAACGCCCGGCCGGAGATCGTTACCGGCAGCACCAGGCCGAAGGTCGGGCCGCCGACCAACTGGTCGGCCCCGGTCACGGCCGCCGCCCCGCCGGCTGCGGTGGTCACCCGGCCGCCTGCCGGCGTGAGCACCCGCACCGCGTACGCCCCGTTGTCCAGGGCCACGAACGAGTACCCGCCGGCCGAGGTGGTGACCGCCCGCGGCTCGCCCGGGTCGGCCGCCCCGTTGCCGTCCAGGTCGAGGAACACGTCCACCCCGGCCGCCGGCCCCTCCCCGGGGTCGCGACAGCCGTTGCCGTCGAGGTCGTTGAACGCCAGCCCTTCGACCGTGCTCTCCTGCACCAGGTTGAAGTTCATGTTGAGCCGCAAGGCCTGCCCCGGGCCGATCGCCACCCGGTAGCCGGGCCGGCCGTCGATCACCGGCTGGTCGCTTGCCGGCCGGAACCCGCCCGACAGACCGACCCGCAGCGTGTAGGTGCCCGGAGGCAGCCCGCCGAACGAGTATTCGCCGTCCGCACCGGTGTACGCCGTGGGCTCGTCGGCCGAGCGGCTGCCGTCCCCGTCCGTGTCCAGGTACAGTTCCCACCCGCCCAGGGCCGTCGGCAGCACCCCGCCGGCCTGCCGCCTCACCGCCCCGCCGGCTTGCTGCGGCGGACGGGCGGTGGCGGTCGTGTCCGCCCGCACCGGCTTGTGGACCCCGTCGTCGATGACCGCGTAGAAGCGGTAGTCGGCCGGCCGGTAGCTGGTGAAGTTGGCCCAGACGAGCGGCCCGGGGGGCGTGCCTTCACCCACCACCTGTTCGGCCACCGCCTGGCCGTCGGGCAGTTGGTCCGCGTTGGCGACGGCATACAGCGTCACCTTCGGGCTCAGCCCGCCGACCGCGGTGGCCGTGTACGGCACGCTCAGCGACCCGTCCCGCCCCTGGCTGAGCTGGCCGAGGCCGAGCGTTGGGGCGTCGCCGACCAGTCCGGCGGGGGTGAGCCGGAAGTCCTGTGCCGAGTTCCGCGGGCCGAACGACCGGGGGGCCGTGACGGTGACGGTGTACTTGCCGGGGGCGAGCATGGTGGTGCCGCTGGCGGCACCGATCCGCAAGCTGACGGACGTGTCGGTCGCCTCGACCAGTCGCACTCGGTCGCCGCCCACCTGGTACACCGTGCCGGCCGGGTCCGTCACCATCACCCGGGCGCCGACCGCGTACACCCAGTCGAGCCGGGCGTCCACCCCGACCCACCCCTTGCCGGCGTCCACCTGCACCGCCGCCTCATACTTGTAGCCCTCCGGCTGTCGTGCGAAGTCCTCGCCGATCGTCTCGACGGTGCCGGCCCCGATCGACTCCCAACCCCCCTCCCCGGAGCCCCACGAGTACCGGGCGCCGAACGTGGCCACCTTGAAGTACGGGACGACCTACACGGCGATGTACGAGCTCCGACCCGGCGGCGGCGGGCCGAACCAGACCAGCATGGCTACGCTACCGCCGGCCACCCGCGTGCCGCCGACCACGGGGACGAAGTCCGGGATGGCGAAGTCGGCCGTCAGGCTGGCCCGTAGTGCGTCCCCGTCGATTTGGAACTGGAGCCGGCCGCGAACCACCCCCTTGAGGAATGTCAGCTCGGCGGTCGCCCGGACCCCTGCGTCCGGCCCTGACCATTTCACCTCAATCCGGCCGGCCCCCTCGGCCAGGTAGCCGTTGACCATCAACAGCCGCCCGTCGATCACCAGGCCGGACTTGTCGATCGTCACGGTGCCGACCGCCTTCAGCAGGCTGGCCGTCTGGCCGCCCACCGTCACCTCCTTGCCCATCACGACGGTGATCGAGCCGACCGCCCGCATGTCGGCGGTGAAGGGGTTCTGCAACTGGAGCGCCGCGTGACTGATGAACAGCCCCGTGGTCCCCAGCGGTTTGCCGAGCGACCTGCCGGTGGCGGCGTAGCTGGCCCGGCACGAGTCGACGTACAGCCCGTCGCGGCCCCAGCGGAACTCGACCTGCGCGCCGAACTCGAACCCGGCGGGGAAACCCAAACTGCCGCCGAGCGAGATGCGGTACTGCCCGTCGGCCAGGCGGGCGAAGGCGATCTCCAGTTGGCGGAGGCTGTAAACGCCCAGCTCGAGCTGTTGGTCGTTCGACACGGCAATGCGGAACGAGTTGACCCGGACCTTGCCGGTGGCCGTGTTGATGCTCAGGCCACCGCTGGGCAGTTCGACCGCCAGTTTATACGTCTTGGCGACCGTTACCTCTACCCCGCCGCCGATGAGCCATTCGCTGGCGGCCCGCGTGTAGGTGAAGCCCAACGACTTGACCTGGGCATCGAACCCGAACAGCGAGAACTTGCCGGTCGTCACATACAGGCTGGCAGACTCGACGGCCCCGCCCTTCATCGTGAGGCTGAACTCGGCCTCCAGCCCGTTGAACAGCGACTTGTCGGACTCGCCCGCCGGCGGCGGGGCCGGGGGCGGCGGGTTAACCGGCGCTACCCCGTTGTCGCCCTCTAGCAGCTTGGCCGACGCCGACAGACTGCCGATGTCGAACAAGCCGAACGAGCCGGACGGCGACCGCGTTGCCGAGTCGTCCGCGGTCAGGCTCTGGGGAGTACTCGACACCCGGATCTGGCCGGACACACTGAAGCTGTCCTTGGCCGGGGTGTACCTCAGGGACAACGGCTTGTTGTCCGGCACCGCGACTGTCAGGCTACCGACGCTCAATTTGCCAGACACCCCGATGCCGATCTCCACCCCGTCGCTGCCAAACTTCAGCCCGGGGTTGCCGGGAGTGCCCAGGTGGAAGACCGGGCCGTCGCCAGCCGCCCCGCCGTAGCGGACGCTGCCGTACAGCGAGAAGCTCGACCTGCGCGATCCGTCCTCCACCCGGCTGTTCAAGTCCACCCCGAGCGTGCCGCGAACCATCTTGCCGAACAGTTTGAACGACTTGTCCTTGAGCTCGGCCTGCCCCCCCCACCGTGATCTTGGATTCGCCGTCGACGCTGACGTATCCGCCGGCGGTGACGGACGTGGTGCCCGTTGTGCTCGTGTAAACGACCTCCGGATTTAAGGGGACGGGGAGACCGAGGTCGTAGCCCCCGGAAGTCGGGCTCTGCCGGCTCGTAACCGTAAGCAACAACACCCCGCCGAGCCGCGCGGCGTCGCCGTCCAGTTGGAGGACGGACGGCTGGAGCTGTGCGTTCTCGCCCACCTGTAGCTGCTGACCGCCCGGAAGCCCGCTGACGCCCTTCTTCAGCTCGTTCAGCGACGGGAAATGGTAGGAGCCGACGAACAGCGGCTGTTTGTCCCCGCCGGCAATGCGGACGGTGGACAGCGTGACGTTGAGCTCCGCGTCGGGCGTGGGCTTCCCGCCGGCATCCTTTGCCATGAACGACCGCAGCCTAATCCCATCGGAGAGAGTCAGGATTGGCTTGAACGCACCGCCCGGCTTCGGCACCCCGCCGACCGACACCGGTCCGGTGGCCACGTACACCCCCTGCCCCTGGTCGCTGATGTCGCGGGTGGCCTCGAACCGCAGCCCGACCAAATCGACGTGTGTGGCCGGCAGCTCACGGGCTTCCAACTGGCAGAGACTCAGGCGGGCGGGCGGGCGGGGCTGGAGCATATGCGGCGGCCCTGAGGATGGCTTCCCGCGGCCCGGTGGTAATCGGGCCGCCGGCCCATACCTTTAGGACAGGTCTGTGGGCGGGGTAGCACGGGTGGGGATCAAACTGGGCGGCAGAGGTCTTACTGCTCACGCACCGGCAGACATTTCCGCCAGCGGCCGCACCAAACCGCGGCCAGTCCGACGACCGCGACCATGACCGCGGCCGCCGGCTCGGGTACTGGCGTCACCTGCCAGCCCACGTCGGCCAGTCCGGCGAAGTCAAGCTCGCTGAACTCCCGCCGCCGGCCCAGCGGGATGTCCGGCACCATGAGCGTCACCCGTCCGTCGTAGGTCGTTCCAGATTCCCAACTCTTCAGGTCGGCCGGGTCCAGCGGTATCGGCCCGCCGTACAAGCCAGTTGCGGTCGAGCCGGTGAACGCCCCGCCGGTGACTCGGGCGTTCCACGACGCGGACGTGCCGAACCCAAACACCCGGGCTAGCTCGTGTTCGGCCACTGTGAGGAAGTCGACCTTGCTCGTGGGCGGGGCGGTCAGCCCGAAGTGCCAGTTGGTGAACGAGTCGAAGGCGAGCGATCCGCCCCACGGGCCGAAGTCGGTCGCCGGCGACTGCCCGGCCCCGGCCTGACCGCGGGTGGCCACGGTGGCGTTAAACCCGGCGTTGCCGTTCGCCACATACCCGCCGGCACTGCCCACCCCGTAGGTGCCGGACAGGGAACGAGCGCCGACGTACACGACGACGGTGTTTTGCGACACTTGCAAGTCCGTGACGGTGCCGGTCGTGCCGTCCCGCGGGTCGGCGAACGACGCCTGCCAGGAGTTGCCCACGCCCGGAGAGATGGCGGTCAACGTGTCGGCCAGCCGGCCGGTCAGCCGGCCGGCTGCCGTCTCCAGGGCAACCCGCTGGGCCGACCCGGCCGAGCCGAAGAAGTTGTTCGAGTCATAACTGTTAGGTGTTACGCAGTTGGTATTCTGGGCGGCTTGCGCGGGTGGCTTTCCGGCGGTACGTTCGGGCCATGAACGCGCCGAAGCGCGGAGCTGAGGATT
>JAYVUZ010000077.1:0-16631 GCA_043787415.1 Fimbriiglobus sp. | reverse complement strand
GCCGACAACAAGCGGCTGGCGCACCTGTGCGGCAGCCTCGACGGCCACCTGCGGACCATCGCCGACGCGCTCGACGTGCGCCTGTCGCGCCGCAACGCGACCTTCCGCATCGAGGGCGGCGAGGCCGCCGCCGGACGCACGATGCGGCTGCTGGAGAGCCTCTACGCAAGGGCCGAGCAGCCGATTTCCGTCGAGGCGGTGCAGCTGGCGCTGGTCGAGGCTGCCGCATTGCCCGTCGCAGCGACAGGTGGCGAGGCGCCCGCCGCCGATGGCGGCGACGGTGGCGACACGCCACCCGCCACCGCGCCGATCGTGCTGCGCACGCGCCACACCGACTTGCAGGGCCGCACGCCGAACCAGACGCGCTACCTGCGCGACATCCTCGCCCACGACATCACCTTCGGCATCGGCCCGGCCGGCACCGGCAAGACCTTCCTGGCGGTGGCCTGCGCGGTCGACGCGCTGGAGCGCAGCGCGGTGCAGCGCATCGTGCTGACCCGGCCCGCGGTCGAGGCCGGCGAGCGGCTCGGCTTCCTGCCCGGCGACCTGATCGCCAAGATCAACCCGTACCTGCGGCCGCTGTTCGACTCCCTCAACGACATCATGGACGTAGACACGGTCAAGCGGTACATGGAGTCCGAGATCATCGAAATCTTGCCCCTGGCCTACATGCGGGGGCGAACCTTGAACAACGCCGCGATCATTCTGGACGAGGGCCAGAACGCCACCGCCGCCCAGATGAAGATGTTCCTGACCCGAATGGGCCACAACTCGAAGGTGATCGTGACGGGTGACATGACCCAGACCGATCTGCCGCGGACCATCAAGAGCGGACTGGCCGACGCCGTCAACCGGCTGACCGGCATTGAGGGCATCGCCGTCGTCCACCTGGACAACGCCGACATCGTCCGCAATCCGTTGGTCATGAGAATCGTAGCTGCCTACGAGCAGGACGAGCGGAAGCCGAAGCGGTCGCGGGAGTAAAAAACACGCCCGCCCGTTTGGGCGGGCGTGCGTGTTGATGTTATCACTCGTACTTAGTTGCCGCTGCTCTTTGCGACCGGCATGATGACGGTGTCGATCACGTGGATGACCCCGTTCTTGGCCTTGATGTCGGTCTTGACGACCTTCACCTTCGTGCTGCCGTTGGTCAGGTACACGCTGTCGCCCTCGACCTCGATCGTGTAGCCGTTGACCTTCTTGCCCTTCATCCCGACCACGTCCGCGGCCATCACGCTCTTGCCCTTGACGACGTGGGCCATCAGGATGGCGGTCAGCTTCTCCTTGTCGGCCAGCACCTTGTCCAGGGTGCCCTTGGGCAGCTTCTCGAAGGCGTCGTTGGTCGGGGCGAACACGGTGAACGGGCCGTCCCCGCTCAGGGTCTCGGCCAGGCCGGCGGCCTTGATGGCCGTCACCAGGGTGCTGAACTTCGGGTTGGAGGCGGCGATCTCGACGATCGTCTTGTCGCTGGTCTTGTCGTCGGCCCGGACGGCGGCCGGGGCGAACAGGGCGGCGACGGCGAACGCGGTGAACAGCTTGCGCATGAGAGGCAGTTCCAAACGGGGTGGAGGCAACGCCGGACAACATCCGGGCAATAGATTCTTAGGCAGCACCCCCCCGCCGGATGCACACGATTCGCCACTTTTCGTCAAGTTTTTTCCGCCGGAATCTGGGGCGACTCGGCCGGTCGAGCCGAGATTGCGGGTCGTGCGGGGGCGGGTAAGATCGGGGGATGCCAACCGCCGCCCAGGACGGGTCTGCTGCGCCCGGGCTGTTCGACGCCGACCCGTTCGCCGGCTTCGGCCCCAGCCGGTTCCGCCCGCCGGGGGAAACGCCGCTCGGCCACCGGGTCCGCGGCCGGGGCGAGGCCACGCTCCTCCGCGGGGTGAAGGCCGCCGCCCCCACGCTGCCCGGCGTGTACGGGATGCTCGACCGCCGGGGCCGGGTGGTGTACGTCGGCAAGGCCAAGTCGCTGCGGTCCCGACTGCTCAGCTACTTCCGCAAGAACAGCCGCGACCCGAAGGCCGGGCGGATTCTCGAACACACCCGCACGCTGGTCTGGGAGCAGACGGCCGACGAGTTCGCGGCCCTGCTGCGGGAGCTGGAACTGATCCGCCGGTTCCGCCCGCGGTTCAACGTCCTCGGCCAGCCGGGCAGCCGCCGCTACCTGTACCTGTGCCTGGGCAAGTCCCCGGCCCCGTACGCCTACCTGAGCCAGCAGCCGACGGGCAGCGAGGTGGGGCGGTACGGCCCGCTGGTCGGCCGCGGCCGGGCGGCCGAGGCGTGCCGGCGGGTGAACGACTACTTCCGCCTCCGCGACTGCACCGGCACCGTCAAGCTGGTGTTCGCCGACCAGCCCGACCTGTTCGCCGGCGACCGGGCGGCCAAGTGCCTGCGGTTCGACATCAACACCTGCTCCGGCCCGTGCGCCGGCGGCTGCTCCCGCACGGGGTATGCGGCCCAGGTGCGGGCGGCCAAAGCCTTCCTCGACGGCAAGACCGACGGCCCGCTGACGGAGCTGACGGCCGCCATGACGGCGGCGGCGGCGGCCCTAAAGTTCGAGCAGGCGACGGCGACGCGGGACCGGCTGGCGGTGTTACAGTGGCTGGCCGACCGACTGCTGTTCCTGCGGGGCGCCCGCCGCGGCGGGTCGTTCGTGTACCCACTGGAGGGGGCCGACGGCCGGGTGACGTGGTACGTCATCCACCGCGGCGAGGTGTGGGCCGCGCTGCGACCGCCGGCGACCGCTCAGGATACCGCCGCCGTGTGGGCGGCCGTCGCGCAGGTGTTCCGCCAGCCCGCCGCCGAGGCCGGCGGGGCCACGGACCGCACCATCGACAGCCTGCTGCTGGTGACGGCCTGGTTCCGCAAAAACCGAGGAGAGAAAGAGAAGTTGTTGCGACGACCGCCCGGCGAGCCGTCCCCGTCAGGGGACGGAGGACGCGCCTCATAACCCCCGCGCCCACCGTCCCCTGACGGGGACGGCTCGCCTAGAACGGTGACATGACCCCGTCTCCCCGCCGGTGGTGGGTGTGTGTGCTGCTGCTGGCGGCCACCACCGTCAACTACCTGGACCGCGTCACCCTCAACCAGACGGCCGGCGACCTGAAGCGGGCGTTCGCCCTGCGGGACACCGACTACGCCCGGCTGGAGAGCGGCTTCCAACTGGCGTTCGCCGCCGGGGCCATCCTGTTCGGCGTGGTCGTGGACCGATTCGGCGTCTGGCGGACGTACCCGCTGGCCGTGGTCGGCTGGTCGGCCGCCGGCTTCCTGACCGGGTTCGCCCCGAGCTATTGGGCCGTGTTCGGCTGTCGCGTGGCCCTCGGGCTGTGCGAGGCCGGCAACTGGCCGTGCGGGGTCCGCGCCGTCCGCACCGTCATGCCGCCGGCCGAGCGGTCCCTGGGCAGCGCCATCTTGCAGAGCGGCACCGGGCTAGGGGCGATGCTGACGCCGCCGGTGGTGGCCGCCTGCCTGTGGTGGGCCGGCCCGGACCACCCGACGGCCTGGCAACTGCCGTTCCGCGTCATCGGCCTGGTCGGCCTCGGCTGGGTCGCCCTGTGGCTGCTCACCGTTCCCCGTTCGCTAGTAGACACACCCCCAGACCCTGGACCCCAGACCCCAGACCCCGGCTTCGGGGCCGTGTTCGCCGACCGCCGGTTCTGGCTGCTGGCACTGCTGGTGATCGGCGTGAACACCACCTGGCACACCTTCCGGGTGTGGCTGCCGCTGTTCCTAGAGTCGCAGCAAGGCTACTCGAAGGCCGAGTTGCAGCGGTTCAGCTTCCTGTACTACGCGGTGGCAGACGTGGGGTCGTGGCTGGCCGGCGGGGCGGTGGTGCTGCTGCACGCCGGCGGGGTGCGGCTGCACCCGGCCCGGATGTGGGTGTTCGCCGCCGGGGTCGGCTTCGTGGTGCTGTCGGCGGCGTTGCCGTGGCACCGGGAGCTGGGCGGGACGGGCACGGCGGCGGTGATACTGCTCACCGGCTTCGGGGCGCTCGGGCTGTTCGCTACGTACTTCACGCTGTCGCAGGAGGTGAGCGGCCGGCACCAGGGGAAGGTGACGGGCGTCCTCGGGGCCATCAACTCGCTGTGGCTGGCGGCGGTGTACCTGATCCAAGGGAAGGTGGCCGACACCCTCGGCGGGTACGACCGGGTGCTGGGGTGGGCGTGGGTGCCGGCGGTGGTGGCGCTTCTGGTGGTGGTCGTGGCGTGGCCGCGTTCGGACGCCAAAACCGGACGGCAGCACATTGCCCGGCATTCGGGTTGACCCGACCCGTGCGGGCCAGGTAAAGTTCGCCCTTCGCATCAACCCGCGCCCACGGAGGGGCCTTCGGGATGGGTCAACCCGTGCCCCCGTTCTGGCCCGGCCGTCGGGTGCTCGTGACCGGGGCGGCGTCGCCGCTCGGCCGCGACCTGATCGACGAACTGCTCGGCCGCCGGGCCGCCGTGGTGGCCCTGCTCGGCCGCTCCGACGGCCTCGGCGAATTGACCAAGCGGGTGGCCGTCGCCCGCGGCCGGGCGGACGACCCCACCCGGCTGACCACCACCATGGTGCTGCACGACATCGCCACCATCTTCCACCTGGCAGCCACCGGGCTGACCGCGGTGCAAGCGGCCGCCCGACTGGCCGGCGGCGTGCCCGTGGTGGTGCCGCCGGTCGCCTCGCTGGACGCGGTGGCCGACCTGATCTGGCGGGCCGAAGCGCTCGCCGCCCCGGCGGCCCGCGCCGCCGCCTGACGCCGCGCCCCACGGACGGGGCCGGCTTCCCCTGACTTCACGGATGAACCCCATGCGCTGTCTCGTCGTCGGCGGCTCCGGGCTGGTCGGGTCGCACCTGCTGGCCGCCTGCTCGGACCGCCGGTATGCCACCCTGGGCACCGCCTACACCCGGCCGACGGCCGACTTCGCCGCCCTGGACGTGCGGGACGCCGACGCCGTCCACGAGCTGCTCGCCGACTACCAGCCGGACGTGACCTTCCTGACGACCCCCCCGTCCGGCCCCGGGGGCGGGGCGGGGAACGTGGCCGCGGCCGTCGCCCGCACCGGCGGCACGCTGGTGGCCGTCGGCGGGGACGAGGTGTTTGGCGAGTGCCCGGCGGCCCGCAACGAGGCCCACGCCGTCGCCCCGGCGACCGCCCGCGGCCGGGAGCAGGTGGCCGCCGAGACCGCCATCCGCGCCGCCCTGCCCGACCGGCACCTGATTCTGCGAGGGAGCTGGGCGTTCGGCACCGACGGCGGCGACCAGCTCGCCGACTGGGTGCGGAGCTGGGACCGCAACCGGGTGGTGGCCGCGGCCACCGACCGCGACATCCAGCCGACGTTCGCCCCGGACCTGGCCGACGTGGCCCTGGAGCTGGTGAAGGCCGGCCAGACCGGGACCGTCCACGTCGTCGGCCCGGACCGGCACACCGAGTTCACCGTCGCCCGGCTGGCCTGCCACGTCCTGGGGTACGACACCGACCTGGTGCGGGCGGTGGACGGGTCGTGCGACCGGCCGGCGCGGGTGAACCTGTGCCGCTTCCGGCTGCGGGGGCTGCTCGGGGCGAGGGCCATCCGCCCGGCGGCCGACGGCCTGCGGGCGGTGCGGGCGGCCCGGCACGTGCGGCCGGTGCTGCTGGCGGCGTGATTTCAGCCGCCAAGACGCCAAGACCGCCAAGACCGCCAAGGAAGGCAGAGACCAGAGAGAAGACACAGATCAGTTCTGAAGAACGGTCTTCTGTCTTCCCTCACTTCTCTCTGTCTTCCTTGGCGGTCTTGGCGTCTTGGCGGCTAACCCCGCTATAAACACCCCATCCTCTCATCCACGGCGGGGCCTTCCCCGTCGCCGTCGTTTCGTGTGGAGCTTGTCCATGCCCGGCCGGACCGTCCGACCGTACACCGTGCTGCCGACCCTGCCGGCACGCCTCCAGAGCTTACACACCCTCGCCTACAACCTGTGGTGGTGCTGGCACGCCGACGCCGTCGCCCTGTTCCGGCGGGTCAACCCGGACCTGTTCGCCGCCGTCGATCAGTCGCCGATTCGACTGATGACCAGCCTCGAACAGGGGCGGTTCGCCGAACTCGAAGCCGACGCCGACTTCCTGGCCCACCTCGACCGCGTCACGGCCAATCTGGACGCCTACCTGAAAGCCAAGACCTGGTTCCAGGACACGTACCCGGACGACCAGGCGGCCAAGATCGCCTACTTCAGCATGGAGTTCGGCATCCACGAGAGCGTGCCCGTGTACAGCGGCGGCCTCGGGGTGCTGGCCGGCGACCACCTCAAGAGCGCGTCCGACCTCGGGCTGCCCCTGTGCGGCGTCTCCCTCATGTACCGCGAGGGGTACTTCCGCCAGTACCTGAACGCCGACGGCTGGCAGCAGGAGCGGTACCCGGAGAACGACTTCTTCAACCTGCCGCTGATTGCCGCGACCGCCCCCAACGGCGAGCCGGTGCATGTGGTCGCCCCGCTGCCCGGCCGGGACGTGCTGCTCAAGGTGTGGCGGATCCAGGTCGGCCGGGTGCCGCTGTATCTGCTGGACGCCAACATCCCGCAGAACCAGCCGGCCGACCGCGCGATCACGTCCCAACTGTACGGCGGCGACACCACCACCCGCATCCAGCAGGAGATCATCCTGGGCATCGGCGGCTACCGGGCGTTGCGGGCGGTCGGGGTCGAGCCGACGGTGTGCCACATGAACGAGGGGCACGCCGCCTTCTGCGCGCTGGAACGCATCCGCGTGCTGATGAGCGAACACCGCCTCGACTTCGACACGGCGTTGGAGGCCGCCAAGGCCGGCACCTGCTTCACCACCCACACCCCGGTGCCGGCCGGCAACGACGCCTTCCCGCCGCAGATGATCGAAGCCTACCTGGGCGGCTACCTCGGGCAACTGGGCATCGACCGCGGCAAGCTGTACACCCTCGGCCGGCAGCACCCAGGCGACGACGCCGAGCCGTTCGGCATGACCGTGCTGGCCCTCAAGACGAGCAACACGTCCAACGGGGTGAGCGCCCTGCACGGGGACGTGTCGCGGAAGATGTGGCAGGCCATCTGGAGCGGGCTGCCGGCCCCGGAGGTGCCCATCGGGTCGATCACCAACGGGGTCCACACGGCGAGCTGGGTGGCCCCGGAGGTGGAGCAGTTGTTCGCCCGCTACGTGTCCGACCGGCGGGAGGCCGACCCGACCGACTTCGCCGTGTGGAAGAAGGTGGACGCCATCCCCGACGCCGAGCTGTGGCGGACCCACGTCAAGTGCCGCGAGCGGCTGGTCGCGCTGTGCCGGTCACGGCTGAAAGCCCAGTTGCAGCGCCGCGGGGCCGGGCCGGCCGAGGTGCGGGCGGCCGACGAGGTGCTCGACCCGGACGCGCTGACCATCGGCTTCGCCCGGCGGTTCGCCACGTACAAGCGGGGCGACCTCATCTTCCGCGACGCCGAGCGGCTGGCCCGGCTGGTGAACGACAGTGACAAGCCGGTCCAACTGGTGTTCGCCGGCAAGGCCCACCCGAAGGACAACGGCGGCAAGGAGCTGATCGCCCGCGTCGTGCAGATGACCAAGCGGGCCGAGTTCCGCAAGCGGGTGGTGTTCGTCGAGGACTACGACATGAACGTGGCCCGGCACCTCGTCCACGGGGTGGACGTGTGGCTGAACAACCCGCGGCGGCCCCTGGAGGCGAGCGGCACGAGCGGCATGAAGGTGGCCGCCAACGGCGGGCTGAACTTGTCCATCCTGGACGGCTGGTGGGTGGAGGGGTACGACGGCACCAACGGCTGGGCCATCGGGGCCGGCGAGGAGTACCCGGGCAACGAAGCCTACGGCGACGAGGTGGAGGGCCGCACCCTCACCGAGTTGATCGAGCGGGAGGTGGTGCCGCTGTTCTACGACCGCGGGCCGGACGGCCTGCCGCGGGGCTGGCTGCAGCGCATGAAGCGGTCCATCGGCACGCTGGTGCCGGTGTTCAACACCAACCGCATGGTCCACGAATACCTGACGACGTGCTACCTGCCGAGCCACCGCAGGCAGGCGGCCCTGAACGCCGACGGGGCGAAGGCGGCCGGGGAGCTGGCCGCCTGGCGGAAGCGGCTGGGGGCAGCCTGGGGCCAGGTGAAAGTGGAAGGCGTCGAGGCCGGGGTGGCCGACCACCTGCGGGTGGGCGAGAGCTTCCCCGTGACGGTGCGGGTGGACCTCGGCGGCCTCACCCCGGCCGACGTGGAGGTGCAACTCGTCCACGGCCTCATCGACGCGCTTGGCGAGATCGGCCGGCCGGTAGCCGTGCCGCTGTCCCCGCAGGGGGACGGTACCGGCCGGGTGACGTTCGCCGGCACGGTGGCGTGCGCCGCCAGCGGCCAGTTCGGGTACAGCGTGCGGGTGCTGCCCAAGCACCACACGCTGCCCAGCCGGTTCGAGCCGGCCCTGGTGACGTGGGGCTGACGGGCGGGGTATGATGACGGCGGAGGGTGACATGATCACGGACATCGCCGATTTCGAACGCCGGGCCGAGTCGCTGAGCCGGCGGGCCAGCGGGGTTCTAGCGGGCGCGATTGAACCAGCGGCCCCTGACGAGCAAACCCGCCGACGACGGCAGGCCCGTCAACTCCGCCAGTCGATCCGCGGCGTGGTTTCGACCGCCAACACCATCGGCCTGGAGTGGGCGGCGTTTGTCCGCGAGATCGGCGACTATTCCGCGGACGACCAGTTGACCCTACTCCGCGAGGAGGTTGCCGTCGCCGACGAATACGAATGGCTGCTCGACCGGGGTCGGGAGCTTTGGGGGGCGTTGTTCCGCGACAACCCGGACGCCGAGTTGATGGCCGACATCGAGCGGGCCAAGGCCCTACTGCTCCGCGTCCGCCGGCAAGCGGACGCGGCCGTCCACGCCCGCACCGAGCCGTTCGTCCCGCTCGACCCGGCGCGGTACGCCGACGCGGTGCGTCTGGAAGCCGCCGGCCCGTGGGTGCCGGCGAAGGACGCCGTCGCCCGGTTCCGCGACGCGACGGGCTGACCGATGTACGACATCGCGTTTCACGACCGGGTGCTGGACTATCTTGAGGCTGTCGAGGGGGTTGTCACGGCCGGCAAAGGCGAGTGTGCTGGCCGCCGTCTGTGAGGAGTTGGGCGAGGACGCCGGCTGTTGGATGCACGTCGAGCAGCACCCCCCGGGCGGTGAGGGGTGGGGGTTCGTGTACACCCTTCCGTTCTTCGACGGGGCCAACGGTCGGAGCTACCGCCTCCGCCTCGTGTGCGACGCCCGTCATCACTTCAGCAGGGTCATCAGGGTGCTGTACATGGACTACAACACCTCGCCGTAGTGGGGCGTCACACGGGTCGGCCGCAGGGGCTAAACCCGGGTCGGGCCGCCGACCAGGTCGATCTGGCCGGTGCGGCCGAACCGCTCGGACAGGATGAAGAAGGTCGGCGCCCACAGCCCGATGAAGATGCCGAACCGCTCGCCGTGGGCGGCGTCCGGGTCGCGGACTAGCAACCACACGGCGATGGACGCCAGGATCGAGGCGAACCCGGCGAAGAAACAGACGACGCTGAGAATTTTCATCGTGCCCCCACGGCGAGGCCGCGGCGGCGGACGGCCGCCACGGGTGCCCGCGACATCGATGTTATACGCCGGGGGCCGGCGGTCAGGGACGCGATTCGTCCCGGGCCGCCGCCGGCCCCAGGTGTTCGACCGCCGCCGTCACCAGCCAGCGGTCGGCGAACCGGGCCGCGTGCACCTGCGCCGCCACCGGCATCCCCTGCTCATCCCGGCCGACGGGTAGCGTCACCGACGGGGTGCCGGCGACCGCCGGCGGGCACAGGTACGTCCCCAGGTAGTCCGAGTACGCCCGGCCACGGACCGGCCGGCCGGGCGGCTGGCGGACGATCGCCGCCGACGGCGACACCGGCAGCGCCCACAGGTCGAACCGCTCGAAGAACCGCCCCATCGCCGCCCGCAGGTCGGCCTGCCGGGCCAAACCCGCGCAGTACGCCGCGGGCGTTGCCGCCACCCCCCGGCAGGCGTGGTCGGCCAGCGGGCCGCGGCCCATGCGGTGCCGCAGCATGAAGTGCGCGGCCAGCCGCGTCACCGGCCCGAGCCGCAGCGGCGGCGGCATCGCCTGCCGCATCTCGTACCCGACCAGCAGGCCGTACAGGGCGAACGCCACGGCGAAGTCGAACGGCGGCTCGTCCAGCACCGTGACGGCGTGGCCGGCCGCCCGCTGCCGGTCGGCGAACCGCCCGAACGCCGCCGCCGTCGCCCGGTCGGTGGGCATTTCGCGGAGGGCCGGAAGCACGGCCACCCGCAGCCGGCCGCCGGGCGGCGGCGGCGGTGCCCGGCCCCGGTCGTCGTCGCCCAGCAGCACGTCCGAGATCAGATGCAGGTCCGGCAGGGTGCGGGCCATCGGCCCGACTGACAGGTGGCTCGGCGCGCTGGGGGTCTGGCCGTCCGGCACCAGGTCGGCCGTCGGCAGCAGACCGGTGCTGGCCCGCAAGCCGACCACCCCGCAGCAGTGGCACGGGTAGCGGATCGACCCGGCCAGGTCGCTGCCCAGTTCCAACGGGGTGAGGTGGGCCGCCAGGGCCGCCGCCGCCCCGCCGCTGGACCCGCCCGGGGTGCGGCGGCGGTCCAGCGGGTTGACGCACTCCTGGCCCAGCGGGGTGCGGCACTGCCAGTCGAACATGGCCAGCGGCACGGCCGTCCGGCCGAGGATCACCGCCCCCGCCGCCCGCAGCCGGCGGACCAGTTCACAGTCCCCCGGCTTGGCCACCAGCCACGCGCCGGGCACCCCGTAGCCGGTGCGGACGCCGGCCACCCGGTAGCTGTCCTTGAGCGTCAGCGGCACGCCGTGCAGCGGGCCGCGCGGCCCGGTGGCGGCGTCGGCCGCGGCCGCCTCCCGGCGGGCCGACGGGTTCAGCCGGACCACGGCGTGCAAGTGCGGGTTCAGCCGGGCGATGCGGCCGAGGAAGGCATCCGTCGCGCCGACCGAGGTGAGGTCGCCGCGCCGCAGCGCGGCGGCCAGTGCAACGGCCGACAGCCGGGTGGGGTCGGTCACTTGTCCGGCGTGGCGACGGTGGCGTGCCGCAGCCAGATTTCCAGCAGCACCTTCGAGTCCTTCGCCTCCTCGACTTCCTTGAGCAGCTTGCGGTCGTCCTTCACCGCCGTCACGCCCTTCACCTTGTCCTTCAGCTCGGCCAGCTTCTTGGCGCTCACGTCCTTGGTGAACGGCTCGGTGGCGGTCGTCTCCACCTTGCTCAGGAAGTCCAGCTTGCCGACCTTGTCGAAGGTGAACTTGAGCTTGGTGGTGTGGCCCTTCCGCAGCGGGCCGTCGAACGTGAAGGTGTACACCAGCTCGAATCCGTCCTTCAGCTTGTTGAAGCTGTTGAACGCCACGTCCTTGGGCTTGCCCGGCGGGTGGGCGAACAGGACGACGTTGACGGCCTGCTTCTTGAGCAGCTCCTTGGCCGCCTTCACCTCCTTGCCGTCTTCGTCCTGGGCGACGGCGGGGGCGGCGAGGGCGGCGAGCGGCAGGGCCAGCGCGAGTGCGTACCGGAACACGGGCGACCTCCGGGGGGCGGGCGAGGGGACTGTACGCCCGCCCGGTGCCGGGGTCAATCGGGCGGGCGGTCAGTCCCGCCGGTTAATGGCCCGGTCGGCGACGTGCTGGACGTGCCGCCAGGCGATCTCGTTGGCCAGCCGGCCGAGGAACTTCTGGCGGTAGCCAGCCGGCGTGTCCGACTCGGTGCTCTTGGTCGGGAACGAGCTGGTGTGCGTGTACTGGCGGTACGGCCCGGACTCCTTGGCGGCGCAGTCGAACACCGCCACCTGGACGCTGGCCTTGCCGCTGTAGTACTCCTTGCCGTACTCCGGCGCGAAGATGCCCATGCCGGTGACGGTCAGGTCGAGGATGTAGTCGGCCCCCACCTGCTTGCCGATGTCCCCGGCCGGCACCGACCGCCAGTCCCGCCCGGGGGCGTTCTTGGCCTTGTCCACCTTGGCCGAATCGACCACCCGCACCGGGTGCTTGTCGTCCTTGGTCGTCTCGGCCATGGCCTTGCCGACGAGCAGCCCGAGTTCCCGGTCCACCGCGGCGAAGTCCATCGGCAGGCTGCCGCTGGTGCTGGTCAGGATGGCGACCGTCACTTCCTTCTTCTCGCCCTTGGGGGCGAGCGGGTGTTCGGCCGGCACCTTCTCGTCGCCGCGGAACAGGAAGTACATGGAGGCCGCCGGGTTGGAGCAGCCCATCCCCCCGACCACCCCGAGGCCGGCGAACCCGGCCGCCAAGAACAGACGCCTGCGGGTCATCCTGACCTCCCCCCGGTTACAGCAACATGACCACCGTCCAGCGGCCGAGCGTCAGCGCCAGCACTACGCCGACGCTGACCGTCAGCAGCAGTTCCCCCGACCGCACCCACAGGTGCCGGCCCCGCCACGCCCCGACGACTGCCCACGGCACCAGCACCGCCAGGTATGCCGCCAGCAGGGTGCCGACCCAGTTGGCCTTCGCCGACCCGACCGGGTCGCCGTGGGCCAGCAGGGCGAAGCTGGTGGTCATGCCGCAACTCGGGCACGGCTTGCCGTACACCTCGGCGAAGGTACACGGCGGCAGCCCGAGTTGGGTGTGGGTGGACATCGTCCGCCGGCCACCCTCCGGGGTGTACGGGTTGATCCACGCCGCCACCCCCAACACCCCCGCGATGCCCGCCGCTATGCCCGCCAGCGCCACCCGCACCCAGGTGGCCAGCCGGTCCGGCACGATCTCGAACCCCGGGTCGCTGGCGGGCATCGGTACTCTCGCGGTGAGGCATTAGCCGAACTCGGCCGGGCGGTCAAGCCATTCCGGCGGGTGGTGACTCGATCAGTTCAGGAATCCGAGCAGGCTAAAAGCCCGCTCTACTGAGTAGCGGCCGGACCGAGCCACCGCCCGGCCGGTATGATGACGCCGGCATTTTACCGGAGGCGGCGTGGGCAAGCTGGCAGAAGCGGTGCGAGACTTCGCGGCGGCCCACCTGAGCGGGCCGGGGGTGGTGGCCGTCTCCGGCGGGCCGGACAGCGTGGCGTTGCTGTGCGCCCTGCACGAAGTCGGAGCCGGGCCGCTGACCGTCGGTCACGTCAACCACCGACTGCGGGGCGAGGCGTCCGACGGCGACGAGGCGTTCGTGCGGGCACTGGCCGACCGTGTCGGGCTGCGCTGTGAGGTCGCGCACCTCGACCCGCGACCGCTCGGCGGCAACAAGCAGGCGGCAGCCCGCAAACTGCGGTACGACTTCTTGCACACCCTCGGCGGCTGGCTGGCCACCGGCCACACGCTGGACGACCAGGCCGAGACGGTGCTGCACCACCTGATCCGCGGCACCGGGCTGGAGGGGCTACGGGGCATTGCCGCGGTCGGGCCGGTGATGCGACCGCTGCTGACCGTCGGCCGGGCCGACGTGCTGGCAGACCTGGCCGGCCGCGGTCAGTCGTGTCGCACCGACGCCAGCAACGCCGACCCCGGGTACACCCGCAACCGCATCCGGGCCGAGCTAATGCCGATGCTGCGGACGTTCAACCCGCGGGTGGCCGAGGCCGTGAGCCGGCTGGCCGAGCAGGCCGCCGAGGTACTCGACGGCCGCGACGACCGGGTAGCGGCCGAGCTGGCGGCTGCCGAACGACCGCGGGCCGGCGAGGTTGTCGTGCTGTCGGCCGACCAGCCGCTGAGCCGCGACGCGGTCCGGTTGCTGTGGCGGCGCGAAGGCTGGCCCACCGACCGCATGACGCACGCCCACTGGCGGCGGCTGGCGGCGCTGACGGCAGGCGACTACCCCCACGGCATCGGGCTGCGGCGGGTCGGGCGGGTGGCTCAGATCGGGCGCGGGTTGTAAACCAACCGCATGTTGCGACCCATCCGCCGCGCCCTGTTCAGCGTGTCCGACAAGACCGGGCTGGTGCCGTTCGCCACGGAGCTGCACCAGAAGTACGGCGTCGAGCTGATCGCCACCGGCGGCACCCGCACCGCCCTGACGGCCGCCGGCCTCCCCGTGAAGGACGTGGCCGAGCTGACCGGCTTCCCGGAAATCCTCGACGGTCGGGTGAAGACCCTGCACCCCGCGGTCTATGCCGGCCTGCTGGCCAAGCGGGACAAGCCGGAGCACCTGCAGACGCTGGCCGAGCACGGGCTGCCGGAAATCGACCTGGTGGTGTGCAACCTGTACCCGTTCGAGCAGACGGTGGCCAAGCCGGGCGTGACCGAGGCCGAGGCGGTCGAGCAGATCGACATCGGCGGCCCGTGTATGATCCGGGCGGCGGCCAAGAACTTCGACGCGGTGTGCGTTGTCACAAACCCGAACTCATACCAACGGCTGCTCGATGTGCTGGCCGAGCACGGCGGGCAGACGACACGGGACCAGCGGCAGCTTTGGGCACATGTGGCATTCGCTACTACTGCAGAGTACGACCAAGCCATTTTCGGGTACTTCTTGCGGCAGCGGTACGGCGTCGAGCGCGGTGGACCGATTCCGACCTCCCTGGCCAAATACTTCCGCAACAAGCAGCCGCTTCGCTACGGTGAGAACCCACACCAGCAAGCCGGGTTCTTTGTTGAGCCGAAGCTAGATCGACCCTGCGTCGCCACGGCCGAGCAGTTGCACGGCAAGGAGCTGAGCTACAACAACCTCCTCGACCTCGACTCGGCCCTGAACCTGGCCCGCGAGTTCGCCGACCCGGCCGCCGTGGTGGTGAAGCACAACAACCCGTGCGGCGCCGCCACCGCCCCGCACCTCGCCGACGCCTTCCACTCCGCTTGGGCTGGCGACCCGCTGTCAGCCTTCGGCGGCATCCTCGCCTTCAACCGCCCGGTGGACGCGGCCACGGCCGCGGCCCTCACCACCGGCGAACGGTTTGTCGAGTGCGTCATCGCCCCGGACTATGAGCCGGACGCTCTAGCCACGCTCAAGGGCTGGAAGAAGAACGTCCGCCTGCTCAAGACCGGCCCGCTCACGGGTCAGCCGGAGGGGCTGGACTACCGCCGGGTGGACGGCGGCCTGCTCGTGCAGACCCGCGACGTGGGGGCCGACGACCCGGCCAAGTGGACCGTCGCCACTAAACGCCAGCCGACCGACGCCGAGCGAGCGGCCCTGTGGTTCGCCTGGCTGGTGTGCAAGCACGTCAAGTCGAACGCCATCGTGCTGGCCCGCGGCACCGAGGTGGTGGGCGTCGGGGCGGGGCAGATGAGCCGCATCGACTCGACAGGAATCGCCGTCCGCAAGGCCGGCGACAAGAGCCGCGGCAGCGTCCTGGCGTCCGATGCGTTCTTCCCGTTCCCGGACAACGTGGAGGCCGCCGCCGCCGCGGGCGTGACGGCCATCGTGCAGCCGGGCGGGTCGGTGAAGGACGCCGACAGCGTGGCCGCCTGCGACGCTCATGGCATCGCCATGCTGTTCACCGGAGTGCGGCACTTCCGCCACTGACATGACGAAACCGTACACCGGCTGGCTGATGGTGCCGCTGGCCGCCCTGGCCATGGTCGGCACCATGCCCGGCCGCACCAACTTCCTCGGGGCGATCAGCAAGCCGGTGGTCGCCGACCCGGCGTTCGGGCTGACCGACCAGTCGTTCGGCTGGCTCAACTTCGGGGCGGTGCTGCTCGGGGCGGTGCTGTGCGTGCCCGTCGGGCCGCTCATCGACCGGCTCGGCGTGCGGGCGGTGCTGACGGGCGTCGCCGCGGCGCTGGGGGCGAGTGTCTACGCCATGTCACTGGCCGCCGACCGCACCACGCTCGCGGTGACGCTGGTGCTGGTGCGGGGGCTGGGCCAGGGGGCGCTGTCGGTGGTGGCCCTGTCGCTGGTGGGCAAGTGGTTCAGCCGCCGGCTCGGGCCGGCCGTCGGCGTGTTCATGGTGCTGCTCACCTTCGGCTTCGCCGGCGGGTTCGTGTGGCTCAAGCCGGCCGTCGAGGCGACCGGCTGGCGGCAGCCGTGGCAGCACATCGCCTACGCCCTGTTCGGGCTGGCCGGCCTCGCCGCCGTGTTCGCCCGCAACGGCCCGCCGGGGGCCGACGACGACCCGCCGCCGACGGTGACGGTGCGGCAGGCCGTCCGCACCCGCGGCTTCTGGGCGCCCACCCTGTGCGGGGCGCACCTGCTGCTCACCCTCGCGGCGGTGACGCTCTTCCAGGAACAACTGCTGGCCGCCCACGGGTTCGCCGGCGGCGACACCGGCACGGCGTTCGTCACCGTCGGGGCGGCCATGACCCTGGCCGGGCTGCCGGCGAACATCGTCGGCGGGCTGCTGCTCCGGCGGGTGGCCCGGGGCAACGTGCTGGCCGTCGGCATGAGTTTGCTGGCGGCGTCGCTGCTGGTGTTCCCGAGGGTCGAAACCGTCCCCGCGGCGGCCGGCTGGGCCGCTCTCCTCGGGGCGGCCGGCGGGCTGGTGAGCGTGGCCTACCTGAGCGGGTACGGGGCTAGCTTCGGCCGCGGCCGGCTGGGCGGCATCCAGACGGTCGCCCAGGTGGTGACGGTGGTCGGGTCGGCCGTCGGCCCGGTGCTGCTGACCGGCGGCGGCCAGGACGTGGGCCGGGCCGACGGGTTCTTCTATGCCACCGCGGCCGCGGCCGTTGGGCTGGCGGCGTTCGGTTGGTCTTCCGGTCGTAGCCCGAAGCGCTAGCGAAGGACATCCGTCCTCGCTAGC
>JAYVUZ010000076.1:0-11328 GCA_043787415.1 Fimbriiglobus sp. | reverse complement strand
CGTCCGTCAGGTCGGTCGGGTATCGCTTCCGTGTCATGACCGACATCGTGGCCCGGGGCGACAGCCGGTGTCGAGACCAGTTTCAAGACGCCCTCTAAGCCCGCGGGCTTTCGCTCGCATCACCGGGCGGGTCCCGGTCCTGGCTAAAACAGTTCGTCGCCCACCTGCCCCAGGAGCGGACCCCGGGCCCCACTGCTGCGCACATCTCACGACGGCAGGGGCGGCGGAGAACCTGCTCTTCGCTCTATCGCTTGTTGCAGCAGTTTGTGAACCGACGTGTGCCCCCCGGACGTTCGCGGCGGGGGCTTTTCCGGTCGCGTCGTCTCGTTCCGTACCTTCGCCCACTTCGGCGACCACAACCCGCCCAACAACCCCCGCAGGCGGTCCCGCAGCGGCCCGTCGCCCCCCGGTACCGACACGCCGCCGACCACCTCATCGACTGTCAGTACCTCGTGCAACCCGACCAGGTCCTTCGTCAGGTCGGCGAAGAGCTGCTCCGCCGAGACCGACTCGACCACCGGTTCGGGTCGGCCCCCTGCGACGTACCCGCGGACCAGTTGCAGGACGTTGAACAGGACCAGGCACAGGGACGCCTGGAACACCGTCGCCGGCGGGCGGCAGCCGATCAGCCGCTGGAGGTGGAACACCTCGATGATCTGCTGGAACACGGTCTCGATTTGCCACCGGGCGAGGGACACCGCCAGCAGGTCCGCGGCCGGGTGCCGCGCCTCGTCGAGCAGGTCGGTCACCCCCCCACGTCCTCGTCGCCCGGCCGGACCAGGGTGACCCGCCGCACGTACAGGCGTCGCTCTCCCTGCTTCTCGGCCCCCAGCCACCCCCACTCCTGGCGGACCGCCCGGCCGCCGGCATCCGCGCCTTCCACGGCGGCCCGCGCGCCATCCGGGTGGAACCCGGTGTTGTGCCCGTACCGGACGACGAAGTGGTCCCCGCCGCCGGCGAACCGGCGGGGCTGGATCAGGTCGCAGAACTGGCGGTCGGCGACCCACAGGCGCGGCCCGGTCACCGCCGCCCGGGCCGTCGGCAACAGGGCCGGGACGGACCGGATGTCGTTGGCCTCCCCGTCCACGTCGGCGGCCAGGGCGACCGCCACGCCCTCCGCCGGCAGGTACGCGACCAGCAACTTGCCGCCGTACAGCTTGCCCGGCTGGTACCGAGTCGGGAGCAACCGCTTGGCCACCCGCTTGATCTTCTTCCCGGCGATCACGACCACCGACAGGCCGTCCAGACTGGCCGGTAGCGCGGCCGGGCGAGCGGTGTCGGGGAACAGGGGTCGCAGACGCTGGGTGAGGGTGGTGAGGAGCGCCTCGGCCAGCGGCAGCGGGAGGCGGGACAGCTTGAGGTACACCGCCCGCACTTGGCAGGAGATCTGGTTCCGCTCGACGGCGTCGAGGATGGCCCCGCGACCGCGGCCGTGGTACCGGGTCAGGGCGTCCGCGAGCACCCGGACCAACTCGGCGAAGGTGAGCTGGTCCTCGTAGCAGCGGCCACGGTGACGGTCGAACAGGTCGGCGAGGACGGCATCCGAGGCGAGGTATCCCCAGACGGTGTAAAACGCCTCGGCGAGAGGCAGCCGGCGGAGCACTTCGCGGGCGAAGGCGTTCGGCGCGGGGTCCGTCCCGGTCCCGTGTGGCACGGCAAATCCTCAACGTCCTGATGGGTCAGGACGGTGTAGCCGTCGCCAGATGTGCGCAGCAGTGTCCCGCACCCTCCCTCCTCACCCCAGAGTCGAGATGACCACCCCGGTCCCCGTCGCCCTCGGCCGGCGGGCGTTCCTGGCGGACGGCTCCCTCGTCCTCGCCGCCGGCCTCGGGCTGGCGGGCGGCCGGCCCGTGCGGGCCGACGGGCCGGCGGCGGGCGAGGTGCGGTTCGGCCTCGTCACCGACCTGCACTACGCCGACAAGCCGCCGGCCGGCACCCGCCACTACCGGGAGACGCCCGACAAGCTGGCCGAGGCGGCCGGGCGGTTCGCCGCCGACAAGCCGGCGTTCGTGGCCGAACTCGGCGACCTGATCGACGCCGCCGACTCGGTGGCCGCCGAACTCGCCTACCTGAAGCGGATCGACACGGCCTTCTCGGCCGTCTCCAACAACCGGCACTACGTCCTGGGCAACCAGTGCGTGGACACGCTCACCAAGGAAGAGTTCCTGGGTCGGGTCGGGCAGAAGGAGTCGTACTACTCGTTCGACAGCGGCGGGGTCCACTTCGTCGTCCTCGACGCCTGCTTCCGCAGCGACGGCAAGCCCTACGGCCGGACGTCCTCCAAGTGGAACGACGCCGCCGTCCCGGCGACGGAACTCGACTGGCTCACCGCCGACCTGAAGGGGACGGGCAAGAAGGTGGTGGTGTTGGCCCACCAGCGGCTCGACGTGGCGAACGACTACGGGGTCAAGAACGCCCACGCCGTGCGGGCGGTGCTGGAGGGGTCGGGCAAGGTAATGGCGGTGTTCCAGGGGCACAGCCACAAGAACGACCACACGGAGATCGCCGGCGTCTACTACTGCACGCTGGCGGCCATGATTGAAGGGTCGGGCGTGGAGAACAACGGGTACTCGACGGTGGACATCCGGGCGGACGGCACGATCACCGTCACCGGGTTCCGCAAGCAGATGGGGTACGAGTGGACGGGCAAGGCGAGGTAGCGGCCGTCACGGGTCGGCCGATCCGGACGGCGGCGGCGAGGGGGCCGTCGCCGCCGAGGGCGAACGTCTCGTGGTCGAGGTACGGCGGGTCTGAAAGGGGGGCACGATGCGACCGCACCACTGGATCACCGTCGCCGTCTCGCTCGCCGGCCTCGCCGTCCCGAACCCCGCCCCGGCCCAGGTCGAGCGCATCTGGCTGACGCACCGGACGAGCGACCCGTCGATGGCCGTCGTCGCCTGGACCACCAAGACGCCCGGCGACTCGGCCATGCGGTTCGGCCCGACGAAGGCGTACGGCCGGGAGGTCCGGGGTGCGGGCAACACGACCCTCCACCACGTCGAAATCCCCCTGCCCCAGAGTGGCGGGGTCCACTACTCGGTCGGCACCGGCGGGCAGGCGTCCGACGACGCCGTGTTCCCCGGCTACCCGGCCGACGTGCTTCGGGTGGCCGTTGTCGCCAACTGGCGGGGTAAGCCGGACCTCCGGTCGCTGAGGACGGACGGGGTTCACCTGCTGCTGACGGCGGGCGACAACGTCCCCGACCTGCACGGCAAGTGCGGGGTCGGCACCAAGGACTGCACCAAGCCCTACGAGGCCCTGATCGACTCGTACCCGGAGTTGTTCCGGTCCACCCCGTTCCTGCCCGCCTTGGGCAACCACGACCGGGAGATCCGGCCCCGTGGCCCGGAGCCGCCGGCCGAGCCGGTCTACGACGTGGACGCCACGGCGTTCCGCACGTTCTTCCCCCTCCCCGGGGACGGGTGGAAGTGGCACTTCGATGTGCCGGCCTTCGGCGTGCGGTTCGTGGCCCTGGACCTCGGCCACATCCAGGACCGGGGCACCACCTGGCAGACGTGCCACGACTTCGGCCGGGACTCGGCGCAGTTCCGGTGGTACGAGCGGCTGACGGCGGACCGGCCGCCGGGGTTCGTCGTCACGCTCCACAACGAGCGGAACGCCACCATGCGGGGCCAGGAGAGGGGGGCGTGGCACGGGCTGTTCCGCCGGGGCGAGCTGGTCGTGTCCGGGTTCGGGTACTACGCCGAGCGGGCCGAGGTGGACGGGCGGACGTACCTCAACACGTCGCTGGGCACGGGGGCGAAGTACGCCGACCCCGGGGCGCAGTTCATCCAGGCCAAGGCCGGCTACGCCCTGCTCACGTTCGAGCGGGGGAAGCCCTCGCTGGCCGTGGAGTTGAAGGCCCTCGACGGGACGGTGCTGGACCGGGCGGACATCCCGGTGCGGACGGTTCGACGGTAGAGCGGGCCGAAGCCCGGCTCAGTGCCCCGGCACAAGCAGCTCGATGCCGTAGCCCGGGGCAACCGCCGGCAGCCTCTCGATCTCGTCCTGCGCCGGCGGCGACTCGACCGGCGGCCGGGTGTCGAGGTGGGCATGCAGGACACGCCGGGCCGGAAGTGGCAGCGGCATGGTCAGCGAGAGGACTGGAAAAGATGTTCTGAAGTGACGTACACGAATGTGGGAGCGGCGGGTACCGGTAGGCCAGCCACGCCGCCGTGATGCCGCCCCACAGGGCGACCTCGCTCTCCGGGTGCGTGTCCCGCATGAAGCCCACCTCGAACTGCTCCGGGGTCATGTTGAGGTACGGCCCGATCACGTGGAAGAGGGCCTTGATCCGTTCCAGCAGTTCGGGCGGCAGGGACTCGTGGCGGATCGGCCCCGGCCGCAGGCTCCGGGGATCGACGTGTTCCGGCTCGCTCATGCGGCACCTTCGACAGGCAGGGGCGTTCCGCTTCGCACCCGTGGCGGACTTCCGGCCGGCCCAGTGGTTCGTCCGCCCACTTGCGGCACCCTCCTGGTCCTAGATAGCTCCCGCTGAAGGGAGAAGTGGTCCGGTCGAGGGCCGTGGCCTTCTCACCCCAGCCGCTTGACTCGCTGGCGGGCGTTGTCCGCCACGAGCTTGAGGTACCGGGGGTCGTTGCCCAGGTTCCACAGGCCCCACCACACCGACGGGTAGGGCAGACACAGCACCGAGCCGAACCGCAACCGCCATAGGCCGGACCGCCGCCCCCGCCAGGCCGGGACGGCCCCGGCCAGCAGCGGACCGTCGAACACCACGACGACGGAGAGGACGGCGGCCCGCTCGCCGTTCCCGTCGCCCCAGACGTAGGCCACCCAGGCGGCCACGAACATGGGGGTGAAGATGGCCCCGGTGGCAACGGCGACGAACAGGGTCGGGTGCCAATACCTCACGGGCCGCCTCCGACGTTGGTGCCGAACAGGCATTTGGCTTCACTCCACACGGTCGAACCACCGGCCGGTTCCGCACGGGTTGGCCGTCGGCACTCGAACCGCCCCCATCTGCGGCATCACTGCTCCCTTATGCGGGGAGGTATCTATACCTCACGCGGTTGAGTCTGAGGCTATCTGTAGGGTCTCGAACCGGAGGGTGAGCAGGGACGTCATGGCGTCCTTGTGGGTTGTCCCCAGGCCGTCGAGGGTGGCGTCGATGTCCGCCCGCCGCCGGGTGCTCCCCCCGGACCACCCGGACACCCTTGACAGCATGGGCAACCTGGCCACAAGCTACCGCGCCGCGGGCCACCACGCCGACGCCCTTAAGTTGCACGAGGAGATGCTGGCCGCCTGCCGCCGGGTGCTCCCCCCGGACCACCCGGACACCCTCACGAGCCTCTGCCTTGTCGCCGACTCCCTGCTCCGGGCAAAGCGAGGGGTCGAGGCCATCCCGCTCATCGACGAGTGCGTCAGCCGGGCGGCCGGCAAGACCGACTACCCGACGATGCTCCCGGCGGTCCTGGACCTCCTAGAGCGGCACTTCCAGCAAACCGGCGACCCGGCCGGGTGCCGGGCCACCGCCGCCCTGTGGGAGCGGCTCGGCGGGATGGGACTCGGCGAAAGGGTTTCTACGAGCGGTCGCTTGGGACTCGACAGTGGGCATGGCCAGGGCGGCTGCCGTCGCCGTCCGGTTCGGGCGTCGAAGCTACGGAGGCCGGATCGGCTTCGTCGTCGAGGCCGTCGAACAGGGTTGGGCTTTCGACCCGCTCACTGGACCGACCGAACGTCATCTTCACGAGGCGATGGATGTGGGCCTGCTGCGCGTCGATCCGCGTGCGGAGTTCGGCGACGACGCCACGCAGTTCCGCGATCACGGCCTCGGCGTGGGTCAGGTTGAGGTAGGTCAGCCGCTTGAGCCCCGCGAGCGACCCCAACCCCCGGTCCGTGATCTTGCTGCCGAAGAGGTTGAGCATGCCCAGGTTGGGCTACCAGCTCGAAACCGTTGTCGTCCAGTGACTTCCTCAACGGGTCGGAATCGCATTCCAGGTTGGTCAAAACTGGCACCGGCCAGAACATTAACATTGCGGGTAGAATATCGCTGCATGTCGCCGGGTCCGGGCTCACCTCGTGTATGGAAGCCGGCTCGTCACTCCGCCTCGACTCGTGCCGGCCGCCACAGCCGGCCACCCTCGCCCAACAGACCCGGGCACACGACTCGCGTAATCCGGCCGGTGACGAGCCGGCAGGTCGGCGAGACCTCGACCCAGCCTACCGGATGGTCGAACGCCCCGCCCGGAGTGAACACCGAGAGATTCCCGGCAGCCATGCAGTCGGGGAGCACCTCCCGGAACCGATCAGCCCCTGCCGGATCGACCAGCCCCCACTCGGCGGCCGCGTCCCAGTAGGCGGAAAACACGGCCACCAATCCCCGCTGTATGTTACCGGCCAGTGCTGCGGGGCGGAGATCGGCAAGCATGCTGCGGAGTGCTTCTCCACCCGCCCCTGGGGCCGAACCCGCGAGGGCATCCAACTCTCCCACCCCCGTCGGCGGCCGGCCGGCCGAAACGACCACCTGGGCCGGCCGCAGGATTTCGTCCCCGGTCGCCAGGCCGAACTGCCGCACCCGAACGAACGCCCCGACCGGCTCGGCCGTGCGGAACACCGGAACAAGTACCGCACCGCCCGCGGCCGCACCGCCCACGGCCGTGTCTGCGGCCGGCAGCACCTGCCAGCCCGGCGGGAGCGACACCCGCACGGCCGCCAGTGCCCCGGTCGGGTCGGCCGGCGGGGTGTCGGTCAGGGCGTCGAGCAGCCGGAGCAGTCGGTCGGCCGCCGGCGGGCGGTCGTGGAGCAGGTCGTCACCCCAGTCGGCCGCCGGCGGCCAGCCGGCGACGGCGGCCCAGAACCCGACCGCCCGGTGTCCGTCCGGGCCACCGCTGACGGTAAACCGGGCCGTGGCGGGGGTCGGGGCGTACCGCTCGGCGCTCAGGATGGTGCCGGCCGGGGCCGCCGCGACGACCAGCACCGCCCCCGGCTGGGCGAGCGGCACCCCGGCCGGCCAGTCGAACCCCCCCGGGTGGCGACCGGGGTGATCGGTCGCCGTTTCGGGTGGGGGACGAAGCAGCGCCCGCACCCCCGGCACAGGAGGTTGACCGACCCGGCCTGGGTGGTGCCGTTGCGGACCACATGGGCGGCCCCGCACCGGGCGCACGAAGGGAGTACATCCTGCATCCGCCCAACGTAATCGTTCACGGCCTTGCGCAATAGGTGCGGAGTCGTTATCGTCGCCGTGGCATGATGCCCCCGCCGCTGCCCACAGAACTCTTTGACGCCCCGCCGCCGGCGGTGCAGTCCTACATCCGCACACTCGACGCCTTGGCCTCTCAAGTCGCCACCCTCACCGCCCGCGTCGCGGAACGCGAAGCCAAGATCGGCCAAAACTCCAACAATTCCCACCTCCCTCCCTCCTCCGATGGCCCCCACGTCAAACCCGCCCCGCCCACAACACCCAGCGGCAAGAAACGCGGCGGACAATCCGGCCACCCCAAGCACGAACGCATCCTCCTCCCCGCGGACGAAACCCACGACTGCAAGCCGAGCCGCTGCCGCGGGTGCTGCGCGAAACTCGCCGGCGACGATCCGGATCCGATCGCCGATCAGGTGATCGACCTGCCGGAGAAGCTCCGCCACGTGGCCCACGTCCGCCGCCACCGGCTCACGTGCCCGCAGTGCCAAACCGTCACGACGGCCGATCCGGTGCCCGGGGCGTCGAGCGGCTTCGGCCCCACGATCACCGCCGCGACCGCCCACTTGAGCGGCGTCGGCCGCCGCGGCAAACGCACGACCCGCACGCTCTTCGCCGACGGTTGCGACATCCCGATGTCACTGGGCAGCGTGTGCAAGCTCGAAGCGAAGGTGAGCGCCGCTTTGAGAGCGGCCTGCGAGGACGCGTTGGAGCACGCGCGCGGGAAGGACGCCGGCGTCGACGCAACCGGCTGGAAACCAGGCCCGGTCAAAGCCTGGCTCTGGGTCGCGGTCACCGAGTTCGTCACCGTCTTTTTGATCCGGTCGAACCGCAACCGCGCGTCGTTCGACGACCTCGCCGGGCCGGAGCCGGGCATCCTGACCACCGACCGCTTCCCCGTCTACACCCACTCGAAGCCGGACAGGCGCCGGCTCTGCTGGTCCCACCTGAGGCGGGACTTCCAAGCGATGATCGACCGGAGGAACGCGGGTTCCGAAGTCGGCGAAGGGCTGCTCGCCCACGCCGACACCCTCTTCGACCACTGGGGGGAAGTCCGCGACGGGACCAGGAAACGCCGCTGGTTCGAACGGGTGCACGCGGTCTGGCTCCGCGTCGAAGTGCGGCTCCTGCTGGAGCGGGGCGCCGGGTGCGCCTGCGCCAAGACGGCCGCCGTCTGCCGCGAGATGCTCAAGGCGGAGGCGCGCGTGTGGACGTTCGCGGCGGCGGCGGGCGTGGAGCCGACGAACAACGCGGCGGAGCGGGCGGTGCGTCACGCGGTCTGCTGGCGGACGACGAGCGACGGAACAGACAGCGAACGGGGCAGCCGCTTCGTGGAACGGATGCTGACGGCGGTGGCGAGTTGCCGCTCGCAGAGCCGCGACGTGCTGGAGTTCCTGACGCGGGCAGTCGATCCTCGGCGGAATCCGGTCGAACGATTGAGTCTGCTACCCATAACAGTGTGAACGGTTACGAGCCCGCTGGACCCACGAGTACGACTTCGGCGGCGGCTGGCGGCACGAGGTTCTGTTCGACGGGTTCCCGCCCGCCGAACCGAAGGCGAAATATCCGCTGTGCCTCGAAGGTGAACGGGCCTGCCCGCCGGAGGATTGCGGCGGGCCTTGGGGCTACCTCGATTCCCTCGCGGCACTCGCCGACCCGGGACGCGAGCGGCACGCCGAGGTGCGGGATCGGCGGGGGCAGTGCGATCCCGAGGCATTCGCTGCGAAGACGGCTACGAAGGAGACGAGGAGGCTAGAGTAATCCACGCCCGTTCCAAGGAGACTGACCGATGGCGACTTTCATCACGACGATCAAGTTCACCCAGCAGGGCATCAAGGACATCGGTCACACGACCAAGCGGGCGGCGGCGCTCAAGGCGGCGGGCAAGAAGATGGGCGTGAAGGTGAAGGACATCTACTGGACCTTGGGCGACCACGACGGGGTGCTGATCTTTGAAGCGGCGGACGACGAGACGGCTACCGCGCTGCTGCTGCTGCACCTGGGGGCGATGGGCAACGTGCACACGACGACGGTGCGGGCCTTCACCGCCGCCGAGATGGACGCGATTCTGGCCAAGGTTCATGCGGAGTGAGAATGGCTCGCCCGCCGTGCAGGAATGGTGAATCCCATGCGCCTCGAACCCCGCGAACTCGAACTGTTCTTCAAGCTGCTCCGCGCGCTGCTGTTCTTCGTGACCCAGCGCCTCACGGTGATTCCCGACACGCCCGCCTCGCCGGACGAATTCGCCGCCCTCCCGCCGGGCGTGCGCCTCAAGGTCCGGGACGCCTTGAACGCCGACCCCCCTCTGATCGAATCCTTCGTCGATGAATATCCGGCTCGCCTGTCGGACGACGAACTCGACACCGTGCGCTCCTGGCGGCATCTCGCCCACGGCAAGTCCCACGTCGTCCGGAGACTGAAGAAGTACACCGCGTTCCTCTCGACCGATACGCCGCCCGTCGCCTCCGGCGTCCTGGTCCTGTCGCAGCCGTTCGAGGAGTTGATCGGCCCCCCTGCCGGTGCTGCCGCAAACCGTCCTGTTGCCGTTCAAGAACGGGATCGTCTACGACGGCCTGACGAGCAGCTACACCGTTTCGTTCGGCCCCGGCGTCCGGCGGAGTCTCACCGAGGACTTCGAGACGGCCAAGGCCCGGCACGGGATCGTCACGTCCCTGCCGGTGTCGGCCACGCCGATGCCCGGCCCGAAGCCGCCGCCGAGGGAGGAGAAGGACGAGTCCCTGGCGGTGATCGTCGGGCTGATCGACCAGTTCTGCCGGGAGCATCTGAACGACGAGTACGCCGTGCTGTGTCGGAAGCTGGCCGAGAAGTTGGCCCGCAAGCGACCGTCGCCTCTGGGCGGCGGCAAGCCGACCACTTGGGCGTGCGGGATCGTGCGCACCATCGGGTGGGCGAACTACCCGGACGACCGCAGCCGGACGCCCCACATGAAGCTCACCGCCATCGACAAGGCGTTCGGCGTCGGCGACAGCACCGGCCAGGGCAAGTCCGTGCTGAGCCGCAAGACGTTCAGGATCGGGCCGATGGACCCGGCGTGGTCGCTCCGCAGCCGCATCGGACAGAACTCGCTGGCCCGGGTGATCCGGGAGAACGGCTTCCTGGTGGACGCCCGGCTCCTGAAGCGGGAGATTCAGGAGGAGGCGCTGCGGAAGGGGCTGATCCCGTACATCCCCGGAAGGCCGCTCCCCTCGCACGACGGCCAGGACTTGGAGTAGCACGACGGCGAACCGCTCGAAGGGGGAATGACCGTGGCACGGGACGAGGAGAGGTTGCAACTCGGCAAGGGGGCGGCGTTCGCCAAGACTCACCTGATGCGGCTGCGCCAGGATGAAGACACCCGGGAGGCCGACTTTCAAGCCCTGCCCGAACCGGTCACGCAGTCCCGGACGGACTACCGTGGGATGGCCGTCGCCCACGACGGCTCGCTCCTGGGCGAGTCGCTCGTGGAGGGCAGGCCCACCGTCAACGACATGGCGACCCTCCTCGCCCACGCCGTGCGGCGGCCGCTGACCGGACAGGCCCACCGCCCCCGCCGCGTCCACGTCCGGGGCCACCCGCAGTGGAAAGAATTGTTCGCGCACCTGACCGAACTCGGCGTCGAGGTCGCCGTGCGGCGGGAACTCCCCGGAGTGCAAGCAGCCTACCAGGGCTACCTGAAGCAGCGACGGGAAGCGCACCGGGCGGGCATGCTGAAGCCGACCGGGGCGCAGACCGACGTGGAGAAGGCGTTTCCCGCTACCGCCGAGTGGGTGCGGGGGTACGGCCACATCGAGATCGGCGACCAGGAAGGCTTCGGCTTCGTCGTCCGGGCCATCGACTGCGGCGGGGTGGTTTTCGAGGACGATAAGGCCGACACCTTGGCCGCGGCGATGGCGGCGCTGGAGGAGGGTCTGGCCGAGCATTTCGAGCGGGAGGGGATCCAGTGACCGCAACCGTCAACCGCTTCGCGGACCTCCCGACCCGGCTCCCCGACGAGCTTGTCACCACGCTGCTCGAAGCCGCCGCCGTGCGCATCGAGCGGATCGTCTCGCACGGCCATGCCTCACCCGAAGGATTTTGGGTAGTGGCCTCAGCGTAGGGACTGGTGAGCGGCTTCTTGGTCGCTCAGGCCGGACGAGCGAGGGCAGCGAACGCCCAGAACAGGCCGGCTACGC
>JAYVUZ010000075.1:0-16208 GCA_043787415.1 Fimbriiglobus sp. | reverse complement strand
CCGGCAGGAGCTTGCGGGCCATCCTGGCAGCCTCGTCGGGAGGCCGTCAGGCTACCCGGCCGACACCACGCCGGCCAGTAAAGTTAGGGTTTCTTAATCGGTGACGCAGTATATGAAGTTCGACTGGAACACGCCCTGCAAGTTCCGGGAGGCGTTCAAGGCCCGGCTGTTCGACTACATCGGCAAGCTCGACATCGACGGGCAGAGCGAGTGGTACACCCGCCGCTCCCGGTTCGCCAGTTCGGTCCCGCTGGAGTATGCCTACGCCGCCTGGGGCGAGTTGCCCAAGCCAGCAGCGGGCAAGGGCGACGAGTTCGCCGACTTCCGGGGCGTGACGGCGGACGTGCTGACGGCCTTCGAGTCATGGCGGCTCGAAGCCCTGGAACACGTTGCCGCCTCGATCCAGGGCAACCCGAACACGGCGAAGACGCCGTTCTTGCTGCCCGACCTCGTCCGCTTCGAGGACAAGGCCCACGACCTCGCCCTGCACGAGTTCGTCACCATCGAGCGGCTGGTCACGCTCAACGACTGGAAGGCGACCCGGCACGCCCCGCCCGAACGCCGGGTGCTGATGGGCGAGGCGCTGCTGCTGCGGAACTGCGAGGCCGACCAGGAGCCGGGGGTGGCCGAGCGGAACCGGGAGAACGAGCGGCGGCGGCGGGAGCGGGAGGCGCTGGCGGCGGCGTTCAAGGCGGTGAACCCGGACAAGAAGTTCCGGCTGAACAAGGAACAGTCTACCGAGTGCAAGTGGTCGCCGGAAGGCTTGAACCTGAGGCTCCGCATCGAGGTCGAGGGGGTGGATTGCGACCTGAACGAAACGCTGCTCATGTCCGCCCTGCGGGACGGCGACCGGCTGGTGCTGTACACCCGCACGGCCGTGGACGAGCGGCTGCCGGTGGCCGAGCGGACGGAATTCACGCCGACGCCCAAGCAGATGCTCTATGGCCAGCGGGCCGAACTGCTGCGGGTCGTCGCCACGAAGAAGGACGGCTCTGGCCGGGTCACGGAGGTGTTCGCCGAGGTCGAGTTGAAGGAGTTCCGTGACGGGGACTACAGCAAGCCGTTCGTCTTCCCGGCGATCAACCGGACGATGGACGAGGGCAGCCGTTACACGCTCGACCCCTGCCCGAACGAGTGGTACGCCTACTGGTGCGCCCAGGTGGTCAACGGCCTGTGCGACGGCTCCCAGAATGTCCTGTACGACCGGCTGGTGACGGCCCCGCCGCCCGGCGATGGGGCGGGGTCGAAGGGGCAGGCGGCGTTTTTGGCCGGGCTGGATGCGTTCCGGGACGCCGGGCGGCTCCACGACTTCGAGGCCAGCAAGCGGGCGTTCATCGGCCAGCACGCCCGGACGCCGGTGCTGCTGGTGCAGTGTCCGCCCGGCACGGGCAAATCGTGTTGCACGGCCTTCGCCGTCTTCGCCCGGCTCCAGGGGGCGATGAAGGAGAAGCGACCGTACCGGGTGTTCCTGTCCTGCAAGACGCACGCCGCAACCGACGTTCTCTTGAAGAACGTGCTGGAGGTCCGGGACAAGCTGCAAGAACTGCGGGCGGCGGACCCGAAGCTGTTCGACAAGCACTTCGACGCCCGCCTCCTCGACGTGCCGCTGTACCGGGTGGCCCCAAAGGACCGACCGCCCGCCGGGGTGGTCCCGCTGGGCAAAGACGCCGAGAAGCAGAAGGGCGAGGACGACAACGCCGACCGGATCGAGGAAGAGGAATGGGCGGTCGTGGCGGTCACGCCGGGCGGCACTTACGGGATGCTCAAGGCGAAGTGGCCCAAGAACATGTTCGGCCACGAGCTTTGCGACTTGCTGGTGCTGGACGAGGCCAGCCAGATGAGCCTGCCGGAAGCGATCATGGCGGCGCTACCGATGAAGGCCGAGGCCTCGTTGATCGTGGTCGGCGACCACCGGCAAATGCCGCCCATCGTCAAGCACGATTGGGACGGGGAGGCCCGCCGCACCTTCCGTCAATTCCAGGTGTACGAAAGCCTGTTCGACACCCTGCGGGCGCAGCACCCGCCGATCATCCGGTTCGCCGAGAGCTTCCGCCTCCATGCGGCGATGGCCGAGTTCTTGCGGGAGGAAGTGTACCGGCACGACGGCATCGCCTACCACTCGCAGAAGCGGGACCGGCTGGACGCCCACCCGGTCGCCGACGACATGGCGGCGGCGGTGCTGGACCCGGACTACCCGCTAGTCGTGGCCGTCCACCGCTGCCAGCTCCGCAAGGTGGTGCGGGCGGCCGTCCGCAAAAACAAGACCTTCCGCACGCCGTGCAAAGTGGTCGAGGGCCAGTCGTCGCAGCGGGTCGAGTTCGACGCCCCGGACGGGGAGTACCACGCCTTCAGCCGGGACGCGGCCAACGCCGAAGGCGAGAACCTGTCCTGCTCGATCTCGGCAACAAGCTGGAGCGGGACGGGTACGCCGGGGTGGTCCGCATCCCGCAGACCTTCCGCGGGTTCAACCTGGCCACCAGGGAGTTCGCCGCCTGTGTTCTCGGCCGCCGCATCGTCCACGACGGCAACCCGTGGCTCCGCTGGTGCGTGAGCTGCGTGCGGCTGGACGTGACCGGCCAGGGCGAGGTGCGGCCGTACCGCAAGAAGTCGGCCGACCACATCGACGGGGCGGTGGCGGCGGTCATGGGGTTCCGCCTGGCCCACGAGGCGACGGCCGCCGCCCCGCCCCGGGAGAGCGTGTATAAGCGGCGGGGGCTGCTGGTGCTGTGACGCCGGCCGGTAGATCGGGGCATGTCCCTCCTAGCCCGCCTGCTGCACAAAGCCGCCCGGGCCGTCACCTGGGAGCAGGACCGGACGGCCGGCCTGGTGGCCCTGCTGTCGGCCGCCGGGGTGCCGGTGAACGAGCGGGAGGCGCTCGGCCTGTCGGCCCTGTGGTGCGGGCTGCGGGTGGTGTCCGAGGCGGTCGGCATGATGCCCCTGCACCTGTACAAGAAGTGGCTCGGCGACGGCCGGGTGCGGGCCGAGGCCCACCCCCTCTACTACCTGCTCCGCACCAGCCCCAACCCCGAGCACACCCGGCCCGTCTTCTTCGAGACCCTCCAGAGCCACGCCCTGCTCCACGGCAACGCCTACGCCGAGGTCCAGCGGTCGCAGGCCGGCGGGCCGGTCGCCCGGTGGCCGATCCACCCGACCCGGGTGCGGCCCGGCCGGGCCGCCACCGGGGCGGTGGTCTACCAGGTCGCGGCCGGCCCCGGCCAGCCGGCCGTCACCCTGCCGGCGGCCGACGTGCTGCATGTGCCCGGCCTTGGCCCGGACGGGTCGGCCGGCTGGCGGCTGGTCGAACTCGGCCGCAACTCCCTCGGCTTCGCCATCGCCGCCCAGCGGCACGGGGCGGCCCAGTTCCGCAACGGCGGCCGGCCGGGCGGGGTCATCACCATGAAGGGGGCCGCCGACCCGGAGGCGACCGAGAACCTCCGCCGGAGCTGGCAGCAGATGCACGCCGGGGCCGACAACGCCGGCAAGGTGCCGCTGCTCGAAGAGGGCATGACCTTCACCCCGTTCGTGCCGACCAACGAGCAGAGCCAGTACACCGAGCTGCTCGCCTTCTTCGTGTACGAGGTGGCCCGCCTCCTGAACGTGCCGCCGAGTAAGCTGCACGACCTGGCCAAGGCGTCGTGGCGCAACCTCGAAACCTTCAACCAGGACTTCCTTACCACCACCCTGCAGCCGCGGCTGGGCAAGTGGGAGGCCGAGATCAGCCGCAAGCTGCTCCCCAACGAGCAGCGGGAGTACTACGCCGAGTTCAACCCGGACGTGCTGGTGCGGGTCAACTACTAGGTGCGGACGGCCGGCCTGGTGCAGCGGGTGGGCGGCCCGTTCCAGACCATCAACGAGGCCCAGGCGATGGAGAACATGCCGGCCATCGCGGGCGGGGACGTGATCCGCGACCCGGCCCCGCCGACGTTCAGCCTGACCGGCCCCGCCGCTCCGGCCCCGCCCGACACCCCGGCCGACCCGACCCCGGCCCCAGACCCGGTCCTGACCGATGCGTGAAGTCCGCACGATCGCCGCCCGCTACACGGTGCCGACCGACGGCGGCCGCACCCTCACCGGGTACGCCGCCGTCTGGGACAGCCCGGCGGCAATCACCGACTACTGGGGCACGTTCACCGAGGTGGTCAAGCGGGGCGCCTTCGCCCGGACGCTGGCCGCCGGCGGGGACGTGCTGTGCTGCCTGAACCACTCGGCCGACCGGCTGCTCGGCCGCACCGCCAGCGGCACGGCCACCTTCGCCGAGGACGCCACCGGGCTGGCCTTCCGCGTCGAGCTGGCCGACACCCGGGACGGCAACGAGGTGCTGACCATGGTCAGGCGGGGCGACCTGAACGGCGCCTCCTTCGCCTTCCGGTGTGCGGCCGGCGGGGACCACTGGACCAGCCCGTATGACCGAGAGCTGGTGGACCTCGACCTGTACGAGGCCGGGCCGGTGGTGACGCCGGCCTACGTCGCTGGCCGCCTGGGCGGCTAGCGGGCCGGGCGACGGCTCGCTGCTGCTCGCCCGCCGGCGGCTGCTGCTGGCCGAGGCTGGCCGGCAGATCGGGGCAAAGACCCGCCCTTCACCCAGCGAGCCGCCCCGTGCCCACGGCCACCGACCTCCGCACCCAGCGGGCGGCCCTCATCGCCTAGGCCCTGCAAATCGCCGACGAGGCGGCCGCCGACAAGCGGGATCTGTCCGGCGAGGAGCAGGGCGGGTTCGACCAGCGGATGGACGACGTCGACAAGCTGAAGGGCCAGATCGACGCGGCCGAGCGGACCGAGCGGCTGGACCGGGACGAGGCCGAGATGCGGCAGGTGCAGGAGCGGCGGACCCGGCCCGACGCCAGCCGCCCGCTGGCCGACGTGTCTGACGCCGACCGCAAGGCGGCCGTACGGGCGCGGGCGCTGGGCAGCACCGACGCCGCCCCGACGGACGCCGACACCCCGGTGCGGGCGGCCCGGGCCGGCGTCACCCTGCACTCCAACAAGCTCAGCCTGCGGGCGTTGGCCGAGGGGGCCGCGGCGACCGGCGGGGTGACCGTGCCCACCGACCTCCAGGCCACCATCGAGAAGCAGCTCAAGTTCATCAGCCCGGTCCGGCCGGCGGCCGCCTCGCTCCGCACCGACACCGGGGCCGATCTCGACTACACGCGGGTGTCGGACGTGGGCAACCTAGCCACCATCGTCGGCGAGAACGTTGCCATCGGGGCGGCCACCGACCCGACGTTCGACAAGGTGACGCTCAAAGTGTGGAAGTACGCCACCACCTTCGTGTGGGTGAGCGTCGAGCTGCTCTAGGACGCCGTCATCGACCCGGAGGCCCTGCTCGGCGAGCTGCTCAGCGAGCGGATGGGCCGCGGCCAGAACGCCCACTTCGCCACCGGCAACGGCACCACCCAGCCCCAGGGGCTGGCCACCGGGGCTGCGGCAGGGCCGAACATGGCCACCGCCAACGCCCTCACCCACGACAAGCTCATCGACCTCCTGTACAGCGTGGACCGGGCGTACCGGGGCAGCGGGTCGTTCCTCATGAATGACGAGACGGTGGCCGCGGCCGTGAAGATCAAGGACACCACCAACCAGTACATCTGGCAGCCGAGCGTGCAGGCCGGGGAGCCGGACCGGCTCCGCGGCTACCCGGTGGTGGTGTGCAACGAGATGGCCAGCATCAACGCCCCGGGCGCGGCCGGCACCCCGCTGGTGCTGTTCGGCGACCTCGGCCGGTACATGGTGCGGGACGTGAACAGCAGCATGGCCGTCACCCGGGTGAACGAGCTGGGGGCGGCGTCCGGCCAGGTCGGGTTCGTGCTGCTCATGCGGACCGACGCCCGGCACATCGGCCACAGCGGGTGCGTCAAGGCCCTCCTGGCCGTCTGACCTGGGGGCCGCGTGTACCGCGTCGAGGTACTCACCCCGCCGGCCGCCGGGCCGGTGACGGTGACGGTGGCCGAACTCAAGGGCTGGCTGCGGCTCAACGACACCTCCGAGGCGGACACGCTCGGCGTGCTGCTGGGGGCCGCCGTCGAGCGGTTCGAGCAGGACACCCGCCGGCCGGTGCTGGCCACCGGCTACCGCCAGTGGGTGACCCGCTGGCCGGCCTGGCCGGTGGTGCTCATGCGGGGCGGGGTGACGGCCGTCACGGCGGTTAGCGCCCTGGCGGCCGACGGCACCCCGACCGCCCTGACCGGCTGGCGGGCGGCGGTGCAGACGCCGCCCGACCGGGTGGTCCTGCCGACCGGCCTCGGGCCGACGGCGGGGGCGTCCGACCCGGCGGGCGGGTCCGGGGTGGGTTGGCCGCCGCCCGACCGGCCGACGGACCTACCGCCGGCCGTCGGATGCATGGACTTCACCGCCGGCTGGGCGAACGCGGCGGCGGTGCCGGCGATGGTCAAGGTGGCCGTCCGGCTGCTGGCCGCCCACTGGTACGCTGTCCGCGAGGCGTACACGGACGGGGCGGCACTGAGTGCGGTGCCGGACGGCTGGGACCGGGTGTGCGACCGCTACCGGCTGGGGCTGGCCGGCGACTGGGGGATGTGACGATGGCCGGCGCCGGCGACTACTGCCTCCGCTACGAGTGGCGGCGGAACGCCCTGGCCGCGGCCGACGCGGCCGGCGGCAAGGACCGCCAGTTCACGGCCGGCGGGTACCTGTGGGGCACCGACCCGGAGCCGACCCTGGACGCCGGCGAGGACGCCCGGGGCAACGGCATCCGGCAGAAGACCACGGCCGCTATCCGGCTGCGGAACCTGCCGGCCGTCATGCCGCGGGACGAGCTGTACGCGGCCGAGTGGGGCGAGACGTGGCGGGTGACCGCCTGCCGCCGCGGGGCCGACGGCAACGAGGTGGTGGCGACGGCCGAGCGGTACGGCCCGTGATCCCCCACCTGCTGGCCAAGGTGCTGCTCGACGGGGCGGCGGCCGAGCTGGCCGCCGCCGCCGCCGTCCGCGGCCTAGACCTGGTGCTGACGGCCGACGTGTCGGCCGACCGGCTGAAGGCCCTCGGGCCGAAGGCCCGGGTGGCCGTGCTGAAGGGGGCCAACCGGACGGCCAGGCCGGTCCGGGCGGCGGTGGTCGCGACCGCCGCCGGGCACCAGCGGTACGGCTTCCTGGCCAAGAGCATCGGCACCAAGACCCGGCTGTACAAGTCCGGGCGTGGGTGACGGTGGTCGGGCCGAAAATGTCCGTCGCCCGCACCCGGGGCAAGTGGGTGCGGGGGCCGAAGGCCGGGCAGCCCAAGCGGCAGGTGCCGTACCTGTACGCCTGGCTGCTGGAGAAGGGGACGAAGCGGAGCCGGACCTTCCCGTTCCTCCGGCCGGCCTACGAGGCCGAGGACCGACAGTTCTCGGCGGCCGCCGCCCGGGAGATCACCCGCGAGCTGGCGCTCGCCGACTGACCAGGGGGACGACGTGGACATCGGGTTCCGGGCCAAGCTGAGCGTCAACGACGGATTCCCGCTGCTGACCGGCGGCGACCCGGCGGACAACGCGTTTGTCGAGTTCCCCGGCCTGCTCAACTTCGGCTTCCCCAAGCGGAAGGTGGGCGAGAAGGACGTGACCGCCCACGACAACTTGACCGTGGTCGATGGCAAGAGCGTGCCCGACTACCACAAGGTGTACATCCCGACGCTCATCGAGAGCGACATGGTGCCGGTCGAGGGCCACTACACGGCCGCCACCTTCCGCCGGCTGGACGCCCTGCTCGGCCGCAAGAAGATCGGCCCGACCGACCCCAAAGTGGTGCCGCAGTTCGTCCTCACCGCCCCGCCCGTCGAGGCGGCCGGCAAGGTGGCCGCCGCCGACCTGCCGCAGAAGCTGACCGTCTACGGCTACGTCGCCTCGCTGGAGGGGCCGACGTTCGGCAAGGAGGACGAGATGGTGCTCAAGTTCGAGGTCCGCGTCAACGGCCGGCCGGCCGTGGCCGACGGCAAGGGCGTACTGCCCGTGACCGGCCCGTCCGGGGGGAACGTCTGATGTCGCTGCGAGACCTGATGGCGGCCGACCGGGCGGCCAGCATCACGGCCGTGCCGGTGCCCGAGTGGGGCGACCGCACCGTCCACGTCGGCCCCATCCCGCTGTCCGGGGTGGTCGCCCTGCAGGGCCGGGACGCCGCCGCCGACCAGGCCGACTACGCCGCCCGGGTGGTGGTGGCCGGCTGCTGCGAGGCCGACGACACCCCGGCCCTCGGCCCCGACGACCTGGCCCTCGTCCACTCCCTGCCCGGCCTGGGCACCCTCCGCGTGGCCCAGGCAATGGTCACGGCGAACAAGCTGAACGAGACCGAGGACCAGGCAAAAAAGGCTGACCGCCAGCCCCGCCCTGCTGTGGGCGGTGCGGCTGGCGGTGGCCACCGGGCGGACCCTGGCCGAGATGGAAGCCCTGCTTCGGCCCGGCGAGCTGAACCTGTACGCCGCCCTCGGCCTAGTGGACGGCCCCTGGCACGGGGCGCAGGACGACATCCTGCACGCCCGGCTGCTGCAGGTGACGGCCGCCGCCACCGGAGCCGAGGTATCGGTCGCCCGCTGCCTGCCGCCGTGGGCCGCGGCCGCCGCCTGCCCGGTGCTGATCGACTTCGCCGGCGGCGTGGCCCTGCTCGCCCAGCGGCTCGGGGGATGACGTAGCCAACAGTGTCGGCAAGGCGTCCCTCACCCTGTCGGCCAACTACGCCAAGCTGACGGCCGGGCTGGACGCCGCCTACGCCCGGGTGCAGGGGTTCCGGGCGAAGGTGCAGGGGGTCGCCGACGGCGGGTTCGCCACGGCCGTCGGCGGCCGGCTGCTCGGGGACGCCCTGGACACGGCCAAGTCGCTGGCCGACGTGGGCCGCCAGGCCAAAGCCATCGGGGCCGACTCGGCCGGGTTCATGGCCCTCGGCCAGGCCGCCCAGAAGGCCGGGGTGGTCGAGGGCCAGTTCGGCGAGCTGCTCGGCAAGTTCGGCGTCAAGGTAGGCGGCGGGCTGCTCGGCGGGGACGCGGCCAAGGCGCTCGCCCAGCTCGGCATCCAGATGGACGACGTGGCCGGCAAGCCGGTGGACCAACAGTTTCTCAAGGTGGCCGAGGCCATCAGCCGCATCACCGAAGCCGGCCTCCAGGCCAGCTTCGCCACCAAGCTGTTCGGGGAGCAGGGCCTCAAGCTGCTGCCCATGCTCAAGCAGGGCGAGGGCGGCCTCAAGAGCTTCATCGAGTCGCAGAAGAAGATGGGCGCCGCCTTGGGCGAGGGGGAAATGCTCAAGCTGGAGAAGGTGAGGGCGGCCCTGCCCAAGCTGGAAGCCGCGTTCTCCGGCGCCTGGAACAAGATCGTGGGGGCCGCCGCCCCGCTGCTGGAGGTGATCGCCTCCCGCGTCACCCGGCTGCTGGACAACGCCCGGCCGTTCATTGACGGGTTCGTGCACGGGTTCGAGGTGATCGCCCGGGTCGGCGGGGCCGTGCTGGACGAGCTGGCCGCCGTGTTCGACGCGTTCTACGAGACGGTGTCCGCCTGGGTGGGCGAGTCCACCGCCGGGCTGGACACCTTCGCCCTGATCGAGGCGGTGGTCGGCGGCATCGCCCAGGGGGTGGCCACCGTCGGCTCGATCTTCGGCGAGGTCGGCCGCACCGCCGCCGCCATCGGGGCGACCGTCCTGCAGGGCTGGGTGATGATCCTGGACGATGTGAAGGGGGTGATGGCCGATCTGCTCCGCGGGTTCGCGTCCATCCCTGGCATCAGCTCGCAGATCGGCGACGACATCCGGGGGTGGGCCGACTCGCTGGAGAAGACGGACTTCTCGGCGACGGCCCGCGACCTGGGCGAGTTCGCCGACCGCAACTGGTTCGACACTGACCGCCTCAAGCAGAACGTCCAGCAGTCCGAGCAGTGGATCGGCCGGGCCATGCGGAAGAAGAAGGAGCTGGAGACGCCGGCCGTCATACCCGTCGTGCCCCAACTCGCCGCCTCGGAGGCCGGCAACGTGCTCGGGGCGGCCCTGCTGGCCGGCACGGCGGACGAGTACTCGGCCTGGGCCAAGGCCGAGGTGGGCGGCGGGTCGGTCATGCACCGCATCCTGGCCACCAACAAGGGCCAGCAGAAGTCACTCGAAAAGATCGCCGAGAACACCGCCCCGGACAAGAAGGCCCGGGCGGCCGACGTGCCCCAGGACAAGCTACAGGTGGAGGTGCTGCCGTGACCCTGATCGTGAGTACCGGCGGCGATTCGGTGCGGTTCCCCGACAGCAACGTGACGGCCGAGGCGACGGAGGACCTGGAGCCACGGGCCACCACCTGCGAGGAGGGCGGCACCCGCACCGGCAACCGCCGCTGGACGGTCACCCTCGACATGACGGACGCCACCGACGCCATGCGGCTCGGGCCGGAGCAGTTCGCCGAGGCGGCCGTGCCGGTGACCCCTGTACAGCCGCCACCCGGCCTTCCCGGCCATGGTCGCCCGCACCGCCCAGGTAGCGCGGGTCGGGCTGTTCAGCTACGCGGTGAAGGTAGGGTACAGCTCGAAGCCGTTCCCCGCCCGGACCAACGGCACGGGCGGCACGGCCGGCGGGGCGGGTGTGGGCGGCGGCGGCACCGCCCCCAACGTCGGCGGCGACCAGTCCCAGGCCGCCCCACTGCGGCCGCCCGAGGTGTACTACTTCACCTCCGACGCCGAGCGGGTGGTGGAGGTGTAGGCCGGCACCGGGGCCGCGGTGCGGAACACCGCCGGCGACCGGTTCGACCCGCCGGTCATGGCCGACTGGGCCACCCTCGGCATCCGGCTCAAGTTCTGGCGGCCGGGCGACTGGTTCGGCGTGGCCGTGTTCGACTACCTCAACCGCACCAACAACGCGAGCGTCCAGCTTGGCGGCCGGGTGTGGCCGGCGTACACGCTGCGGGTCAAGAAGATCGACCCCAAGCCGGTGTGGGACCAGGTCGAACTGCCGGGCACCGGCACGCCCCCGGTCAAGTCCTTCGCCCTGGTGTACGAGGTGGGCGTCGAGCTGCTGTACGACCCCGGCCAGCACGACGCCAAGGTACTCGACGCCGGCCGGCGGAAGAAAGTGACCGTGTCCGGGGCGACCCGCCTGGTGCCACTCACCGACGCCGCCATCGGGGCCATCGTGGCCGACCCGATGCCACTCAACGGGGCCGGCACCGACTAGCTCGCCCCGGGGGCGGCGCCCAACTACCTGACGGTGGTCAGGTACAAGCCGGCCACCATCCAGTCCGTGTGGAGCTGACCCGTGACCGCACTCGTCGGCGACCGTACCGCCCGCCTGCTGACCGGCCTGCTCAACGCCGGTGGCGACGAGGGGACGCCGGCGGCCGGGCCGGGCGGCCGGCAGATCGCCTGGGTGCGGGTGACGGGCGGCGCCGCCCCGTGGTGGGACGGGGCGGTCGAGTTGCCCAAACAGGACGGCACCTGGGAAACCTTCGGGGCGTGCGAGGTGATGTCGGCCGGCGGCCCGCTGAAGGCGGGCGACTGGCGGTACTGTTGCCAGCGGGCCGGGGACAAGGCCGACGGCACCCCGCGGTTCGTGGCGGCCATGGTGCCGGCCGTCGCCCGCTCGGTGGTGACCGCCGCGGAGTGCGTAAACGGCACCCTGACCGTCACCAAAAACACCGGGTACCTGGTCGATGCCTGACGCCTCCCCATGGCCGGCGGCCGACCTTCAGCCGCCGCCCGTAGTTTGGCCCCCCGAGTCCGCCGCCACGGCCGCAGCCGCCGGCTGCTGCTGCGACCCGGCCACCGACCCGGCCTGTGCCTGCCTCGCCCTGGCGAACGCCCAGACGCGCTGTGCGACGGTGAGCGGCGGCCCGTCGTCCGGTCCGACCACCACCAACCGGACGGTCACGCTCACCCGGAGTACACAGACCAGCAACCTGGTGTGGTCCTGGAGCGACCCGAACGGCGGACTGCCCGGGCAGAACGCGCGGCAGATGTTTGCCACCTGTAGTGACGGCCGCCTGTGCTGGCACAGCTACGAGTCGTACGCGGAGTCGCAGTCGTGCCCGGGGCAAACATACAGTGTGTCCCGGACGTGGTCGAGCGAATGCTATGGCTGCATTGCGGTCTCGCCGACCATGTGCCGGGCCGGCGTGTTCACCGGCCCGGCCGATGCCGGCCGGGGTAGCTATCGGTTCTACACCGCCGGCTGCGTGGACCCGGCGACCGGCGCCGTCCCGGGGTATTACCAGGAGAGCCAGGGCGGGAGCATCACGATCAGCATCGGCTCGTGCGGCCCGTCGCCGATCGGCGGCGGCGACGGCCAGATGGCCGCGGTCGCCGCCTCGGCCGAGGCGGACGCACTATCGGGCTGCCGGCACCGGCCGGCAGAAAGGGTGTCTTCGGCCGAGGCGGACGCCGCCGGCCTCAGCCCGCAGCGGGACTGGTACCGGTGCGGCCGGGTGCCGCTGCCGTCGGCCGTGACGGCCGACGGCATGGTGAGCGATTGTCGGACGTGCGGCATCCCCGCCGGCCGCCAGTGCGGCCCGGCGTGCCAGGGGTACGAGCCGGGGGAATAGCCCGGCCGCACCCCCGCCGGTAGATCGGGGTTATGCAGGACGCCGACCACGCCGCCCCGGCCTCGCTGTATGTCAACCGGGCCGAGTTCGCCGCCCTGGTGACGGCCTACCGGGCGACCGGCGCGGTGTGCCCGCGGCTGACGGCCGTCTTGAAGAAGATCGCCGCCGACGTGTGGGCCAGGCGGCTGGCGACCAGCTCGGTGTCCGCCGCCGAATTCGTGCAGGAGTGCTTCGTCAAGTTCCTCAAGTCGTCCCTGTCGACGGCCTACCCGGCCAACAACCTGCACTGCTACTTCACCAGCGCCGCCTTCTGGCTGGCCAGCAACCTGATGGCCAAGGCCGTCACCCGGGACCGCCACGCCGACCGCTACCGGCGGATGCACGCGGCCCGCCACACCCCCGCCCTGACCCTCCGCCGCGGGGCCGGCCAGGCGGACCGCTACCGGCGGATGTGCGCGGACGACGAGCTGTCCGCGGCCTGACGCCCCGACCACCCCGAGGATCGCCATGCGCCGACTCGCCTTACAGACTGCCTACTCCTGCTCGCCCCCGCCCCGGCCGCCGAGCCGCCGGCCCGCGGCGACTTCCGGGCCGGCGGCCCGGTCGGCCCGGAAGTCGCCGCGGGCCACGGCCGACCTGCCACCGTCCCAGCACCTGAAGAACACCGGCGGCCTCGGCCCCGGCGGCCCCGGCACCGGGGCCGGGCTGTGCGTGTTCACCGCGGTCGAGATCGCCGCCCGCTGGCAGCAGGTGGCGGCACTGGCCGGCCTGCAAAAGTACATGACCACGAAGGAGGGCGGCGGCCACCCGGAGAAGCTGGCCCGGGTGATCGCCGCCTACTGCAAGGAGAAGGGGGAGCCGGTGCCGGGGTACGTCCAGCACACCGGCGGGGACGCCGCGTTCCTGGAGTTGGCGATCCGGACCGGCCGCATCCCGTGCGTCACCTACGCCGGCCGGGACGACTTCTACCGCGGCCGCATCGCCCACATGGTGTGTCTCGCCCACCTGGACGAGCGGCTGGCCGCGATCATCGACAACAACCGCCCGGGGGGTGTGGGTGTGGATGGCCCGAACCGAGTTCCTGGAGCGGTGGCGGGACATGTAGGGCGGGTGGGCGTTCGTGTTGCTGGCCCCGCCCCCGCCGCCCTACGCCGTGCGGCCGGCCGCCGTGGCCGTGGTGGCCACCTTGCCGGGCACGCCCGAGGCGCCGGCCGGCTACCCCACCCCGTGGGCGGTCGCCCCGGCCGCCCAGGCCGCCGGCCAGTGGAGCCGGCACATGACGACCGGGGACTGGCACTGGTGGGCCGGCGGCCGCTGTACGGCCGTGCTGCGGGCCGACGGCACCTGCGTCCGTGCCGACGCCGGCGGCAACCCGACGGCCGAGCGGTGCCCGCGGCCGGACGCCGGGGCGAACCCGGCCGAGTCCAACTACGGGATCGAGCTGCCCAAAATGACCGGCGAGAACCGGTACTGGCTGAGTGAGGCGGAGGTGTCCCGCGAGGCCGCGGCCGAGACCTGCGAGTCCGAGCTGCGGGACGACTTGGGGCGCTGGAACCTGACCGTCGTGGACACGACCTACGGCGGTCTGGCCACCGCGGTGGAAGCCCTGCCAGCGGCCACCCGCTTCCGGCTGCACGTCCAGTACTACGCGCCCGGTCAGTGGGAGGTCGAGCAGTTCGGCCTGACGCCCAAGGTCACCGTCCGCCGGGCGGCCACGGGTCGGGGCGGACGCCGGGCACCTGTCGCCCGACCAGTTCGACGCCGCCGAGTTCGCCGGCTGGGTCGATGCCACCCTGGCCGGCCGCCGGCCACGCCCCGGGCCGTTCCGCCCGCTGTTCGGCCCGGCCGTGCCGGGCTGGCTGGTCGGCGCCGTCGCCGGCCTGCTGGTCGCCATCCTGCTCACCAAGGGGTCCAAGTGATCGCGTTCCTGTACCAGCACCCCGTGTTGGTGTTCCTGCTCGCGCTGGCCAGGGTCGTGTACTTCCGGTCGGCCGTCGCCCGGGTCGTGGTGGGGGCCGTGGTCGCCGCCGCCCGGGACGCCCTGGCCGGCCGGCGGGCCACGCCGGCCGCCGGGCACACCCCGCCGCCGGCGGCCGTCGCCTACCAGGCCGAGCGGCCGGTGCCGCTGGTGCCGCTGTACCGAGAGACGCCGACGCCGATGGCCCAGGCCCCCACCGAAGACTTGTCCGACGCCACCATCCAGATGCGGGCCGAGCTGGAGCGGCGGCGGACCCTGGCCCGGGACCGGGCCGACGCCCTCGGCCGGCTGCTGCCGCCGGAGCCGCCGGCCAAGCCGGCCCCGGTGGTCGGCGCCTGACGACCTGTGGTCTAAGCTACAGTCCCCCACCCGGACGCGAGACGACGATGACCGCCCACCACACCCGACCGGACACCGCGTCGGACGACGACGCCCGCTACCGGGTGCGCGACCTGGCCGAGGTGGTCGCCGCCGCGGGCCGGCTCGCCTGCCGGTGGCTGGCCGCCAACCCGGACGCCGCGGCCCGGTTCGGGGCGGCCGCCGGCGAACTGGTCGGCGCCTACCACGCCGCCCGCGACTCGCACCGCTGCCCGTTCTGACGGGTGGCCTCGCATGCCGCGGCACGCGAGACCACCAGAAACCAACCGACCCAACGACGCGGCCCACGGGACTTCCCGCGGGCCGCGTCGTTCAACGGGTGCCGGCCCCGCCCGCGAGCGGGGCCGGCACGGACTGTCAGGCGACCGCCGGGACGGCCAGCGGCGGGGCCTCGGTGATGTGCAGGTTGTCCAGCAAGATCAGGTCGTCGTCCGGGTTGCCCGGCACCCACAGGGCGCTGGTACGGGTGCCGACCACCAGGTCCTCCGGCCCCTTCACCTGGTAGCGGCTGCCGCTCGACATCACCACCTCGAACGGGGCGAACAACGCCTGCCTCATCTTCCGTCGCAGCGTCTCAGGACTCATGACACACTTCTCGGTTGGTCGGCCCGGCACCACACCGGCCCGACCCGCGTGTACTAGCAGAGATACTATTTCAGTAAATAGCAGAGCTAGTATTTCTTTCCGGCCGGCGGCCGGCCGCCGAGCAGCTCGGCCGGGGGACACTCGTACAGACCGGCCAGCGTGAACAGGGTGCCGAGGGCGGGGTTGGCGAACCCCCCCTCCAGGTTGCGGACGGCCGACCGGCTCAGCCCGGCCGCCGCCGCCTCGGGGGATAGCCCGGTCTTCTCGCGGGCGGTCCGCAGCCGGTCGCGGATCGCGCCGAGGTCGGCGGCCGGCACCGCCGGCGGTTTGTTGGTGGTGGCCATGACGCAATCCTAGCACGGCTAGCGACCGGCCGCCAGCCCCGGGGCGACGGTGCCGCCCCGGCAATCGCTATCAGCCTTTGGCTGCGTCATTGATCTTGTCGGCGACGTACCGCATCATCTCCGGCGTCCAGTTGTCGCCGCGGAAGAAGCGGACCACGCGCACGGGCAGGTCGGCGGCTCGCTTGTCGCCGACCATCGCAGCCGCGAGTTCCTCGTCCGGGATCGGGGGCATCACGGACTCGGGGAGGTTGCCGTCGCGGCACGGCTCGCCCTCGCTCGCCAAGTAAAAGCCGGCCACCATCAGCCGGTGGCGACCCATCAGCAGAACGACTTCGGCGGTCATCGCGTGTCACCTTCAGGGAGCGGCTCGTGTTTCCGGGGGGCCACGTTGCTCACGGAGCAGGGGTGCGGGGGGGCCCCCGCACCCCTGCTCCGTGAGCAACGTG
>JAYVUZ010000074.1:0-7956 GCA_043787415.1 Fimbriiglobus sp. | reverse complement strand
CGTAGCCGGCCTGTTCTGGGCGTTCGCTGCCCTCGCTCGTCCGGCCTGAGCGACCAAGAAGCCGCTCACCAGTCCCTACGCTGAGGCCACTACCCCCTTGTCGTCCTCGCCGAGCAGGTCGTACAACTCCTCGCCGTCGTGCCGGCTGTGGTGGGCTTCCGTCCACTTCGCCTTCGGGAACAGTTTGTCGGCCGCCGAACGCAGGGTGGCCGGCACCATTGCGAGTGGGATGTCGCCTGCCATCGTCGCGTCTCCACGGGCTATCAGGTGTGTGGCCGTGGCCAATTCTACCGGGACGCCTTCAGGTATGCGATGAGAGCGGCCATTCCTTTCTCGGCAGTTGCTGATCGAACCCGGCCGGCCGTACAAATACACCTACCACCTGACCTCTTGCCGAGAGAACTGATGTCGTCCCCGACGCCAATCGACTGGCGGTCCACCCTCCTCGGGTTCGCCGCCGCCTGCACCGCCCTGGCCGTCCTCGCCCTGATCGCCCCGCTGGAAGACAAGCTGCTGCTGGCCGGCGCCGCCGGGGCGACGGCCGTGCTCATGTTCGGGCTGTCCGCCTGGGCCAAGCCGCTGGCGACCACGACGCACTGACTCACCCCCGGGTATGCCACAATCACGGCGTGCCCGGGAGCGCGCAAACACTTCTCGGCGGGCCGCGTTGCGTAGGGTGGCGTGCAGGGGCGGGCGCGGCCGGCACATCCGGCACCGTCGCCGCAGCATCGCCCGCTTCCCCGCCCTTTCCGTTTGACCCCGTCGGGCACGGGTTTAGACTTCTGACTAGGCCACGCCCGACGGGCCGCCGCCGAACTCCTCCCGACCGACCGCGTCGAGGTTCCTCCACATGGCCAAGCAGTCGTCCACCAGCGAGCCGAAAGCCCCGCTCATCGTCGCCCTGGCGTTCTTCGTCCTGGCCAGTCTGGTGCTGGGCGTCCTCTTCTACCTGGAGACGGACAAGAAGACGTCGGCGGTGGCCGAGGCCAAGAAGGCCGGCGAGGAGAAGAGCAACGCCGACAAGCTGCGGACCGAGGAGCAGAACAAGGTCCGCATGTACAAGGTGGCGCTCGGGGTGGCCGACGCCGAGGACTTCACGGCCCTGTCCCAGAGCAGCGACCCGAAGGTGGCGGAGGAGTTCAACAAGCTGAACGCCGCCCTGCCGGCCAAGCTCAAGGGGCTGACTGACAAGGTGGCGTCCACCCTGGTCGGGCAGAACAAGTCGGTACAGCTCAAGCCGACCGACCTGTTGAGTTGGCCTAGCCTGGCGGCCGGCAAGGCGGACAAAGAGCCGGAGGTGAGCATGGCCGACGCGCTGGTGCGGGCCGTGGCCGCACGCCTGTTGGCCGAGGGCAAGCAGGCGACTGCCGAGAAGTCGCTGGAGGCGGCCACCAAAAGCTTCCAGGAGCAGGCGGCCGCGGCCGAGGCGGCCAAGAAGGCGCTGGACGCGCAGATCGAGCTGGTCAAGAAGGAGGCCAAGGACGCCCTGGACAAGCAGGCCGCCGAGCTGACCGCCACCCGCAAGCAGTTCGGCGACAAGACGAACGACTACACGGCCGCCGAGAAAAAAGCCCAGGAAGACAGTACCAAGCTGAACATCGAGCTGGAGGAGAGCCGCAAGGCCGGCAAGGCCCTCCAGGACCGGGTGGAGGTGTACGACGACAAGACGGCGGCGGCCGAAGACCCGTTCCGCACCCAGAAGCCGCTGGGCCGGGTGACCAGCCGGGAGCCGGGCGGGAACACGGTGTACATCGACCTGGGGTCGGCCGACAGCGTGCCGGTCGGGCTGCGGCTCACAGTGCAGCCGGCTAACACCCCGCAGGTGGGTATTGCCGGCCGGCTGCGGCCGCGGGTCGGGCCGACCGGCCGGCCGGTCCTGGACAACGGCCAGCCGCAGTACGACATGGTGCCCAAGGGCAAGCTGGAGGTGATCGCCGTCGAGGGGGAGAAGCTGGCCCGCTGTCGCATCACCAGCGAGTCCGACCCGTACCGCGACCGGATCGAGGTCGGCGACCTGCTGTACAACACGTCGTGGCGGCGGGGCCAGACGGACACGGTGGTGCTGTACGGGGTGTTCGACGCCGACGGCGACGGCACGGACGATGTGAAGCGGGTGATCGGCGACCTGCGGCGAATGAACATCCAGGTGGCAGCCTACTTCGACCTGGAGCAGCGGAAGTGGCTGGACCCGACCACCGGCCGGCCGACGACGGTGACCGAGCAGGCGGCCTACGCCATCGAGGGGGCGTACCCCGCCCCCCAGGCCGGCGACGCCCTGACGGCAGTCCGCAGCGAGATCGAGACCGCCCTGAACGTGGCCAAGAAGCAGGCCAAGGACCGGGGCATCAAACTGGTGCGTGCCCGCACCTACTTCCCGCAGATCGGGTACGAGTACCGCGGCGGGGACGTGCCGGCCGACCGCGTCAACCAGGCGTACAACCGCTACCTACGTGCCGCCCCGGCGGGCGACGCTCCGTCACCGGCGGAAGGCAAGTAGCCGCCGGCCACCGAGATGGCCGACTACAGCGTTCGTGAGGGACGTTAGCCCTTTGAGTACGCTGTAGTCGGTAGTAACCCGTCTGTATTATTTCGCCATGTACTTGAGCATGTCGGTGAGCATTGCCTGGTCGATGCCATGCTTATCGGCCACCGGCGCGGAGACTGCCGGCTCGGCCGGCAGGTCGAACGGTTTTCCGCCCGGCCCCGGCCACTCGATGAACTCCAGCGGTTGGCCGTCCTCCGGGTACTTGCCGTTCCAGATGTCCCCGGCCTGCTTGTAGTCGGTCGGGCTGAAGCGATACAGTTTGCGGTGGCTACCCTGGTCCTCCCACTTCTTGGCCTCGGGGAATTTCTTGTTCTTGATGTCGGGGATGGGTAGCAGCTTTCCATCGCGGTGGCGTAGGCCACGATATGCACCCCGCCACGGACCAGCTGGTTGCCGATCCACTCGCGTGCAAGGTGGTCGTCAGTGGACTCATAGGCCCGGATTTTGCCCGCCCGCGCCCCGCACTCCAGGAAGAAGTTGTGTAACAGGTCGAGCTTGAGGTTGCCACTGTTGAAGACGTTGGACCCGTCCCAGAACTTGCCGTTGGCGTCCATCGGCATCGCTCCCTGCCCGGTGTACAGGTAGTGGTAGGGGATGCGGCCGGGGGTCATCATGGGCGGCTGGAGCGGCGCCTAGGTGGGGGTCGCCGGTGTGCGTGCTCGTCCCGTCCAGCAGGCCGTTGATGGCATAAGCCACCAACTCGATATGCCCGTACTCCTCGGCCGCGATGTTAGCAATCAGGTCGTATTACGGGCGATACTGCTCCCTGCCGCGGAAGCTGAACGATTGGAAGGTGTAGTTCATCAGGGTGGACATTTCGCCGAACTTACCGCCGAGCAGTTCCTGAACAGCCCCGGCGGCGGCCGGGTTCGGCCCTTTGGCCCGGGGCAGTTCGATTAACAGCTTGTCGAAACGATGGATCATGACTTGGCTCGGTACGGGGGAAGGGGCCGTACACACGCCGCAATTGGCACGCCCGACCGTGCCGCCAGAGCAGGAAAAGGGAGATGTCTGACGTGGCTCAGCCCGACCGCGGGAGGACGTTTAGCTCGAACTGCACCTTGCCGGCCTGCACGTTGTTCAGCCCGACGGTCAGAACTGCTGGAGTGCGGCCGGCGGGGCTTTCCCACGGCACCATCAGCTCGAACGGCTCGGCTTTCGGTTTGCCCTGCCAGACGAACGCCGTCAGGCTGCGGGCCAGGCCGCCGTTGCGGACGGACAGGTGCAGCCCGACCTCCTCGCCCTGCTTGACCGGCCGGACCAGTTGGCCGACGGCCAGCACTTCGCTGTCCGGCTGGAGCGCCCGGGATAGGGTGCAGACGCTGGCGAAGGCGTCCACCGGGTGGGCGTACACCTGGAGCCGGACCGTCTTGCCGGGTTCCAGGTGGCGGGGGCCGAAGACGCTCACCTGGATGGCCACCGGCGGGGCGCCGCCGAGGCCCGGGAGTATCCGGTTGGCCACCCAGCCGAAGACGCCGAACAGCCCGCCGAGGACGGCCTCCGCCCGCCCCTTCAGCCCGGCCGGGGCCGGGGCCGGGGCGTACACCCGGCGGGACGACGGCGGCGGCGACCGGTCCGGCTTGTGCCAGACGACCGGCGCGGCTGGCGTCGGGGTAGCGACGAACGGCGGCGTGGCCCGGGGCGTGGTGGCCGGCTCGCGCCGGGTGGACATTGGCGGGGCGTTGGTCGCCGGCCGGGACGCCGGCGGCAGGTTGTACACCCCCGGCGGGCCGGTGTCGATCAGCCCCGGCAGGCCGGTCGGCTTGCCGTCCAGTTCGGGCAGGTCGAAGTTCACCGACTCCGGGGTGCCGTCGGCCTTGGCATCGGACGCGGCCAGCCGGCTCTTCAACATGCTCAGAGCGACGCTCAGCGGCTGGCCGCCGTCGAACTCGGTGTCCGTGTCCGGCCCGGGGTCGGCGGGCCGTGGCGGGTCGGACGGAGTGTCGGCGTCCGCCGGCGCCGCCCGCTCGGACGCCGCCTGCCGGACCCGGCCGCTGCCGGCCATGTCGTCGGCCGCCTCCAGCAGGGTCAGCCGCACCGCCGCCAGGTCGGCCGGACGGTCGGCCGGCACCTTCCGCATGAGTTGTCCGGCCAAGTCGGCCAGCGACTCGGGCACCAGCGGGCTGAGGCTCCGCACCGCCGGCGGCAACTCGGTCTGGTGGGCCAGCATCTTGTCTACGGCGTTGCCGGCGGGGAACGGCGGCATGCCGGTGAGCAGGAAGTGCAGCACGCACCCGAGGCAGTACACGTCCCCGGCCGGGGTCCGCGTGGTCGGGTCGAGGATGGTCTCGGGTGCGGCGTAGTCGAACGACGACACGGCGGCGTTGGCCGTCGATAGGGTGTCCAGCAGGGACTCACCGGCGGCCATGTTCTCGGCCAGGATGGCCCCCATGCCCACGTCCAGCAGCCGCGGCCGGCCGTCCACCCCGAGCGACAGGTTGGCCGGCTTGAGCAGGCCGTGGGCGAGGCCGTGGGCGTGCAGCACCGCCAGCCCGTCGGCCACCGCGGCCAGCAGCCGGGCGGCATGGGCCGGGGGCAGCGGCCCGGTGCGGCTGACCAGCGACTCGAACGTCTCCCCCTCGACGAACGGCCAGGCCAGGAAGTGGGCCTGGCCGGCGGTGTCGATGTCGGTGAGCGGGACGACGGCCGGGTGCGGGGGCAGGCCGGCCAGGGTTTCGACCGTCCGCTTGGCCAGGTGGACGTTCCACAAGCTCCGCAGCGGCAACACCTTGACGGCCACCCGCCGACGGTCGCCGCGGTGTACCGCCCGGAACACGGTGCCCAGGCTGCCGCTGCCGACCGGCTCCTGGAGGGCATACGGCCCGAGGACCAGGGCGGTCGCCTGCCCGGCCGCCGCCTTGTCCGCCTGGTACTGGGTGAGAACGCCGGACGCCAAGAGGTGGTCGAGGAAGGTGCCGTGGCTGCCGGCGTGTCGGTATTCGGCCAGCAGCCGCGCCCCGCGGTCGGCGGACAGCAGCCGGGCGGCGGCCAGGTCCGCCAGCAGGCGGTCCGGGTCAGGGGCCGGGGGCGGGGCGGGGGTCATGCGTACCTACCGACACGGACTCTGTTCAGGGACTATAGTTCGCAATGCGGGCGAATCCACCCCCGGAATTGTCCGACATCCGAACCCGACCGGGTGGACACGGCATCTGACGTGACGGACACTTGGACGGCCTCCTACAATGAGCCGACCGAGCAGACCGCCCGCCCTCTTAGATGAGGTCTATCCGGACATGAGCGCCACCCCGAACCGCGCCTCCCAGCCGCCCGCGGGCAAGCCGAAGAAGAGCAAGGACGTGCAGTTCGACCTGCCCACCGCCCGCAAGATGCTGCCCTTAGTACAGGGCATAGTGGCGGACATCGTCGAGAACCAGCAGAAGCTCGGCAGCCTGGTACCCCTGAGCGAGAAGCTCGAACGCGACCGCCGGACCCTGGACTGGGCCGCCCGGCAACAGCGGTACGCCATGACCGACGAGATTGCTACGGCGGAAAAAGCTCTGGGGGCGGCCGTCACCGAGCTGGCCACCCTGGGCGTCGGCCTGGCCGACCCGGCCGCCGGGCTGGTGGATTTCCCCACTCGCATCAACAGCCGGCCGGCCGCCTTCACCTGGCAGCTCGGCGAGAGCAACCTGGACCACTGGCGGTACGCCGGCGAGGAGCACAAGCGGAGCATCCCGGCCGACTGGCAGGGCGGCGCCCCGATCCGCAACCGGGCCGACCCGTGAGGCCGGACGAGAACCTGGGGAATAGTTTGCGTCGGCCGGGCGGGTGAACTAGAGGACTGGTGTCGCTGGCGGTCCGAGGGGGGATCGCCGGGGGCGGCCAGCCGGCCGACGGGATGGACGGGACCCGAAGTCGAACTGGCGCCCCGGCCGCGAGGAATCGCGGCCGGGGTTTTTTTACGCGCGGGGGGTCAGTCGGGGACGGCGACCACCTCTCCGCCGGCCTGCTATCCAGTCACTTCCACGCCGTGCAGCCAGTACAAGGCGTTACGGGCGTTCGGATGGTATGGGTAGCCCCAAACGACCGAGCCAGAGGCAGGCGGTTCGGACCCGCCAGCCGCTGATAATGTGGCCTTTTTGCCTTGACCGTCCGGCGGCGGGCCACCTGCGGCCCGCCCTTGGCTCGGCGGGTCGATGTAAATCGCCACCATCACCCCGCAGTCGATGTCCCCGCGGCGGTCCGACTGGTTGATGGTGAACGACGGGGTCAGCCCGGTCTGATCGTCCGGGTCACTGTCCCACTCGGGCGGGGCGGCATATTGCGGCGAGAAGTGGAAGTGTGCCATCGCGTAATCGGAGTCGATGTACCGATTGGGCGGCAGGTAGAATTGCACCCGGTATTGGAGCGGCTGCCAGCCCGCGTCCCGCTGCTCGACCCGGTCGAACCGATATGCACCGTAGGCGCCGGTGTAGGTCTCGCGGAGCAGCATACCGGCGGCGTCGAGGAGCTGCACCTTGAGGCCGCTCGTGTAGTCGTAAGGAAAGCTCGGCGCCGGGTCGTCGTTGGCCCCGTTCCCGGGGTCGTCGTCCGCGAACACCGTGTCGCCGACATAGCCGACCAGGTACAGGCCGGCATCACGGGCGATGTTTTTCGGGTCGGCGTCGAGGGCGAACACGTCGGTCCGGCCGGTGGTGCGGGCCGGGTCGCTGTCGCGGTCGTCCGGGCCGGCGTTTTGGAGGGTAAATCGCCAGCGTGTGGTAACGGGATCGGGGTCGGGCTTGTCGAAGGTGAGGTAGTAAGCAAGGTCGGTCAGGCCGTCGAACTGGTAGCGGCCGTCGGACCCGGTGACGGCCTGGGCGACGAGGTCGTCGGTGGCCGCGCGGAACAAACTGACTCCAACGCCGGCAAGGACCGGGTCGCCGCTTCCGGGGAACCCAGTGCTACGGTCGGGCGGCACAAGCGGGTCACGGATGCCGTTCAGGTTGAGGTCGTGCCAGGCGACGCCAGCCACCTTGCCGACCACCCGGAAGCCGGTCAGGCCGTCCAGCTTCCAGGTGAACAGGCCGTCGTTGTCGTAGTCAATGATGAGGTCGAATGTCCCGGGTATATCGGCGAGCCAGGCTTTGGTGAGCGGCACGTCGCCTAGGACATCGGTTTGGACCGTAAACTTGGTGAGCATGTTGGCGGTCAGGCTATTGTCTTCCATCCACCCGCCAGCCGTATGTGGGACGACGAACGCTTGTAAAGTCGTGTTCGGAAAGAAGCCGCCGCCACTGGCCCCGACCTGGTCTCCAAGCTGGTATGATGCGTTCACGGTCGCGGTCGTTGGCGTTGAAACCAGGGCGGGGACATATGGCACATCGGGGTTTGCCGGATTTAGAAATCCTAACGAAACCTAGCCGGGGGGCCGTCCGGTGGCGAGCATGAGGGGACACCTGCGGAGGAGCCGCCGTGGCCCGCCCCCTGCT
>JAYVUZ010000073.1:0-15209 GCA_043787415.1 Fimbriiglobus sp. | reverse complement strand
GGTGAGGCCGTTGGCGTCGAGCAGGTGCAGCCAGAAGTTCGAGCTGCCGCCGGAGTCGGTCACCTGGCCGCCGCCCGACAGGGACAAGCTGTGGACGTACAAGTCGCCGCCGCTGCCGCTACCCACCTGCACGGAAGCCACCCCGCCGGTGAATAGGGGCAACGCCAGCGACCGGAGGGCCGTCCCGCTGGCGTTGCTCGTCGTCCCCAGGCTGAGCGAGCCGTAGACCGTCACGTCGGAGTTGGTCGGGAGGGCGTTGCTGACCCCGAGCGTGAGGTTGGCGTTGTTGTACACGGTCGTCCCGCCCGTGTAGGAGTTACCGCTGCCCGACAGCACGACGCTGGGGGCGGAGATCGCCAGGTTGGCGTTGCCGGTCACCTGGCCCGCCAGGGTCAGGGTGCCGGTGCCGGTGCCCTGGACTGACAGCGACTGCTGATACCCGACGTTCGAGGAGAGGGCGTTTTGGACGGTGATCGCCGAGACCGTGTTCTGGGTGATTACCGGGCTGACGCTGAAGGTGCCGGTGAAGCCGTTCATCTGGATGGCGTTACCGATCAGGGTGTACGGGCCGGCCGTGGGGTCGAAGACTAGGTGCGGGAAGCTGATCGGGTTCGCAATGTCCTGTAAAGCATAGACGGTGCCGAAATTGGCGAACGTCACGGTGCCGAAGGCGGAGGAGGACGCGGGAGGGTTATTCCCGGCCCAGTTGCCCGCAGTGGACCAGTACGGGGTGCCGCCGAACCCTTGCCAGGTGTACGTCTGGGCCGCCGCCGGTGGTGGGGTGGCCAGGATGGCAAGGGAGGAGAGGACGCCGAGGGCCGTGAGGCCGGGGCGGGGCGGAGCGATCATGGTCGGCTCGTGAGATCGGGGGACGGGAGCGTTCGGCCGGGAAAATTGCCAAGCGGCACGACAATCGATCAGTTCATATTAGTTCTACGAGAAAATTCCACTGCCAGAAAAGAAATTGATCTTGGGGCTGTCCTACAGGGTCCAGGCCGAACATTGCTCCCCAGCCGACGCATCTCGAACTGCTGACACCGTAGGGGTTTGGTCGTAGGCCGGCCGGAGCCACGGAGGCCACGGCCGTGCCCACGGATGTGACGTTCACCCGGTACTTCGCCGACCGGCCTGACCCGCGGGTGAAGCGGACCCGCAAGCACCGGCTCGACGACATCCCGGCCATTACGCTCTGTGCGGTGGTCTGTGGGGCCGACAGCTTCGAGCGGATCGAGCGGTTCGGCGATGCCCGCCGGGACTAGCTGAAGCGGTTCCTGGCTCTGCCCCATGGCATCCCCCGCCACAACACCTTCACCCGGGTGTTCGCCGCCCTGGACCGCGGGGCGTTCGCGGCCGGCTTCGGCCGGTGGATGGCCGCCCTGTGCGAGGCCACCGGGATGCGACCCAGCGCCATCGACGGGAAGGCGTGCCGGTCGGCCCGGGGTAACACGTTCAGCGGGTGCCTGCACCTGGTCAGCGCGTGGGCCACCGCCAACGGAGTGATCCTCGGCCAGGAGGCGGTGGCCGACGGGGGTCATGAGATCGCCGCCATCCCCGCCCTGCTGCGGGTGCTGGACCTGAAGGGGGCGCTGGTGACGGCTGACGCGGTCGGGTGCCAGAAGGAGATCGTGGGGCAGGTGCGGCAGCAGGGCGGGGATTACCTGGTGGCCGTGAAGCGGAATCAACCGGCCCTCCAGCGGGCGGTCCACGCGGCGTTCGACCGGGCGGCCGAGGCCGAGTTCGCCGGGTGTGACCCGGCCGAGGCGGTGGAGGACGGGCACGGCCGGCACGAGGAGCGGTTCGTGACGGTGATCCGCGACCCCGACGGGCTGCGGCCGGGTGGCCGGACGTAGCCGCGGTGGTGCTGGTCGGCCGGGAGCGGACGGCGGCGGGGCGGCACACCAACACCGCCCACTACTACCTCACCAGCCTGCGGGCGTCGGCCGCCGACCTGGCCGGGTACGTCCGAGGGCATTGGGGGGTGGAGAATGGGTTGCTCTGGTGCCTCGATGTCGCCTTCCGGGAGGACGCCAACCGCACCCGGGACACAAACGCCGGGGCCAACCTGGGCGTCGTCCGGCGGGTAGCGGCCTCGCTGCTGAAGCAAGACTCGACGAAGGGGAGTATCCGGGCCAAGCGGCTCAGCGCCGCCCTCGACCCGAAGTACCTCGAACGTGTCCTACAGGGATTCACGGCAAATTAGATGCGTTGACCCTGCCCCCTACCGACCGGGCGATGGCCCTGCTGACCCGGGCCGTGGCCGCCGGTTACAAGGACCGTGCTCACATGAAGAAGGACGCCGACTTCGACGCCCTCCGCGGCCGATCCGACTTTCGGGCGCTGCTCAACTCCCTGCCCGAGTTGGCCCCGCCGCCCCGGTCGGTGAAGGAGTAGCTGTTGCTCCCGCCGAACGAGGACACAATTCATGCCTACGGAGAGGCCACTACCCCAATGGCAAGACGGGGAATGTTGCCTCCGAACCGAACCACCACTTCTCTTGAATGCCCCTTACACCCCAACCAGTCCCTAGGCCGTGGGTAGTGGCCCGTTAGTCGGCACGTTCGTAGCCTGAGGGGATGCCGGACGCACCCCCGCCATGCCCTCGCTGTTCCGATCCGCACGTCGTCCGCAACGGGGCCACCCACTCGGGCGTCCCGAGCTTCCGCTGCCGGGGGTGCGGGCGGCGGTTCGTGGCCGCCCCCCGCAAGGGGCCGGTGCCCGACGCCGACAAGACGGCCATCGAGCGGATGCTGGCCGAGCGGCTCAGCCTCTGGGCCGTCGCCCGCATCACCGGCCGGTCCCGGTCGTGGCTCCAGGGGTTCGTCAACCACCTGTACCGCCGGCGGACCCCGCACGCCCCCGGGCGGCTCAAAAAAAGTCCGGCGACCTGACCGTCGAAGCGGACGAGTTGTGGTCGTTCGTCGGCCAGAAGGGCCGGGTTTGTTGGGTGTGGGCGGCACTCGACGCCGACACCCGGCAGGTGGTCGGGATGGTGGTCGGGGACGGCTCCGAGGACACCGCCCGGCGGCTGTGGGACGTGCTGCCGCTACCGGGACCGGGCCATCGTCTGCACCGACTTCTGGAGCGCCTACCGTGCCGCCATCCCCGCCGAGCGACACGCCGCCGGCGGCAAGGACGCCGGCATCACCTGCCATGTGGAACGGTTCTGGTGTACCGTCCGGCAGAGGTGCGCTCGGCTCGTCCGCAAAGCACTCTCGTTCTCGAAGTGCCCCCGCAACCATCTGGGTGCTCTCTGGTACTTCATGCGACTCTACAACCGCACCCGCCTATGCCGACCATAGAGCCACTACTAGGCCGTGGAGTTATCCCCGTAATCCGAAGAAAGTCGGGCACCCATACAGGAAGAGTTATAGGTATTATAGGTTTGAGCGACCAACTGTACGTTTCAGCCCCACGGAACTCCGTCGGCCGGCGCGACCAACTGTACGCAACTGGAGCGACCAACTGTGCGGGGACAATTCCCGGGCCGCGTCCAACTGTCTGTGGACAATTGGCTGGGCGGCAACAGGCCTCTCACCCGCCGCCCTCGGACCCATCCGGGTCGAGACTGTAGACAACGGTGAGGTGCAGGGGCCGCCATCCTAACGCTTTGCCGCTGTACGGTCTCAAACATCGTTCGCAATCTCGGGCGGCTCGCCCCCGGCCACCACACAAGCTAAACGCGGTTCATTCCCCAACCCGGTGGTCCGGTCTCAAACTGGGCTGCGCGTTGACCCGCGTCCTGCTCGACCATCTGGCCCCGGCCGATCCGGTCCTCCTCGCGGGCGACGACACGGTGCGCGGCCACCCCGGCCCAACTCCTGTGGTGGGCTTGCGACTCCGGTTCGTCCGGTTCCCCGACCGCCGGCTCGTAGTTGTTGGGGATTCGGCAGACGCGACGCACGGGGCGGTCCGGTCGAGTGTGCCGGAAGTGCGGATGCTCCTGCTCAAGCTTGTCTGAGACATTCGTGCGCCGGCGACCCAGCGGTAGCCCAGCAGCCCCACCTGCGTCATTTGACTGCGCAAGGCATCGGGCGTCACATTTTTAGCACGAACCGAGACGACCGACCCGCCACCTTATCGACTTCAACCCGATCATGAGGCTTGTGGCCGCAGCCAATAGCCCCGCCGGTTCGGCCACCGGAGTCAAGACGTAGACCACGGACGAATCGGTGGCTGCGTACACAATGCTGTTCCCCCCGTTGGTCAGGTTGGCGTTCGAATAACTAGGTACGCCGGCCTGGACGGTGGTGCCCGTTGTGCCCGGCGTATCCAAGGTGAACGTGCCCAGTCGCACCCGGTTGAAGCCGTCTACGTCCGGGCCAGTGAGGGTGGCCGGCGCCCGGAACTCGGCGATGATGCTGGTGACCGCCCGGTTGTACGACCCGGTGTCGTCGAATCCCGGGTTGGGAACAATGCTGGCGACGCTGTTCCCGGCTGCAGCCACCTGGCCGGTCGTCCCGAAGGTGAGCCGGGTGCCGCCGCTGAACAGCCCACCCTCGCTGGCCAGAAAGTTGGGCGACCCCAGGCTCTGGTACAAGTACACGTCCAACTTGAGTTGCACTCCTGGGGTATAGCTGATGGTGTTAGCGGTCAGAGTGCCACCGGACTGCGGCACCACCTGGAAGCTGTACCGGGTGCCGGCCGGCACCTGACCGGCAGCGAACGGAGCTGCGGCCAGCCCGGCCAGAGCAGTTAGTAACGGTCGCAGGCGGCCCATGAGGGGTCTCCGGGTCAGGGGGGGGGCAGTATGCCGTTGAACCTCCGGCGGAACTGGAACAGGTCGATCGGGTCCACCAAGCCGTCGGTGTTGTAGTCGAAGGTCGGGTTGTACGGGTCCACCCCGTTCATCACCCGACGGAATCGGAACAGGTCCACCGGGTCCACTGTCAGGCTGCCGTCCCAGTCGCCGAAGTAGCGGAAGAAGCCGATCACGGTGGTCAAAGTCCCGGCCTCTCCCATTAGCGCGTTGAAACTGGGCGCACCAGCCGGCAGACCCGTGGGGGTAATTGCCCGCACCATGTCTTCCTTCAGGGCGACGGAATATCGCCCGTCGGCCAGCGAGCCGAAGTTGAACAGCCCGGCCTGGGTGCCGGTGAAGGCGATGCTCAGGTAGGTCGCCCCGCTGCTGGAGTCGATGCTGGCGGTGTACTGGCTGCTTGGGATCACGGCGCCGTCTGTGGTGCGGGTGACGACCACCGCGTCGGACAGGTTAGCCGGGACGAACTCGTCCACCTGGCCGAGCCGCCACCGCAGGTTGGTCACCTGCGACCGCTGGCCGCCGGTCGTGACGGTGTCGGTCCAGCCGATGGTCTGCGGCGAGGCCGCCCCCACGTCCACCCCGTTCAGGGTGGGCACGGTCGTATTCACCCCGAACGTGAACGGGTCGCTGTCGGTCCACTGGTCGCCGACGGCGTTGTAGATGCGGGCCACGAGCGTCACCACCTGCGGGCCGGTGCCGAACGACGCCAGGGCCGGGCTGTCCAGGCTGTAGCTGCCGTCCTGGCCGCTGACCGTGTTGTTGCCGGTGGGGGCGAGGGCGTTGGTGCCCGTCCGCCCTAGCAACTGGACGGTGGCGTTGGCAGAAGTCTGGCCCTGAATCCGGACGGCCGTGGTCGAGTTCAAGCCAGTGCCGGGGGCCGTGGACCCGGACACCAGCGTTAGATTCGACTGCTCCGTCGGCACCCCGGTGTACAGCTTGAACACCACCCCGCTATGGCGGACGCTGGACGGGCTGGTCAGGCTGAACACGCCGGGGCCGGGGTCGAAGTCGGTGGTGCCTAGGAGCAGGCCCACGCTGTACACGTAACCCGAGGTGTCCACCGTCAGGCCTTCAATGGCGTTGTCCGTGCCTCCGGCGTTGGCCAGCACCCACCGCAGGGAGCGGGCGGGCGACACCGATATTGTGAACCAGGAGCCGTACACCGGGGCGGTGAGCGGGTGACTCGCGGTCGGGTCGAAGTTGACCGTCCCGTTGAAACTGCCCCCGGCGTATACGGTGCCGGCCGCGTCCAGCCCCACACCGTTCACCGTGGCCGAACTGCTACCGGAGCCGTATACGTTGTTCCACTGCAGGGTGCCGGTCGCCGGGTCGAACTTGGCCAGGAACCCGTAGCTGCCGTTCCACTCGCCGCCAACGTACACCCCGAACCCGTTGGCCGCCACCCCGTACCCGGCGTCGCGGCCGGAACTGCCGACCAGCTTGGCCCACACCAGCGCGCCGGTAGACAGGTTAAGCTTGGCCACGTAGGCGTCGTAGTCGCTCGCCCCTCCGGCGGTGGACAGCACATACGGGTTGCCGTCGGGGTTGAAGTCGCCGCTGCCCGGGATCAGCCCGGTGGTGTAGACGCTGTCGGCGGTGAGCGCCAGCGTGCCGGAGAAGGTGACACCCATCCGGTGCCGCCAGACGTTGGCGCCGGTGGCGCCGGCCAGCCGGACGACCTCCACCCCGCTCGACGATATCTGGCCGAACCCACTGCCGAAGTCGATGGTGCCAGATGTGTAAATGGTGAACACCACGTCCCCGGAGGCCGTGACGCCGATGCCGCCGGGGTGGACGAAGGTGCCGGCCCCCGCCGTCGGGGTGTCGAACACCCGCCGCCACGTCACCGCCCCGTCGGCCGTCAGTTTCTCCACGAACGCCGCCCCCCCGGTCCCGTTGGCCGTGGTGCCGACGGTCGGGTTGAGCGGATCAAGCCCGCATGTGCCGGTGAAGATGCCCGTCACCACCACCCCGCCATCCGAGGCGACGGCCAGATCGCCGTTGTACAGCACCGAAATGCCATTGTCGGTCAGACAATGGACCAGCAGCCGCGCCCACACCAGGGCGCCGTCTTTGGTATACTTGGCCAGGTAGGTGTCGGTGGCCCCGGTGCGGGTGGTCAGCGGGACGGATCCCGGGCCGGGTTCGAAGTTGCCGGTGCCGTCGTCCAGATAGCCGGCCACATACACCGACCCGTCGGCCGCCACGGCCACGGCGTTGGCTCCAGTATCGGCGGTGCCTCCCACCTGGTTGGCCCACCCGAACGCCGCCTTGCGGCCGATTAGGCCGGCGTTAGCGGTGGCCGTCTGGCCGTAGTAGGCCGTGACGATCGCCTGGCCGGTTGCGTCTACCGTGCTGTCCGTTACCCCCGATTTCCCCAGCCCGGCCCCGGCCGGGGCGAAGGTGTACGTCGGCACCGTCGGGTTCGGCCGGGCGGCCGGCGGATGGACCCGCACCGTCAGCCGGCCGGCGTTCGGGCCGCTGAAGGAATATTTGCCGTTGGAGTCGGTCACGGTGCTTTGTAGCACCGTAGCGCCGCTGAGCAGGTCCACCGGAATGATCGTTATGACCGGCTCCCCGGTCTCCATAATCCCGTTGCCGTTGCGGTCATCCCACACGACGCCGCTGACGGTAGCCACCGGCACCGTCGAGAACACGGTCGGCGCGAACCGCACCAGACTGCCGCTGTTTGTCGCGGTCAGGGCGAGCGGGTACACACCCGGGCCGGGGTCCAGGTCGACGGTCGAGCTACCGGCCCCCAACACATAGGGGGTGAGCAGCACCTCCCCGCCCGGCCCGACGGCCAGCGACGACGCCCGCAGCAGGGTGCCGGCGGAGCCGGCGGCCACCCGCACCACCCCGGCGCCGGTGGCCGGCAGAATGCCGACGAACAGCGGGTAGGTGGACCCCGACTTGCCCCCGCCCAGGTCGAGCGACCCGCCGGACGTGCCGGCTAGGTAGAGGTTACCGGCGGCATCCACCTGAACGGAGTCCAGGGTGTTGTCCCCGCCGCTGCCGAGTTGCCGCACCGACACCGTCGCCCCGGTGGACGAGTTCACCCGATACAGCAAGGTGTCGCTGCTGATGCCGACCGTGGTGTACGTCTCGCTCGCGCCGCCGTAGGTGTAAGTCCGTGTGCCCCCGTAGATGGCGAACCCCAGGGTGAGGTCGCCGCCGGGCAGCACCACCAGGCCGCCGGCCCGCAGCGGGGTGAGGGTGGGGGTGGAGTTGCGGCTGACTGCCTGCCCCAAACCGGAGGTGAACGGCCGCACCCAGCGGAGGTTGCCGTCGGCCGGGTTGACGGCCAGCAGCACCACGTCCGCCTTGCCGTCGGCCACCGCCCCGTTGTAGGTGGTGTCTCCCTGCTGCACGTAGTACGGGTTGCCGGATGCGTCCACCGCCACCCACGCCGCCATGCTACTCGAGCCGCTGTATTCGTAGAACCCGTGCGTCCAGCTCGCGGCCCCGGCGGCGGTGGTCTTGCTCAGCCAGGAGATCGGGGCCGAGCCGAGCAGGGCCGTGGTGCCGGAGTACACGATGCCGGTGGCGTCCACCGCCAGGGCGGTGACGCCGTCGTCGGACGCCCAGGCGTACGGGTTGGCGAACCAGCCGAACACCCCGTCGGTCGCCGCCACCCGCAGGACGAACCCGTCTACGCTGCCCCCGTTGCTGGACTGGTTGCTGGTCGGGGGCGGGCCGTTACCGTACCAGCCCTGGACCGGGGCCGGATAGAAGTTGACGCCGGCCCCCCGGTAGCTGCCGGCAACGGTCACGGAACTGGTGGCCGCGGTGTACGCCACGCCGGTCACACTCACCACCGCGCCGTCGGCGAACTTCCGCGCGTACCGCAGACCGCCATCGGCCGTGTAGGCGGCGACGAACCCGGTTCGGTTGGTACCACCGGTGGCGGTCAGGGCGAACGTGCCCGGGCCGGGGTCGAAATCGACCGTGCCGGTGAACGTGCCGGCCAGATACACCGTGGCCCCGTCGGTCGCCGTCTGAAGGTCGGGGCCGAAGTAGGCCGCCTGGGTGCCCCAGCCGAACCACGGCTTGATCCCGACCAGCCCGCAGTTGAACGGGTCCACGACGGATGAGTTCGTCACATAACTGGCGTCCGCTATGCCGGTGGCCGGGTTGAACGCACTGGACACCTCACGACTGCCGACCCCCTGAGGAGAGAAGGTGAAGCCCGTCCCGGTCGTCCCCACTGGGGGGAACACTTGGACGTACTGGGCGGTCAGGGTGTCTGCCTGGAAACTGTACCGGCCGTTCGCGTCGGTGACGACGCGGCCGGCATCGAACTTGCTAATGCTGATCGTGTGGAGGACCGTCACCCCGGCCAGCGGCGGTTCGTTCGGCTGGCGGAGGCCGTCCCCGTTCAGGTCGTTCCACACCGATCCGGTGATCGTGTAGTAGACGGACGAGTAGTAGAACGTGGCTGTGGCCGTGGATGTCGTCAGCCCGTTGGTGACGTTGTACTGAAAGGTGGCAGTGGCCCCGCTGTTAACGGCCGGGTTCCCGGTGAAGGTGAACCCACCGTCCGGCTGGATGACCAGCTTGTTCCCGACCAAGTCAGTCTGGGTGGATGCCGAGGCCAGCACCAGTGGGGCGTTGGCCGGGCTTCGGTCGTTCACGAACAGCCCGCCCGACGCCGGCCGGGTGATGACGTTGAAGGTCTGCGCCGTCAAGACGGACGTGTAGTTGTCGTCCGCTGCCTGCACGCTGCCGACCGGCTGGAGGACGATGCTGAACCGGCCCCAGTGGGTGCCCCAGGTGGCCGGCCCGGTGGCATACTGGTTGAACGCCCAGAACGTCTGCCCGTCCGGGTCCAGGGCCAGGCTCGACTGGTCGCCCCAGCGGTTCCGCCCGCTGCCGTCCGGGCGGACGAACGCCGACAGGTTGGTGCCGGCGTGGAGCTGCCGGGCCGGCAGGGCGACGTAATCCGGGCCGGCCGTGGCCACCGCCGCGTAGTACGCCCCCGGGGCCAGGTTCGGCCCGCTCCCGGTGTACCCGACCGCCAGGTTGCCGTACTTGTCCTCGGCCAGGGCCGGGAAGTAGGTCCAGTCCTGCGAGCCGGCGGCGACCCCAAGGGTGCCGGACGCCTGGTAGTTGGACGGCGGGCCGTTGCCCACCAGCCCCTCGACCCGGAACCACCGCACCGTGTCCTGGCCGGCGTCCGGGTCGCCGGCCGGCGGCACCACGGTGGCCGCGAACGACAGCCGGTCTCCCCGCCAGTACGCCTGCGAGACCCGGTGCGGGCCGGCGTCCACCTGCCGGCCGGCGGCCGGCTGGGTCTGCCCGCCCGGCACGTCGCCGAGCTGCCGGGCGGCCGGCAGCGGGGTGTTCGGGTCGAGGCCGGCCGACGCGTCCACGTCCCCGACGTTGACGAGACCGACGGTGAACTGCGGCGTACCGGTGGGCGTGCCCACCTTGACCACCTGCATCTGTTCGGCGGCGGTGGCCGCGGCCGCGGTGGACGGGCCGAACCCGACCAGGAAAACGGCGGCGGCGGCCGGCCCGGTCTGGCTCAGCCCGTTCATCAGGGCTGGGGCGAGGGTGGTTTCCACCGCCCCCGACTGGAGGGCGGCGGCCGGGTCGCCGCTCACCCGGAACGGGTCGTACCCGGCGGCGTTCAGGCTGCCCGGCAGGCCGCCGTTGAAGTACAGCCCGGCGGTGTACCCGCCGTAGGTGGGGCTGGCCGCGGTCGTGTCCAGGGTGCCTTTGGGCAGCACCCACAGCCGGCTGCCGTTGGCCAGCCGGGCGGTGGTGGACCCGGACTGGAACAGGTCGCCGGTGACGTACACGGCCTGGTTGTCCACCGCCACCTGGGGGTAGTCCACCCAGGCGTAGTTGGCCCGGGTGCCGGTGACGGTGCCGTCCGGCACCTGCGGGCTGACGGCCGCAAACAGCCAGCCGCCGTTCGGGTCGGCCGATTTGGAGACGGCCACCAGCACCCGGGCGGCCGAGGCGGCGGCGGTCGGGTCGGCCCCCTTCTGGGCGGCCGTCACCACGAACCGGTTGGCATACGGGTCGTACACCACCCGCGGGTCGAACGGCGTCTGGTTGTCGGTGGAGGTGCTGGTCGTGGTGTCAAACGCCGGGGGCAGTCCGGCCGACGTGCCGTAGGCCGCCACCAGACCGTCGTTGAAGAACCGCCAGAGCGACTGGCTCGCCTTCCCGGTGGTGCCGTCCTTCTGCACCCACTCGATCACTCGGTTGACCACACTGACGAGGTGCGCCGGCCCGGCCGCCCCGGACGGGTTCGCCTGGTTGGTGTCGGTGTACCACAGCTTGCCGGACGCGGTGTCGGTGTTGAGCGCATGCTCCCCGGCCAGGCTGACGCCGGGGAACTCCGCCAGCAGGTCGGCCGCCGGGGCGTCCCGGGACTCCAGCCCTTGGCAGCTCAGTTTGGCCGTTCGGTTCCGGCGGGACATGGTCACATCTCCGGCGCGATCGCGAGGCCACACTATCTTATCTCCGGCGCGATCGCGAGGCCACACTATCTTATCTCCGGCACGGCCGGAAACCGGACAGGAATTCTGGCGAAAGCGTGGCGGCAAAAGACTTAACCGCTTACTTCTCTACCGCCGTAAGAGTCCGGGCCACCCGGAACCCGGTGCTGCTGCTGATGTTCAGGCTCGGGCCGAACCCGTTCCGGTAGGCCGACCGGGCGTACTTCGGCGGCGACTCGAACGCCGCCCCCCGGACGGCCCGCACCTGACCCCCGTCGTCCGTGACCACGAGATCGGTCGCAACATCGGCCACCGGCCGCAGGAACCCGGCCGCCGCCCCGACGACCGCCGACAAGGGCTTCACCGGCACCTCCCGGGCCACGTCCGTCACCCACTCGGCCACGTTGCCGTACACGTCGAACAGCCCCAGGTCGTTCGGCTTTAGTTGGGCCACCGGCCGGGCCAACCACCCGCTGTTGGCCGCCAGGTAGGCGTACCCGGTCAGGTGGTCGTCGCCGGCCCCGGTGAACCGCGGTCCGTCGCTGCCGGCGCGGGCGGCGTACTCCCACTCGGCCTCGGTCGGCAGCCGGTAGCCGGCCAGACTCAGGTAGCTCGGCCTCATGCTCATCCCCGCGGCATACCTGCCGTCCTTGTTAGGCGTGTAGCACCACTGGGCCTCCGGCAGCCCCTCGGCCTTGCTCAGGGCGTTACAGTACTCGGCCGCCAGGAACCAACTCACCGCCACCACCGGGTGGTCCGGGGTCGGCGTGTACGGGTCCATCATGGCGGGGCTGGGGTGCGGCAGGACCGCCTTGAACTGCCGGGCGGTGACTTCGGTCAGCCCGATGGCAAATGACCGGGGGATGTCCCGACGCTGCGGGGTCTCGTAGTCGATGTCGGCCGGGTCGCCCTCGCCCGGCGGGGCGCCGCTGTCGAACGTCACCGGCCCCCGCACGACGCTGAACGTCTGCCCCTGACCGTTGATGAACCAGCCCCGAACGGGGGCCGGCCCCTGCGGCAGTTTGCCGTCGTCCGGCGGCGCTTGCCAGCGGCGGAGCAGCCAGCCGGCGGCGGCGTGCAGTCCCGGATCGGGGTCGGTGGCGTACTCGGCAGTTAGCCGCTCGACGAGCTTGGCCCGCGCCGCGTCCGGCAGCCGAGCCGGCGGAAACTCGCCGAGGGCCAGGAGCAGTGCCCGGCGGGCCGACAAGTCCGGTTCGACCAGGTATCGGTCGGCGAGCGGCTGGGGGTCGGCCCCGAGAATGGCGGCCGTGTGAACGACCGCGGTGCGGAGGTCGGGCAGGCGGCCGGTGCGGAACAGCGGCCACGCCGCGGTCGGGTCGCCGAGCCGGAGGAGGTCCACGGCCGCCGCCGCCGCCCGGCGGACGGCCTCCGGCGGTGTCGGCTCGGCCAGCACGCGGCGTAGCCCCCGCACGGCCGCCGCCGGGTCGGCGGCCAGCTTTGGGTAGACGAGGGCGTGATGGCGGGGTTGCAATTCGGTCGCCACAACCGCCAGCTCCTCGACGCGGTCGTTTGCCAGACGAGAGAGCAGCCCTGCGGCCGCGTCCGCCAACACCGCCCGCTCGGCTTGCCGGTCCAGGCTCTCGCCCTCAGATGACGGCCGATTGACCTGGCGGTAGAGGGTGATCAAAGAGGCCCGCACCCGGTCGCGGGCCGCCCCCGCTAGCGCGGCGGCGACCGCGTCTTGGAGCGGCAGATCGGCACGGGCTAGGCGGTCGGCCACGCGAACGGCCAAGGTCTCCCACCTGGGATCGTTCGGGGCGAGCCGGGACAGGGCGGCGGCGGCCCTCAGTGCCCGGCCGGCATCCACGCCGCCGGCCGCCTGCCAGAGCGGCGCGAGGTCGGCCGGCGGGGTGTCGGCGAGGGCGTTGACCACCATCGGCACCGCCTCCGGGGCGGCCGTCAGCAACCGGGCGACGAGATCCTCCGCCAGCGTGGGATCGGCCGGCAGCCGGGCAACCACCAAGTGAAGCTGCTCCCGCGGGTCGGTGGCGACCGCCGCTCGGGCCGCCAACAGGTCTGCCGCTTCGACCGGATACCGGGTCAATCGGGCCACGATCTCCGGCACCTTCGGCGGCTCGGCTGTTGCGAGCTGGCCGACCAGTGCTGTCACCTCAGCCGAGCGGGCGGCGCGGGCGGCCTGAGCCCGCACCTCGACGGCCGCGGCGGCCCCGCCGAGGACGACCGCCGCAACGGTGGCATACAGGGCGGCTTGGTAGGGCTTGCGGCGCACCCACCGCACGGCCAGCTCGGCCGGCCCCGGCGGGCGGGCGGAGATCGATTCCCCGGCCGCCCAGAGCCGCAGGTCGCGGGCCACCGCCGCCGCCGAGGCGTAGCGGTCGGCCGGAGACTTCTCCAAGCACTTCAAGCAGATGACCTCCAAATCCCAGGGCACCAGTCGGTTCACCGCCCGCGGCTTGGCCGGCGGCTCCTCCACGACCTTCCGCATCACATCGACCACACCGCCCCCGCGAAACGGCGGCTCGCCGGTCAGGCAGGCGTACAGGATTCCGCCCAGCCCCCAGATGTCGGCCGGGGTGCCGACCGTCTTCCCTTCCCCGCGGGCCTGCTCCGGGGCCATGTATTGGGGAGTGCCCATGATCGCCCCGCTGACCGTCAGCCCCGAGTCGCCCCGGCGGGCCAGCCCGAAGTCGGTCAGTTTGGGTATGCCGTCCGTCGTGAGCAGCACGTTGGCCGGCTTGAGGTCCCGGTGGATGATGCCCTGTTCGTGGGCTGCGGCCACCGCATCGGCCACGGCGGCGGAGACGGCCGCCGCTCGGGCCGGTGCGAGCGGGCCGCCGGCCAGGGCATCCTGGAGCGACCCCCCGGCGACGTGTTCGAGGACAAAGTACGGCTGGCCGGCGTACGCCCCGAATTCGTACAGGGCGACCACGTTCGAGTGCCGGAGGGCGGCGATGGCCTCCGCCTCGAGGGCGAACCGCAGTCGGTTGACCGGGCTGGCGTCGGCGTGCAGCACCATCTTCACCGCCACCGGCCGGTTCACCCGCCGCTGCACTCCTTCGTACACCACACCCATACCGCCCCGGCCGAGTACCCGGGTGAGGGTCAGCCCGGGCAGGTTCGGGAAGTTAGGAGCCGACGGCGGGAGTGACGGGCTGTTTCCGAGTGTTTGGGTGTCGGCCGACGGGTCCGGCGGGTCGTCCGGTGCGGTCGTCCGGGCCGTCGGATCGACCGCCGGCGAACCGCTCGTCACGGTCGCGTCCGCGGCCGCGCCGACGGGGCGGCGGGCCCTCGCTTCCACCCAGGCCAGCCGCGCGACCGCTGCCGGGTCGGCCGCGAGTGCAGGGTAGCGGGCCAGATACTGTTCCAGTCGCCGGTCTTCGCCGGCACGCAATCGGAACTCCAGATCGCGGACGCACAACTCGGCCAAGGCGGCGCCCCGCGCGGGCTCGTCCGCCGGCAAAAAGGCGTCGATACTGGGTGGTGGCCCGGACGCCCAGCGGGCGGTGAACCGCTCGCCGGCCTCCTCGACGGCGGCCGTGACGGGTGTCGGAACGTGGGGGCGGGTCTCGATCATACCACACTTAGCAGGAGCTAAAGACGAGTCGTGCTTGCGGCAACCATACGAAGAATATGCCCAACCGGCTGGGCGAGTGGTCGGAATGACCCTCGGAGCGGGTCCAACGTCGCCCGACTCGGGCAGGCGTTAAGTGACATCGGTTTCAGGCTGGGTGCAGACGCCGGAGCAAAAGTGAGGCACCTGGGCGGCCGCCCGGTGGCGGAGCCAGCGTGAGGCGCACAACCGTGCCGGCCCGTATCGCGGACGGTGGGATCACCACCGTCCGGGACCGGGAGGCACCGAGGTGTACGCCGACATGGAGCAATGGGCCGACATCCGCCGTCGCGTTTTGACGGGCGAGTGCTCTGTTGAAATCCTTCGATGGGGTCGTGGCCTCTAATCTGGCATGGCAACGACCCACCCGATGACCAAGTCCCCGCGAGCGGTGGCCCGGGAGGCC
>JAYVUZ010000072.1:0-5818 GCA_043787415.1 Fimbriiglobus sp. | reverse complement strand
AGTGCAGAGTGCAGAGTGCAGAGTGCAGAGTGCAGAGTGCAGAGTGCAGAGTGCAGAGTGCAGAGTGCAGAGTGCAGAGTGCAGAGTGCAGAGTTGTTTTTTACATTCTGCACTCTGCACTCATTACTCTGCACTTTCTTCCCACACGCTGCGGTACGCCCCGATACTTTCCATGTACTCCGCTAGCCGGGCGTAGAACGGGTGGCCGGCCAGGGTCGCCGTGTCGCCGACCACCACCAGCTTGCGGCGGGCGCGGGTGAGAGCCACGTTGGTCCGCCGCACCTCGGCCAGGAAGCCGATCTCGCCTTCCACGTTCGACCGCGTCAGGCTCAGCACGATGGCCTCCTTCTCCCGGCCCTGGAAGGCGTCCACGCTGTCGATCTCCAGCCCCGGCAGGTCGGCCAGCAACTCGCGCAGCCGCCGCACCTGGCCGCTGTACGGGGCGATCACGCCGATGTCGGCCGGTGACACCCCGCTGTCAGTGAGCTGCCGGACATACTTGGCGGCGAGGGCGGCTTCCTTCGGGTTGAGCCGGCTGGCCGTGTCCTCCTCCGGCTGCTCGTCGTACCCGGCCCCGGCGGTGTCGATGAACGTGACCGGCGGCTCGCCGGGCAGGGTGTGGGCCGCCACCGACTCGTGCGCCACCAGCTCGCCGCCGTAGAACTCGGCCGACGGGAAGGCCATGATGTCGGCGTGCATCCGGTACTGCACCGTCAGCAGCCGCGAAACCGTGGGGCCGTGGTCGGCCATCACCCGCTCCATGAGGGACACGCTCAGCCCGCCGGCGACGGCCTCCGGCGACAGCACCGTGGGCGGCAACTGGCACGGGTCGCCGGCCAGCACCACCCGGTCGCAGCGGGTGAGCGGAATCCAGCAGGCCGGCTCAGTGGCCTGGCACGCCTCGTCGATGACGCACAGCCCGTACCGCCGCCGGCCGAGCACGGAGCTGCTGCCGGTGAGGGTGCCGCACACCACCCGCGCCGCGTCGAGGATGCGTTCGACGGCCAACTGTTCGGCCTGTCGGGCGGCGTTCAGCAGCTCCTTCGCCTCGGCCCGCAGGGCCTGCTTCTCGCCCGGCTGCGGTTTGGCCTTCGACCACTTGTCGGCCTTGCGGAACAGGGCCTGGGCGTCCCGGGCGAACTTGCGGGCCTGGCGGGCGTCCGGGTGCTTCTCCACCAGCTCGTCCAGGGCGCGGTCCCGCAGGTGTTCGGCCACCCGGGTCGGGTGGCCGAGCCGGACCGGCTCCAGCCCGGCGGCCAGCAGCTTTTCCAGCAGGTTGTCCACGGCGGCGTTGCTCGGGGCACAGGCCAGCACCGTCTCGCCGGCGGCCACCGCCCGGCGGATGAGTTCGACGACGGTGGTCGTCTTGCCGGTGCCCGGCGGGCCGTGGATGACCGCGACAGCCGGGGCCGCCAGAGCGAAGGCGACGGCTTCGAGCTGGGGCGGGTTGAGGCGATCTTGGCGAGCGGCCAGCGTGAGCTGGTCCGGTCCGGACGCCGCCGGTTCGTGCTCGCCACGCCCGGACCGGACCAGCTCACGCTGGCCGCTCGCCAAGACTTGCACCAGCTTCCCCAGCCGGCCGTCGGCACTCGCCGCCCGGCTGAGCGCCGCCAACTGTCGCCGGCGGCTGGCCTCGTCCGGCGACAGGTCGAGACGCCAGGTGGCGTCGTCCGGCCAGTCGGCGTCGTCCCGGTCGAAGGCCACACTGATGCGGCGGTCGGTGCGGTCGCTCACCACCCCGCGGGCGGTCAGCGGGCGGGTGGTGCCGGTCTGCGTCAGCAGCACCGGCGCCCCGGGGCCGAGGCGGGTCGGCGGCAGCGGCTGGTTCTGGGGCCGGGCGAAGGTGCGGATGAGCCGGCCGCCCAGGCCGGCGTCCTCCGCGACGATCGCCAGCTTGTTGACCGCGGCGCCGTCGTCCGGCAGGCCGCGGGCGGCGTCGTCCTTCAGCTTCCGCTGCTCGGCGGCGGCCTCCAGTTGCAGCAACTTGGCCAGCCGGTCGAAGTGGCCGCCGTCGGCCGGCGGCGGGCCGCCCGGCCGCACCTGCACCGGCCGGTCGCGGAAGGTGGCCCCGTCCAGCTTGGCCACGAGCTTGGCGGCGACGGCGTCCGGCACCTCCACCCGGGCGGCGTTCCCCAGCAGGGCGATGCGGCCGACTTTTTTGCCGTCGATGCCGCCGACCCCGGCGACGAACCGCAGCACCTCCCCCGGGGTGGCGTTGCGGGGCAGGGGGTCGAGGTGCAGGTCGGCCATGCCGGCAGTGTACCGGGTGCGGCCGGCATTACCTCCCGCCGAACAGCCCCTTCAGCCCCTTACCGGCGGCGGCCTCGCGGAACAGCACGCTCTCCCGCCGGAACTGCCAGCTCGCCAGCGCCAGGGCCACGCTCACCCACACCCCCAGGCCACCCAGCACGGCCGGGAACGCCCACCCCGGCAGCGGCTCGCCGGTCACGGCCAAGAGCTTGGCTTGCAGCAGGATGGCCCCTGTCACCGGCACCACGGCCGTCGCCGGCGTCAGCTCGCTGCCCGGCAACATGCCGTAGAAGGCCAGCGGCATGGCTATCAGGATGAGCGGCATCAGGTAGTACTGCCCCTCCTTGGTACTCTGGGCGAACACCCCCAGCGCCAGGCACACCGCACTGAACAGCATGGCCAGCGGCAGCGCCAGCACCACGCACCCGACCACCCCGGGGAAGTTGAGGATGGGGAAGCCGAGCACCAGTTGCACGAGCACCGCCGCCCCGGCCAGCCACAGCACGTTCCACAGCACGCTGGCGAAGGCGAAGGCGGTGGTGGCCAGGAACTTGCCGGCCACGATCTCGCCCCGCTCGGCCGGGCTGATGAGCAGCGTCTCCATCGTCCCGCGCTCCTTCTCGCCAGCCGTCATGTCCACCGCCGGCTGGATGGCCCCGGCCACCAGCCACATCATCAGGACGAACGGGAACACCCGGGCAAAGGCGTCCCGCAGCTCGTCGGCGGCCCGCTTGGCCTTCGGCTTGCTGGTCTGCGGGTCGTCCACGGTGAACACCTTGTCGAAGTCCCGCGGCAGCCCCCGCCGCTCGAACCGCACCTGCCGCAACTGCCCCTCCCAGTGCCGCACCACGGCCGTCAGCCGGCGGACGGCGACCTTCGACTTGTCGTCCCCCTCCCGCCCGCGGACGGTCAGCGTCGGCTTCTTGGCCGGGTCGTTCAGGTCGGCGGCGAACCCCGGCGGCACCACCAGCACGGCGTCCGCCTGGCGGGTGCGGAGCAGTTCGTCCGGGTCGCCGGCCAGCGGCGTGATGGTGACTTCGGTGTGGCCGTCGGCCCCGATCTCGGGCGCGGCGTCGTCGGCCGGCGGCGGGTCGGCCGGCGGGAACGGCGGCAGGTCGGCCCCCGGCAGGTGTTCGACCCCGACCACGCCGAGGGTCTGCTTCTGGTTGAGCAGGGTGGTGGCCATGACCCAGCCGCCGGCCCCGAACACCGGGTACAGGAGCGCCGGGAGGACGAGGATGAGGAGCACCGTCCGGCGGTCCCGGAGCAGGTCGCGGAACTCCTTGGTGGCGATCAGGCGGACGACCGACCAGCGCATGGCGACACACCCCCGGGTACGCGGATTGTACGGCCGGCGGTCAGGGGGTCTGCCAGTCCTCGATGCGGAGGCCGGGGACGCGGGCGAAGTCGGCCGTGTTGTGGGTGACGACCGTCAGGTTGCGAGACAGGGCGATGGCGGCGATCATCAGGTCATGTGGCATGCCCGGCGTGCCGGCCGCGTCGAGGCCGACCCGGACGCGGGCGTAGACATCGGCCGCGGCGTCGTCGAACGGCAAGCTGGCGAGCGGGTCGAGAAACTCGCCCACACGCACCAGTTTAACGGCCGGGTCGGCGCTCAGCCGCACCCCGCGGAGCAACTCGGCCACGACCACCGAGCAGACGACGACAGCGGCCGGGGCGTGGGCGGCCAGCCGGCGGGCCACCCGGCCGAACGGGTCGCGCATCAGCTGGATGCAGGCGTTCGTGTCGAGCAGGTGCGGCACCGGCCCGGCCCGGTCGGGAAGCCGTCGTCGCAGTCCGGGAAGTCCGGGCTGGCCCCGACCACGGTGTCGAAGTAGCCCGGCGGCCAGGACGGGTGGACGAACGGCTTGCCCGGCTGGTTGGCCGACGGCGTCACCTCGACCAAGTACTCGCCGGCCGCATCCACTGGCACCGCCAGATACAAGCGGCCGTCCGGCCCGGCCGTCGGGGTCAGAATCGCTCGGGTCATGTCGCACCTCCTGCCGGCATCTTACCACGCCCCTGCCGCCACAGCACCCACCCCAGCCCGCCGGCCAGCACCAGCGCCCCCCACAGGAACGCCCCGACGGCCGCCCCCACCTTGCTGTCGGTCAGCGGCGCCCCGGCCAGCATGACCAGGAACCCGGCGGCCAGCGTCGCCCACGCCCCCCGCCGGGTGGGGCGGTCCGGGCCGCTCGTCGCCAGCCAGGTGAGGACCGTCGCCGGCAGCAGCAGCCAGACGAAGTAGTAGACGAAGGCGTAGGGCGTGCCGACCACCACCAGCACCGTCAGGACGCCGAACTCGCAGGCGTCCGTCAGCCGGGTGCGGCCGGCCCGCTTCGGCATCGCCCCCACGAACGTCAGGCCGAGCAGCCCGCACACCACCGCCGTCACCCCCGTCACCTGCCGCGTCGTCAGGTCGATCAGGTTGACGTACACCGGGGCGGTCGCACCGAAGGCGTCCGCCTCGGCGTCCACCCGGTCGCACAGCCGGCGGACGACGGCCGGGACGGACTGGTTCCGCCAGCCCATGCTCTGCTCCGGCCGCTGGCCGACCGTCCCCCCGTCGGTCTTGAGCAACATGCCGTCGGCCCACACCCGCAGGTCTTGCAGGTTGCGGTCCCACCCCCGCGTCGGCACCGGGGCGACGAGGAGTAAGGCGGCCGTGACGACGACCATGCTGACCGCCGCCAGCCAGTGCCGCCGCCACACCAGATAGACAACCACCACGGCCGGGAATGCCTTGAGGGCGGCGGCCGTGGCGAAGGCGGCCCCGGCCCACCCCGGCCGGCCGGCCCGCAGCAGGTGGAAGCCGGCCAGCAGCAGCACCAGCAGCCCGAGGTTCGGCTGGCCGAGCAGGAACATGTCGTACACGAAGAACAGGCACAGGCCGCTCGGCAGGCCCCACACGAGCGGGTGGACTGCGGCCGGGCCGGCCACCAGCCGCACGCCCAGCCACACGGCCAGGCCCCATGCGGCCACGTTGCTCAGCACCAGGGCGAGCAGCATCCCCGTCTGGCCGAGGTGGCTGAGCCAGGCCAGCACGGCCGCGGCGAACGGCGGGTACATGAACGGGAATGCGACATCCGGGTCGGTCGGGTACACGTCCCGGCCGGTCCGGGCCGCCAGCCCGACCGGGTACCACAGCCCGTAGTCTTTGTTCTGGCTGCCCTCGATAAACGCAGGGCGCGGCCAGACGGCCAGGATGCGGCCCACGCGGGCGGCCTGCTCGTCGGCCGACACCTTGAAGTGGATGGACAGCGGGAAGGCGGCGAACACGCAACAAATGACGACGAACGACCCGATCAGGACGTTGCGCGGGTGGCGGGACATGTCGGCTCCGGGCGGCGAGTGCCAGCGGGATAGCCGGGCGGAGCCGGGAGCGGAAGAGGTCTTAACCCCGCCGCCCCGAGGCGAGCCTCGGGGCGGCGGGGCCGGAACAGAGAAGAGGCACCCCGCCTTGTCCACATTCACAGGGGGTGTGTCAACCGCAATTCCGGCCACAGTGCGGCAGGCGAGCGGCGGGCGTAAGCCCGTCCGGCCTGAGGCGGTTGGCTGCCCCAGGCCG
>JAYVUZ010000071.1:0-9967 GCA_043787415.1 Fimbriiglobus sp. | reverse complement strand
TGCCACGGCCGCCCGGTTCGCAGCACGAGCCGGATGCCGGTGAGCGCCGGCCGGTCGCCGAGCCGAGGCCGGCCGCCCACCGGTCGTCCGGCGGGCGCTTGCGGGCCATCCCGGCGGCCTCGTCGGGCGGCCGTCAGGCTGCCCGGCCGATACCCCGCCGGCCAGTAAAGTTAGAGTTTCTAAAACTGCTGCACCCGGCGGGCCAGTCGTCGGAAAACGCGCAAGCCGTGATGGGAGTGGCGGTCGGAAGGCCGTGCGAACCGTTACGGCTTGCGGTCGCGGAGGCGGCCGTCGGCCAGCGGCTCCCACCCGCCGCCGGGGCGGCGGACCGGCCGCTCGCCGGTGAGGGTCAGCAGCGCCCGCAGGGTGGCCGGCGGCAGGCCGCTGTCCAACCGCTGCACCGAGTCGTCCAGCGTCACCACCGCCGGCCCCCTGTACGGGCTGCTCACCCCGGCCGGGCTGTCCACCGTCAGGTCCATGTCGGCCAGCACGAGGTCGCGGGGTTCCATCCAGTGGACGCCGGCGCCGTGGTTCTCGACCAACAGGATGGTGTCGCCCGACACCCCGCGCACCTGCCGCGGTTCGGCGCCCGGCCAGAGGGTGTCCGGGCCGACCACGGCCAGGTAGTTCGTCGTCGGGTCGCGGTCCTCGCGGCCGCGGCTGTGGGAGCGGTACAGGGTCGGCATCCGGCCGGCCAGTTCGCGGTTGTGCGGCCCGTCCCACGGCTCGTCGAAGCGGTACTGCTTGAACACGTGTTCGTGTTCGACATACGGCAGCAACAGCACCCGCCAGGAGTGCCACGGCCGGCCGTCCGGGCCGCGCACGAAGGCCGGCGGCAGGTGGCCGTTCGCGCCCGTGTAGCTGGCGACCGCCAGCCCCAGTTGCTTGAGGTTTCAGGTGTCGGCCAGGCGGTGGGCCTCGTCTCGCACCCGGCGGACGGCCGGCACCAGCGCCAGCCCGAGGGCGGCGAACACAGCCAGCGGCACGCCGATGCGGACGGCGTAGAAGCGGAACGTCATCGTTTCAAGCTAACCGGCCGACAGGCCGGGGTCCAGGCGGGAGGTTCGTGATCGGGTGCGGCGGGCTTCCGAGCCCGAAGCGCGAGCGAGGGACGATATCCCACCTGAGCGGATGTCGCCCCTCGCTCGCGCTTCGGGCTCGGAAGCCCGCCGCACGGACACCCCCACCGGTGCCGAGGCCCGCCAGGCTCCGGCCCTCGTCCAGCCGCACCACCCCGTCCCGACCGACCACGTGGAGCAGCACCGGCAGCCCCCCGACCGCCAGCCGCAGCCGCTCCTCGCTCACCCGGAGGGCAGCCTCGGCCTTCTTGAGATCGGTGATGTCGATGGCCAGCCCGCCGAGCAGCCGCCGGCCGTCGGCGAAGGCGAGCGGGAACTTGTGGCTCAGCCAGTACGTCGGCCGGCCGTCCGGCTCGGGCACGCACTCCGCCAGCGCCACCGTGCGGTCGCCGGCCAGGGTGGCCCGGTCGTTGGCGTGCAGGGCCGGGAGGTACGCCGGGTCGATGGTCTCGGCCTCGTTGTGCCCGGCGAACAGGCCGAACCGCTGCTGGCAGACGCGGTTGGTGTAGTACAGCCCGCCGGCGTCGTCCTTGACGAACACGGCCGCCGGGCCGGCGTCCATGAACGCCCGGACGTGGGCCTCCCGCTCGGCCGTGCGGCCGGCCAGTCGGCGGAGCCGGGCGACCAGCCCGACGGCCGCCGCCACGTTCAGCCCCAGGCAGCCGACGCCCAGCCAGAACAGCCGGTTGGCCAAGGCGGTGGTCGTCAGGGCGTCCGCCACGAGTTCCGACACCATCCGGTCGGCCGCCGACAGGTGCCGCTCGGCTGACCCTTCCAGCCGGTCACTGGCCACCAGCACGACCAGCGGCAGGGCGGTGGACGTGACCAGCAGCCCGAGGGCCAGCCGGTACGAGATGTCGCCCCACGGGTCGCCGGACGGCGGGCGGACCGGCCGGAGGTTGGTGCGGCTGTACATGCGACTGCCACGGTGTCGGGGAATTCCCCAACTCTAGAACCGAATCGGCCGCCGTGCGGCGGCCGGTGGGCATTCCGAACGGTTCCGGACTTAACCCATGTTCGAGCGGTGATGTGTTCGGCCGGGGCGAGCGGCCGGCTCACACCGGCCGCTCGCCCCGGAACCTGCCGCCGGAACGCCCCTACTTCTCGCTCCCGTCGCCGGCGCCGACGGCCCGCCGCAGGGCCGCCAGCGGCGTCACCAGCTTGACCACCATTTGCAACCGGGACGGCTTGTCCGACTCGGCCGGCGGCGGGGCGGCCGGCTCCTTCGGCTTGTCCGCCGGCGGCTCGTCGGCCGGGTAGTCCAGCCCCTCGGTCAGGGCGGCCATGCCGACCACCGCCCCGGTACGGTCCAGCACCGGCGACCCGCTCGACCCGTAGGCGTAGTCGGCCGTGATGCTCATCCACCGCTCCGGCGGCACGTCCGCCCGCTTCTGGGCCGTGTACCGGCTGACGTGCCCCTGGGTGAAGGTGAAGTAGCGGTCGCCGGGGTGGCCGAGGACGCCCACCCAACTGCCCACCCGCGGCGACTGCCGGGCCAGCGGCAGCGGCGTCAACTCCGTCGCGTCCAGTTGCACCACGGCGATGTCGGCCACCTTGTCCACGGCCAGCACGCCGACCAGCGGCAGGGTCCGGCCGTCCCAGGTCATGGCCCCGAACCGCTCCTTGTCCTCGGCCCCGTCCAGCACGTGCCAGTTGGTGACGGCCACCCCGTCGGCCGTCAGCACCCACGCCGTGGCCAGCCGGCCGGCCTCGTACTCGCCGTCGTCGCCGACCACCGACCCGAACACCAGCACCGACTTGTGGGCGGCGTCGGCCACGTCCTCCGGGTCGAGCCGCTTGGCCGCCGGCGGCGGCAGCGTCAGCTTGCAGGTGCGGTCCGCCGCGATCAGCGGGCGGAGCTTGACCGCCGCCAGCGCCTGCGGGGCCAGCTTGCCGAGTTGTGTGGTGAACGAGGTCTGGATCACGTCGTCGTCGACGTATACCGGCGGGACGGCCGCTGCGGCGACGGCCGTCAGGAGCACGAGCGGGACGAGGCGGAGCATCGGACGACCCTCGGGCGGAGTGCCACCAGGGTAGTCGGCACGGGTGGGGGGCGTCTAGGCGAGCGGCGGGCGTAAGCCCGTCCGGCCCGGGGCGGTCGGTCTGCACGCCTCGTCCCCGACCACCCTGGGCCAGACGGGCTTACGCCCGCCGCTCGCCTAGCTCGTCGGGACTCCGCACGACCAGCGTCGGCCCGGCGGCTTCCAGCAGCTCGGCCGCCTGGAAGCCCCACGTCACGGCGGCCGTCGCCACCCCGGCCTTGCGGCCGGCGTCCAGGTCGCGGAGTTCGTCGCCGACGAACAGCAGGTCGTCCCGGCCGCACTGCTCCTGCTTCAGGATGGCGCGGAGGGCCGTCGCCTTGCCGAACAGCTTGGGGTAGCCGACCACGAAGGCGAACAGGTTTTCGACGCCATGGGTTGCCAGGCAGGTGCGGATGGTGTCCTCGCGGTTGCTCGACAGCACGCCGAGGCGGTGCCCGCCGGCGTGCAGCCGATGCAACATCTCGGGGACGCCGGGGTGCAGTTTGAGGTCGGCGGCGTGGTCGGCGACGGCCGCCTGGAACGCCCGCACCACCGCCGGCAACCGCCAGAACCGCACGCCCATCTGCTTGAGCAGCTTCTGCGTCGGGGTGCGGCGGGCGGCGTCCAGGTCGGCCAGCGGCCTCAGCCCGAGGCCGGGGGCGATGCGGTTGAAGGTGGCCAGCGACAGGGCCAGCGAGTCGGCCAGGGTGCCGTCGAAGTCGAACACCACGAGCGGGTATCGCATCCCGGATTGTACCCGGCTAAGATGGGTGAACCTCATCCCACAGGTCGCCTCCCCCATGACCTTCGCGCTACTTTCATTGGCCCTCGCCGCCGCGCCGGACACCGGGTTCGTCGACAAGGTGTTCAAGAACGCCGACGGCCACGAGTCGCCGTATGTGGTGTTCGTGCCGCACGGGTACGAGAAGGGCAAGCCGACGCCGGTCGTCCTGTTCCTGCACGGCAGCGGCGAGACCAAGGGGGACAAGGGCGGCAAGATGCCGGTCGAGCAGGGCATCGGGCCGCACATCAAGGGTAAGCGGGAGAAAACCTTCCCGGCGGTGGCGGTGATCCCGCAGGCCGAGGCCCGCGGCTGGCAGGCCGACGGCGAGAGCGCCAAGCGAGCCATGCTCATGCTGGACGAGGTGATGAAGGAGTACACGGTGGACCCGAAGCGGGTGTACCTGACCGGGCTGAGCATGGGCGGGTTCGGCACCTGGAGCCTGGCCGCCGCCCACCCGGACAAGTGGGCGGCCATCGTGCCCATCTGCGGCGGGCTGCGGTGGGGCAAGGGCGCCGACGCCGCCGACGCCACCGCCCAGGCGGCGGCCAAGATCAAGGACATCCCGTGCTGGTGCTGGCACGGCGGCGCCGACGGGGTGGTGAAGCCGGAGCTGAGCCGGGAGGTCATCGACGCCCTCAAGAAGGCCGGCGGCAAGCCGCGGTACACCGAGCTGGAGGGCGTCGGCCACAACTCGTGGGACTCGTGCTACGCCACCGACGACCTGTACGCCTGGCTGTTCAAGCAGAAGAAGCCGTAACACCGCCCCCGCAAAGCCCACCCATGATCATGGATGGGCTTTCTTCCCTTTACCCCTCCCCCGGAGCCACGTCATGCCGTCCCGCCGCACCTTCCTGGCCGCCGCCGGCGCCGCCGGGCTGTCCGCCGACTCTTACGCCCGCGTCCGCGGGGCCAACGGCCAGATGAACGTCGGGTTCGTCGGCGTCGGCGGCCGCTGCCAGATGCACGTCGATGTCATCCTGGCCATGCAGAAGGAGGGCAAGGGCGTCGTCCCGTTCGCCGTGTGCGACGTGTGGGACGGCAACCAGGAGAAACAGAAGGGCAAGGGCCAGGGCCTGTACCCGACGGCCAAGCGGTGCGGCCTCGACCCGAAGGACACCGCCCGGGTGACCAAGGACTACCGCAAGCTGCTCGACAACAAGGACGTGGACGTGGTGTGCGTCGCCACCCCCGACCACTGGCACGCCCGCCAGGTGTTGGACGCCTTCGCCGCCGGCAAGGACGTGTACTGCGAGAAGCCGATGACCAAGACCGTCCCCGAGGCGCTGGCCGTCGTGGACGCCTGGCAGAAGAGCGGGCGGGTCATGTCGGTCGGCGTCCAGAGCATGAGCGACCCCACCTGGATGAAGGCCAACGAGCTGATCCGGGCCGGCAAGATCGGGCACGTGATGCACGCCCAGACGCGGTACTTCCGCAACAGCGACATCGGCATGTGGCGGAACTACTACCTGACCCCGGACATGAACCCCAAGACCGTCGATTGGGACCTGTTCCTCGGCCACGGGTTCCAGAGCGTGGACGGCCAGCCGCTCGGGCCGACCGCGAAGGAGCAGCCGTTCGACCGGGCGGTGTTCGCCCAGTGGCGGTGCTACTGGCCCTTCGGCTCCGGCATGTTCACCGACCTGTTCGTTCACCAGATGACCCACCTCATCGCCGCGATGGGGGTCCGCTACCCCCGCCGCGTGGTGGGCGCCGGCGGCCTGTACCTGGAGTACGACGGCCGGGACGTGCCGGACGTGGCCACGGTCGTGGCCGACTACGACGAGGGCTGTCAGGCTCTCATCACTTCGACCATGTGCAACAACTACCCGATCGGCGAGACCATCCGCGGCAAGACCGGGACGATCGACTTCCTGCCGCTGGAAGGCGACCGGATGAAGGGGTTCGAGGTGATCGGCCAGAACGCCACCAAGCCGGGCGGCCCCGGCGACTTCGACCGCGGCACGGTGGCGACGGTGGCCAGTGGGTTCGAGCCGCCGGCCGTCATGGGGGCCAACCCGAACGCCCAGCTCACGTACCGCCTGTGGGAGAACTTCCTGGACCGGGTGAAGGCCCGCAAGCAGGACACGCTGAGCACCCCGGAGCTGGGGGCGGCGGCGTTCGTGACGGTGGCCCTGGCGGTCGAGAGCTACCGCACCGGCAAGGTGCGGTTCTGGGACAAGGAGCAGCGGAAGGGGCTGGACGCCGACCCGACGTGGCCGGCCAAGTGGGAGGCCCGGAGCAAGGGCCGGGGCAAGCCGAACCAGATCGCCGGGTGGTCGGCCGGTGACGCCGGCAGCACGCTGAAGCCGCCGGCCGACGCCAAGCTGGCCGGCCCGTGGACGGACGGCAAAGACCCGGCTTCGTAGGGCACGGTTCACCGTGCCGTCTTCCGGTCCGGGCGGGTGTCCCCCGCCCCGGCCGGCGCTTGTCCGCCGCCGGCGGCACGTTAGAACGTACCCTACATGTTCACCGCCGAAACCGCCCGTCTCCGCGCCGCCCAGATTGAGTGGGCGGCGCGTCCCATCCGCGACCGGCTGAAACCCGTCGCCGAGTTGCGGCACTTGCTCGTCGAGCGCGCCGACGACCTCGCCGCCGCCGTCGCGGCGGACGTTCACCGCGCCCCCGGCGAGGTGGTCGCCACCGACGTGCTGCCGTCGGCCGCCGCCTGCAAGTTCCTGCTCACCGACGCCGCCCGCATCCTGAAGCCTCGCACCGTCGGCGACCGGCCGCTGTGGCTGTTCGGCTGCCGCGACGTGGTGCATCGCCGGCCGTGGGGCGTGGTCGGCCTCATCGGCACGTGGAACTACCCGGTCTTCCTGACGCTGGTGCCGCTGGTGCAGGCGCTCGTCGCCGGCAACGCGGTGCTGTGGAAACCGAGCGAGCACACGCCCAAAACCGCCGACATGCTGGACGACCTGCTGGCGACGGCCGGGTTCCCGGCCGATCTGGTGGTGCGGGTCGCCGGCGACCGGGAGAACGGCCCGAAGCTGGCCGAGGCGGCCGTGGACTTCGTCCACTTCACCGGCTCGGACGGGGTCGGCCGGAAGCTGGCCGCCCGGCTCGGCGAGCGGCTGATCCCCAGCACGCTGGAGCTGAGCGGCGTCGATGCCTTGATCGTGCGGGCCGACGCCGACGTGGAGCTGGCCGCGCGTAGCGCGTGGTACGGGGCGACGCTCAACGGCGGGCAGACGTGCATGGCCACGCGGCGGGTGTATGTGCAGGAGGAGGTGATGGGGCGATTCGTGGACGCGCTGCGGCCGCTGGTCGAGGCGAGCGGGCCGGTGCGGCTTCAGACCGCCGGGCAGGTGGCGCACGCCGGTGAGTTGGTGGCCGAGGCGGTGGCGGGCGGGTGCGAGGTGATCGAGGCGAGCGGCCTTCGCCCCGCTGCTCGGCGTCACCGCCGTGGCCGACGACGCCGACGCCGTCGCCCGGCACAACGCCGGCCCGTTCGGCCTGTCCGCGGCCGTGTTCACCCGCGACCCCGCCGCCGCTCAGCGGGTCGCGGCCCAGCTCCGCACCGGCAGCGTGGTGGTGAACGACGTGATCGTACCGACCGCCCACCCGGCGACGCCGTTCGGCGGCCGCGGGGCCAGCGGCTGGGGGGTCTCTCAGGGGGCCGAGGGGCTGCTCGGCATGACCGCCGTCCAGGTGGTGACGGTCCGCCGCGGCAAGTTCCGCCCGCACGTCGATGCCCACCTGGCGAACGACCCGGCGGCCGCCGACGTGGCCCGCGGGCTGTTGCGGCTCCTCCACGCCCGCACCCTCGGCGAGCGGCGGCTCGGGTTGGCCCAGGCGTTCCGGGGCGTCCGCCGCACCGCCCCCAAGTCGCCCCCGGCGCCATAAACCAACCGGCACCACCCGCACGGACCGCGCTATGTTCCCGCTCGCCATCGCCCTGTCGCTCGCCTACCAGGAGCCGAAGCCGGTGACCTACCCGGAGTCGAAGACCGTGGAGGTCACGGACACCTACCACGGCACCAACGTCCCCGACCCGTACCGCTGGCTCGAAGACGACGTCCGCACGTCCAAGGACGTGGCCGCCTGGGTGGCCGCCCAGAACAAAGTTACCGACGCCTACCTGCAGGGCATCCCCGAGCGGGCGGCCATCGGCAAGCGGCTCAAGCAGCTCGCCGACTACGAGAAGTTCGGCACCCCGGCCAAGACGGCCGGCCGGTACTTCTTCCAGAAGAACGACGGCCTCCAGAACCAGTCGGTCATGTATGTCATGGACGGGCCGGACGCCGAGCCGCGGAAGCTGCTCGACCCGAACGAGTGGAGCAAGGACGGCACGGTGGCGATGGGCGGGTTCGACCCGGACGACGCCGCCAAGCTGGCCGCCTACTCCCGCAGCGAGGCCGGCAGCGATTGGCAGACCCTCCGCGTGCTGGATATCGCCACCGGCAAAGACCTGCCGGACGAACTCAAGTGGGTGAAGTTCAGCGGCACGTCGTGGACGACCGACGGCAAGGGGTTCTTCTACAGCCGGTTCCCGGCCCCGGAGACGGGCCAGGCCTTCCAGAGCCTGAACGTCAACCAGAAGCTGTACTACCACCGCGTCGGCACCCCTCAGAGTGACGACGTGCTGGTGTACGAGCGGCCGGACCAGCCCAAGTGGGGCGTCGGCGGCGGCGTGTCGGAGGACGGCCGCTACCTGATCGTGTCGCTCAGCGACGGCACCACCAGCCGCAAGACCCGCGTCGCCTACAAGAACCTGGCCGAACCCTACGGCCTGGTGACGGAGCTGGTGCCCAACCACGACCACAAGCTGAGCTTCGTCGGCAACGACGGCCCGGTGTTCTACTTCCGCACCGAGTGGAAGGCGGCGAAGGGCCAACTCATCGCCATCGACACCCGCAAGCCGGCCGAGGCGAACTGGAAGACGGTCATCCCCGAGGGCAAGGACACGCTGCAAGGGGTCGGGCTGGTCGGCAACCTGTTCACCTGCTCGTACCTGCGGGACGCCCAGACGGCCGTCAAGCTGTACGCGGTGGACGGCACCTTCGTGCGGGACGTGGACCTGCCCGGCATCGGCACGGCCGGCGGGTTCGCCGGCAAGCGATCCGACACCGAGACGTTCTACTCGTTCAGCAGCTTCGCCACCCCACCGACCATCTACCGCTACGACCTGCTGACGGGCACCAGCAAACTGCTCCGCCAGAGCAAGGTGAAGTTCGACCCGGCCGCCTACGAGGTGCAACAAGTGTTCTACCCGTCGAAGGACGGCACCAAGATTCCGCTGTTCGTCACGAGCAAGAAGGGGCTGAAGCGAGACGGCACGAACCCGGTGCTGCTGTACGGGTACGGCGGGTTCAACATCCCGATGGTGCCGGGGTTCAGCGTCACGCGGGCGCAGTGGCTGGAGATGGGCGGCGTGCTGGCCGTAGCGTGCCTGCGGGGCGGCGGCGAGTACGGCGAGGACTGGCACCGGGCCGGCACCAAGCTCCAGAAGCAGAACGTGTTCGACGACTTCATCGCCGCCGCCGAGTACCTGGTGAAGGAGAAGATCACCTCGCCCAAGAAGATCGGCATCCAGGGCGGCAGCAACGGCGGGCTACTCGTGGGCGCGTGTTTAGCCCAGCGGCCGGACCTGTTCGGGGCGTGCCTGCCGGCGGTCGGCGTCATGGACATGCTGCGGTTCCAGAAGTTCACCGCCGGCCGCTTCTGGGTGGACGACTACGGGTCGAGTGACAACCCGGAGGAGTTCCAGGCGCTGGTCAAGTACAGCCCGTACCACGCGCTGAAGGCGGGCACCAAGTACCCGCCGACGCTGGTGACGACGGCCGACACCGACGACCGGGTGGTGCCGGGCCACAGCTTCAAGTTCACGGCCCGGCTGCAATACCTTCAGGCGGGGGACGCCCCGGTGCTGGCCCGCATCGAGACGCGGGCCGGCCACGGGGCCGGCAAGCCGCTGGCCAAGCAACTGGAGGAGACGGCCGACCTGTGGGCGTTCCTGGTGAAGAACCTGGACTTCAAGCCGGTTCTGCCGGAGTGACGCAACTTTTTGGCGAGCGGCCAGCGTAAGCTGGTCCGGCCTGGGGGAGATGTCACGTCCCGCCCCAGGTCGGACCAGCTTACGCTGG
>JAYVUZ010000070.1:0-6128 GCA_043787415.1 Fimbriiglobus sp. | reverse complement strand
TATCGATTTGGCACCTGACAACCAGATCGCAGAGGGCGACACGACATCGCCGACCGTGCCAGAGAGCGAGTGATTGAGGGGATTTCAACAGAGCAACGCGAGGCGTCAGCCGAACGAGCCGGCGGTCGGCGGCGATGTCCCGCCAGCGGGTGAGCATCCGGTAGATCAGCCAGCCGGCGAACCCGACCCAGTAGGCAATCAACGCCGGAGCAAGGGTAGGAATGAGGCCGACCAAGTACATTGAAAACCCCAGCGCCCAGTAGGCGGCAAGCAGGCCGCCGAGGCCGACGCTCAGGCGATCAACCGACGGCACGTGTGGGCAACGGCGGCGGTCGGTCATCCACTCCAACCCCAGGACCAAGGCGAACGGACAAGTCGCGCCATGGGTGAACAGCCCGAGTACGGCGAGTACGCCGCCGGCCTGTTTGAGCGGCGGGCGGCTCGGAGGACTCAGGAACGCCCCCGTTGGTCGCAGCAGCGTCCCGGGCGGGATTGGTTCCTGCGGGTCGGCGGCAATGGCTTCGTTCAGTGCCTTCCGGTAGTCGCTACGGGTGTCCAGTTCGAGGTGTGGTGCGTTCATCTGCCCACACCGTACCATACCCGCATGACCCCCGCCACTCTCCGCGACCGGCTCACGGCGCTACTCGGCCGCGACGCCGTGCTCACCCACACGGCCGAGCTGGCCGTCTACGAGTGCGACGGCTTCACCGTCGAGAAGAACAAGCCGCAGGTGGTGGTGTTCCCCGCCAGCACCGAGCAGGTGGCGGCCGTCGTCCGGCTGTGCAACGAATTTCAGGTGCCGTTCCTGGCCCGCGGGGCCGGCACCAGCCTGGCCGGCGGCTGTCTGGCCGTCGGCGGCGGGGTGATGATCGCCCTCACCCGCATGAAGCGCATCCTCGAAGTGAACGTCCGCGACGGCTACGCCCTGGTGGAAGCCGGGGTGGTCAACGTCTGGCTGACGACGGCCCTCAAGCCGCACGGCTACCACTACGCCCCGGACCCGAGCAGCCAGGGCGCCTGCACGGTCGGCGGCAACCTGGCCACCAACGCCGGCGGGCCGCACACCCTCAAGTACGGGGTGACGGTCAACCACGTGCTGGGCCTCGAACTGGTGCTGCCCGACGGCACCGTGGTGACCACCGGCGGCCCGGTGCCGGACGCCCCCGGGTACGACCTGACCGGGGTGGTGGTCGGCAGCGAGGGCACCTTCGGCATCGTCACGAAGGCCTGGGTGAAGCTGACCCGCAACCCGGACGCCGTGCGGACCCTACTCGGCGTCTTCGCCACAGTAGACGACGCCACCCAGTGCATATCGGACATCATCGGGGCCGGCATCGTCCCGGCGGCGCTCGAACTCATCGATCAGACTATCGTGGCGGCGGTGGAAGACGCCTTCCACTTCGGCTTCCCGCGGGACGCCGGGGCGGTACTCATCATGGAGGTGGACGGCCTGGCCGCCGGGCTACAGGGGGAGGCCGACCGCATCGCGGCCATCGCCCGGGCGAGCGGGGCGGTGGAGGTCCGCACGGCCGCCACCGACGCCGAACGGCTGCTGTTGTGGAAGTGCCGCAAGCAGGCGTTCGGGGCGCTCGGCCGGCTGGCCCCGAGCATCTGCACGCAGGACGGGGTGGTGCCCCGCACGAAGCTGCCGGCCATCCTGCGGTTCATCCGGGCGACCTCGGAGGAGTCCGGGATTCGCATTGCCAACGTGTTCCATGCCGGGGACGGCAACATCCACCCGGTGCTGCTGTTCGACGAGCGGGACGCCGACCAGGTGAAGCGGGTGCTGGCGGCGGGGGCGGCCATCCTGCGGGAGTGCGTGCGGCTGGGTGGCAGCGTGACCGGCGAGCACGGCATCGGGGTGGAGAAGCTGGACTTCCTGCCGGACATGTTCAGCGCGGAGAGCCTGGCGGTGATGGTGCGGCTGCGGGGGGCGTTCAACCCGGACAACAGGTGTTCGCCGCACAAGATACTGCCGGCCGGCGGCGGGTGCGTGGAGGGCGGCCACGTGGTGAGCGCGACCAAGCCGGGCCGCCGGGCGGCGGTGTGAGGGCAAACGCATCTTTGTTCGTAAACTGATTTGATGAAACGATTTTTCCGACCGCCTTGACTTGACTGTAGATAGGGGGATCGGACTGTGATCCAGCATGTGCAGGTGCGGAACTACAAGTCGCTTGCGGACTTGTCCATCGACTTGGAGCGGCTAACGGTTTTCGTTGGAGCCAACGGCTGCGGCAAGACGAGCGTGCTGGAAGCCATCCATCACACCGTGCGTGCCGCCACCAAAGGGCCGGAGAAGGTGTTCGCTCACGAGCGGCACGGGGACTGGGTATACACCCGGGGCGGGCAGGGCGACCTGTGCGTTCGCTGCCGGACGGCAAGCGGCGAGTTTGGCATCCGTGCCACCCCGCCGGCCGGCTTCCCGCCGCCGGCCGACCAATTTCAGAAGGGCCGGTGGGAGTTTCACGTCACGCCCGGCGGGCCGGGGACGGACGTAGCTCTGGCCCCCGCCCGGCGGCTGATCTTCCAGCACTTGAATGCCGCCGAGCTTGCCAGGCCATCATATCCCGACCGGGATCCGCCCCAGATGGAACATACTGGGTATGGATTAGCTTCCGTCCTGTATGCGATGCTAGGCCGAGACCCGGACGGGTTCGCCGAGTACGTTAAAGCGGCCCGGTCTCTGGTCCCGAGGCTGCGAAACATCCGGTTCCGCCCGCACGCCGTGTTTAAGACCGAACACGAGTTGGTCCGGTTCGGGCGAGACACGGTCGAGCGGCAGCACCGCCGCCGGTTACGGGGTGAGTTGATCCTGCTCGACTTCGAGCACGCAGCGGATGTGTCAGCGCGCACCGCCAGTGAAGGCACTATGCTCATGCTGGGTCTGTTGGCTGTACTGTTAGGCCCGAACCGCCCGCAAGTGCTACTGTTCGACGACATCGAACACGGTCTCCACCCGCTAGCCCAGAAGCAGTTGGTGGCGGTTCTCGTGCAGCTCCTCGGGCGGTTCCCGGATTTGCAGGTCGTGGCTACCGCCCACTCGCCGTTTCTACTCAACTATTTATCCCCGGACCAAGTGCGGATCATGGCGACCGGCTCGGACGGCCGTGCCCGCTGCGGTCGTCTGACGGATCACCCGAAGTTCGCCAAGTGGAAGGACGAGATGGCCCCCGGGGAGCTGTGGAGTCTCTTTGGCGAGAAATGGTTGACCGGCCCGGAGGCCGGAGTATGAGCCGTCTTTTTGCCGTCGTCCACGAGGCCAAGGCGGACTTCACCACCGCCACCGAATTGGCTGATCGGGTACTGTTGGACACCGTCACCTGGCTGGATGCGGACCTGCTTGTCCACCAGCGGGAGTGGGTAAGTCACGTGTTGGGAGACCGGCGACTGGCTTGGAAGGCGGTGGGCAAAATGGCAGCGGAACGAGGCATTTACGCCCACGGCCATTTCGATGGGGAGCCAGGCCAGCCCGATGCGTCGGCAGCTCGTAAAGCCCTGCTGTATCTTGAAGAGGTTCTGCCCGATGCGAAGGCCGTCTTGCTGATCCGCGACCAAGACAACCACCCAGAGCGGCGGGCCGGCCTGGAGCAGGCCCGGAAACAGGACCGTAGCGGCCGGGTGGTCGTGATCGGCCTGTCTGTTGTCGAGCGGGAAGCATGGGTGCTCAGCGGGTTCGACCCGGAAGGTACAGCCGAAACCGCGCTGCTCCAGCACGAGCGTGACCACCTAGGATTTGACCCGCGACCGCGGAGCCACGAGCTGACAGCGTGCAAGGACGATACTGCCAAGCGAAGCCCGAAGAGGGTGCTGCGAACACTGTCCGGGGGAGACCAAGACCGGGAAAGGCGGTGCTGGGTGGAGGCCCAGTTGGACGTACTTCGAGAACGGGGCGATGCAAACGGGCTAGCGACCTACCTCGCGGAGGTAAGGGACCGGCTTGCCGCAATCGTTGGCCACGTGCCGTAGGGATGTGGCTGTCATTCCCAAGCCCGAGACGTGGGCAGATATCTCATAGGCCTACGTCAGGTAGGCCTGCGCCCCGCCTCACGCCCGCCAGAACTGGCCCAGCTCGCCCCGCACGAACCCCCACACCCCCCGCGCCGCCAGCCAGCTCTTGGCCGCCTTCTCCGGCCGCCCCAACAGCCGCCGCCAGCCCGCCTGGAGCGTCTTGCCCGCCAGTTGCACCGGCGTGTCGAGCGTCACCAGCAGCTTGTACAGCAGCAGCGCCGGCCGCCCCACCCCGGCCTTGCGGAAGTAGTGTACGTACCCGACCGCCACGTTCGGCTGGCTGAACCCGACGTTCGCCCGGCTGGCCACCCGCCCGTGGTGCAGCACCTCCACCCGGCTGAAGTACACCACCTGCCGGTGCCGCCCCACCTGGGCGGACAGGTCCAGGTCCTCGCCGCCGAAGCGGTACCGCTCGTCCCACCGGCCGCTGGCGTCGAACACGTCCCGCGGCAGGAACACGGCCGCCCCCATGAGCACGTCCACCGGCCGGGTGGCGTCCGGGTCGAAGGTGCTGCGGCGGTAGCGGTAGTAGGCGCCGCGGAACAGCCCGGTCCACCGCAGCACGCTCACCCGGTGCAGCAGCGCCGGCAGGGTCGGGCGGGTGCGGTAGCTGATCTGGGCCACGCCGTCGGTGCCCCGCAGCCGGGGGCCGACCATGCCCACCCCGGGGTTGCGGTCGGCGAAGCGGACGAACTCGCCGAGCGTGCCGGCGGCCAGCTCGGTGTCGTTGTTGAGGAAGAACAGGTAGCGGCCGGACGCCAGCCGGGCGGCCTGGTTGTTGGCCCGGCTGAACCCCCGGTTGTCCGGGTTGCGGAGCAGCCGCACCTGCGGGAACTCCCGCTCGACCAGGTCGGCGGCGCCGTCGGTGGAGGCGTTGTCCACCACCACCACCTCGAAGGCGGCGCCCTGCTCCTGGGCGAACAGGCTGCGGAGGCACTTGAATAGCAGGTCGCGGCAGTTCCAGTTGACCACGCACACGGACACGTCCGGCCCGACGGCGGGTGAGTCGGGCGGGGCGACGACGGCGGACACGTGCATTCCGAACCCCGGGCCGCGATCCGTGCGGGCGAGCGGTGAGTGATACCGGCGACCGGGGGAGCCTGTCAAGGCGGGCAGGGGACGGGCGTTGCCGGGTTTTAGTTATGATTTGGCGGCTCATGGCACCGGCTCGGTCTGCCCGTCGCCCTTAAAGAATCTGCCGGTTGCCATGCCATCCGCAGTAGCCGCACACCGCGCAAGTCGCGATCAAGGGCGAACGGCCGTTGGTGGGGTCTCTGGCGTCCGAACTGAGTCGACCGGAGGCTTTGCCGTGAACAGGTCCGATCGCGTGGGGGCACTCACTGATCCCTGGCCGTGTTCGGCCGGGGGCAGATCCGGTAAGATAATAATGTATGCAAGAAAGCTGAAGAAGGCCAGAAAAATCAACGCGGCGATCATATACCTAAAGTAGGGATATTTTGGTGGTGCAAGCTTCTCTTGGCATGCCGTAAACAGTGCCTTTAGGTCGTGGCACTGCTTGGCTGTTGAGCGGCAGAGCTGAACCGTCCCTTGACAACACTGGGAGATGACATTTCCGTGTAGATATGGATTAGGATTCAACAGTACTGCCGTCACTTGGTTGACCCGCCGCCGAGCGTGGGCGAGTTCGCGGCGGGTGAGACGAAATGCATCCAACTCACTCGTTTTTAAAAGATACTGAAGATCGACTGCATGCTCGTTGAGAAAACTAGTATTTATGTTGTATGTCGGCAGGGACGGTGAACCGCCATCCAACTAATTGGCTAATTGGTTGCAACAGCGTTCGCACTCATCTAAACACGTTGCTGACTGACTTAGCAGATCTTTTGTGCGACCCACGACTTTCTTCTCCTCCAGTCGCCTGTTCGCCCACTTGAGCAACAGTTCCCCGGCAAACCGCACAAGCAGTCCTGTGGCGACGGCGCCCATAGTCAGAATGAACAGCTTCCAACTGGCAAAGAATATACTCGCCAGCCCTCACCTCACGTACGGTCTGCACTCATTGGCTTAGAAACCCTAACTTTACTGGCCGGCGTGGTGTCGGCCGGGTAGCCTGACGGCCTCCCGACGAGGCTGCCAGGATGGCCCGCAAGCTCCTGCCG
>JAYVUZ010000069.1:0-4165 GCA_043787415.1 Fimbriiglobus sp. | reverse complement strand
GACCCGCCACCGGCGGGTCCGCTTCCGGTACGAGCCGCTGCCCGGCTACCCCGTGTGGCAGCCGGCCACGGGCGGCTGACCCCGACCGCCCGCCAACCCCACCCCGACCCCGCGCGGCTTGCCGCGCGGGGTCGCTCCGTTCCTACCCCGCGGAACCCATGACCCCGACGCCCCAACCCCCGCCGGCCACAACACCCCTGGGCGGCCTGCTCGATCGGCTCGCCGCCCTGGTGGCGGCCGGGCTGGTGAACCCCGCGCCCGGCACCCCGCCGCCGCCCCCCACAACTCCCACGGAGGTCGCCGATGCCCGCGGCCCTTGACCACCTGCGGCTCGTCCGGCCGCTCTGCGCGATCGACACCGAGACGACCGGGCTGGACCCACGGGCCGACCGGGCGGTGGCCGTCGCCGTCGTCCGGGTGGAGCCGGGCGGGGAAGCCGAGCACCGGCACCGGCTCATCCACCCCGGCCGGCCGATCCCGGCCGCGGCCACTGCCGTCCACGGCCTCACCGACGCCATGGTGGCGACCGCCCCGCCGTTCCACCGGGTGGCGAAAAGTCCGGCCGCCCTGCTCGCGGGCGCCGACCTGGTGGCGTTCAACGCCCCGTTCGACCTGGCCGTGCTGGCCGCCGAGTTCGCTCGGGCCGGGGTGCCGTTCGACCTGGCCGGCCGGGCCGTCTTGGACCCGCTGGCGGTGTTCCGCCGGCACCACCCCCGCACCCTGGCGGCGGCCGTCCGCACCTGCCTGGGGTGCGAACACCCGGCCGCACACGACGCCCTAGCCGACGCCCGGGCGGCCCTAGCGGTGCTCGACGCTCAGGTGGCCGCCCATGACTTGCCGAACGACTCGGTCGGGCTGCGGGCCGCGTTCTCCCCAGGCGACACGGGCGGCTGGTTCGACCGGATGCCGGACGGCGGTGTCGCATGCGCCCGCGGGAAGCACCGCGGGTGGGCGCCGACGGTGGTTGCCGCAGCGGACCCCGGCTATCTGCGGTGGCTGCTGCGGCAGCCGCTTCTGGACGACGCCGGCCGGATCGTCCGGGACGAGCTCGACCGGGCAACTGGACGGTACTGACCGGGGGCCGACGCCCGGCTATTCGACGGCCAGCCGCCGCCGCAACGTCAGGCCGGCGGCGGCCCGCAGCGCGACGGCCTGAAAGCCGAGCGCGGACAGGTCGAGGGCGAGCGGCCCGCCCGGACCCAGGATGGGCGGCTGGAACGAGCCGGGGGCGGCCGCATAACTCGCGGTCGTCAGGGCGGTGCTGAGTGGTGTCTTCAGGCCGTCCATAGCCCAGTAGGCGGGCGAGCCGACCCGAGCGGCTAGCAGCCCCGGGCCGGTCAGCCGGGCCAGCCCGCCGGAAAACAGGGCCATCCCGATCAGGGCGACCGGCAACACGGTCATGGCCCGTTCGGCGGTGCCGGCCGTCGCCGACACGCACAGGCCGAAGGCGGTGCCGGCGACGGCGGTGGCCGCCAACACCACGAGTTGGATGTCCGCTGCCCCGGGCGGGTGGGCCAAATGCCGGACCACTGCCAGCAGGATCGCCGCTTGCCCGACCCCCACCGCCCCGAGCGGCACCATCTTCGAGGCGAGGTACGCCCGAAAGTCGAGACCGAACCGCCGCTCGTGCCGGACGACCGCCAACTCCTTGACCACCTCCCGCACGGCCCCGGCCCCCGCGCACCAGAGCACGGCCAGGGTGAGCACGAACAACACCTGTCGTGCGTCGGCCGCCCCTTGGTCGGCGAACGCCGACCGCACGTCCCCGAACGTCCACCCGGTCATCAGCCCGATGACCACCGGCTGGGTGAGCAGCAGGATCGAGGCGGGCCAGTCGGCGGCCAGCAGCCGCAGGTAGCGCCGGCCGAGGACGACCGCCCGGGCGGCGGGCGTTACCGTTGGAAGGCCGTCCGGCGGGGGCGGCGGGGCTGCCGGCGGCAGCCGGGCGGCCGGGAGCCGGGCGGCGAACCGCTCGGCCCACTCGGCGGCCGGCCGTGCGGCGAGTGCGGCGCACACCCCGTCGAGTGATTTCGCCCCGAAAAACTCGGGGACCGTGGCTGGCGGGCCGGCGTACACGAGCCGGCCGTCGGCTAGCACCAGCAGCCCGTCGCAGGCGGCGAGCCCGGCCGGCGCGTGGGTGACGACAAGGACCGTCCGGCCGTCGTCGGCGAGGGAACGGAACAGGGCCGTCATGGCAGCGTCGGTGGCCGGGTCGAGGCCGGAATTCGGCTCATCCAGTAGCACCAGCCGGGGGTCGCCGAGCAGCTCCGCGGCCAGGGCCGCCCGCTTCCGCTGGCCGCCGGACAGCCGGCCGATGGGAACCCCGGCTCGGTCGGCCAGCCCGACCCGGGCGAGGGCGGCCGTCACCAGCCCCTGCCGGCCGGCTGTCGTAGCCCCGAGGCCGGCGAGTTCGGCCCGATAGCCGAGCGGCTGGGCCGGGGTAAGGGCCTCGTGGACGACCACGTCCTGTGGCAGGTAGACTACCCGGCGGTCGGCGCGGATGGCGGCCGGCGAAAGCGGCACCCCGTCCAGCCGCACCGCCCCGGCGGTCGGCCGGGCCAGCCCGCCGACGGCCCGCAGCAGGGTGGACTGGCCCGACCCGGACGTCCCGACCACGCCGACGAACGCCCCGGCCGGCAGGTGTAGGGTGACGGCATCAAGGAGCCGCCGGCCGCGCACGGCCAGGGGCACGTCGGCCAGGGTGACGGCCGGCCCGCGGGCCGGCGGGGGCGGGGCGGGCGGCATCGCTCAGCCCAGCTTGTCGAGGCGGTCTTCAGTGCTTGCGTAGACGGCCCCTGTCGGGCTGACCCAGGCGTCGTGGGACTGGACTTGCTCCCGCCGCAGCCCGCGGATCACCACCCGGGACTCGGCCCCGTCCCGCTGCCAGACGGTGCCGTTGGTGTCCATCACCCAGTACTTGTCGGGCGACACGCCCCAGACCCGAAGGAGGTCGGTCGAGGTCGGCTCCAGGGATCCGGCGAGACGGTGGTCCACCCCGGCGGCGAGCGTCCGGCGGACGTGGACCCAGCCCCTTGCGAGACTGCTCTCACCGCCCACGACGACGACTGCCGGCGACTCGGTCGATCCCGTCAGCCACATGTCGCGCGGGGCGTACAAGTCGTCGTCGGAGGTGGTTCTCCAAAACTTGCCGGCGTAGCGAACCAGCCGGGCATGGGTCTCGTCGTGCCCCCGACTTTGGGCGACGCCGTACCCGCCGCCGGCGGCGAATGACCGGGTACAGTTGACGCCTTCGACCCCGTGATCTCTGAGCGGCGTACCGTCGGCGTCATGCACCGTGGCTTCGCGGTACTCGTCCCGCCGAAGCTGAGACCGCTTCTGACCTTCGTAGCGGTACAGCACGTCCGGGTCGATGGTCAGGCCGTGGGAGTAGACTCGGTCGGCGGCCAGGGGAGCGATACGGCCGCCCCACGACCAGTTTGGATTTCTCGCCTCGCCGAGGCGCTCGACCTCACCGGCCGACACGCGGTGGAAGTTCTCCCCGGCCACAAAAAGGTGTTCGCCATCGACGGGGCGGATGATCGGCTTGAAGGCGTTCCGGAGCTGGCATTCGACCCGCCAGGCGTCGTCCCGCTTCCGATAGACGGTGCCCGACTGCGTCGCCACCCAGAAGTTCCCCTCATCCCGACCGGCAATCGAGAACAGCGTGCTGGCCGACCCAGTCGGCCGGGCCAGGCTTGCCAGCGCAGCAGACGCCTTGAGACGAACCCACTTGGCCCCGTCGTAGCTGCGGTCGGTGTACCGCAGGACGGTGTCGGCGAACCCGCGGGTGTAGCCGGCGGCCAGCCGTGGCAGCGCGGCCCGGCCGCCGAGATAACTCGCCACCGGCACGACCAGCGAAACAGCGACCGCAACCGGCGTACCCACCGCTCGCCGCTGGGTCGTCGCACGTGCCACCGCGGCCGGAGGCGGCACGGCCAGGTCTGGCGGTGAGGTTGCTGGCGACGCGCTCACCGGAATCGACGGCACCCCAGGCAGCCTGAACACCTGGTGCAGCGGTCGCCATATGGTGTCGCCGTCGCGGCACACCCGACTGCCGGGGGTGATCTCTATAGTGGACCCCGAAATCGGGACCGCCGGTTAAGCGACACCGGCGGCTCCTCGGAGGGGATACGATGGCGGGCAGGCGGAAGAATCACCCGGCGGC